>JBGAMJ010000121.1:0-16352 GCA_044223035.1 Piscinibacter sp.
ACGCGCCTTCGCCGCGCCGACCTGCCCGCCCGCGCCTTCGCCGCTCCGACCTGCCCGCCCGCGCCTTCGCCGCTCCGACCTGCCCGCCCTTGCCTTCGCCGCGCCGACATGTCCGCCCGTGCCCCTGCCGCTCCGACCGCTGCGGAAGGATGGCCGACGTCTCAGACGTGCCGGTTGATCAGGTTCTCCAGCCGCTCCTGCCGGCCCGAACGCGGCTGTGGCGACAGGCCTTGCGCGTGCACGAGCTGCGCGAGTTCGTCCAGGCTGGCGCCGCCCTCGATGCGGCGGCCGAGCGTGCCGTCCCAGCCGGCGTAGCGCTCGCTGACGCTGCGATCGAGGTCGCCCGCCTCGTGGATGGCGGCGGCGCACAGGAAGGCGCGGGCCAGCGTGTCGAGCCCGCCGACGTGGCCGTGGAACAGGTCCTCGGCGTCCAGGCTCTGGCGCCGCACCTTGGCGTCGAAGTTCATCCCGCCGCTGCCGAGCCCGCCGTTGCGGATGATCTCCAGCATCGCCGGCACCAGCGCCACGTGGTTGTTCGGGAACTGGTCGGTGTCCCAGCCGAGCTGCTCGTCGCCGCGGTTGGCATCGATCGAACCGAGGATGCCGAGCGCGCGTGCGGTCGCCACCTCGTGCTCGAAGCTGTGGCCGGCCAGCGTGGCATGGTTGACTTCGAGGTTGACCTTGACCTCGTTCTCCAGGCCGTAGCGCTTCAGGAAGCCGTAGACCGACGCGGTGTCGTAGTCGTACTGGTGCTTGGTCGGCTCCTGCGGCTTGGGCTCGATCAGGATCGCGCCCTTGAAGCCGATCTTGTGCTTGTGCTCGACCACCGCGGCGAGGAAGCGCCCATGGTGGTCCAGCTCGCGCGCCATGTCGGTGTTCAGCAGCGTCTCGTAGCCTTCGCGGCCGCCCCACAGCACGTAGTTCTCGCCGTTCAGGCGCTGCGTCCATTCGAGCACGTGCTTCACTTGCGCGGCGGCGTAGGCATAGACCTCGGGGTCGGGATTGGTCGCCGCGCCGCTCATGAAGCGGCCGTGCGAGAACAGGTTGGCCGTGCCCCACAGCAGCTTCACGCCGCTCGCCTGCATCTTGCCCGCGGCACGTTCCAGCAGGCCGTCGAGGATGCGGTTGGATTCGGCCAGCGTCGCTCCCTCGGGGGCCACGTCGCGATCGTGGAAGCACCAGTAGGGCACGGTCAGCCGCTCGAAGAAGTCGAACGCGGCATCCAGCTTCAGGTTCGCCGCCTTCACCGGGTCGGGCTCGGTGAACCAGGGGCGGTCGAACATCGTCTGGCCGAGGCCGAACACGTCTTCGCCGCGCCAGCAGAAGGTGTGCCAGTAGCAGGCGGCCGCGCGCAGGTGCTCGGCGAGCGGCTTGCCGAGCACGATGCGCTTCGCGTCGTACCAGCGGAAGGCGAGCGGGTTGTCGGTTTCCGGTCCTTCGTAGCGGATCGGGTCGATGGTCGAGAAGATGCTGGGCATGGGGTGGGGTCCTTGGTCGGGGGCGGGTTGGGTTCGGGGCGGGCTTCGGGAGAGGAGTCAGAGCCGGTGCACGTCGGCGTGGCTCGTCATCCGCCAGTCGCGCGGCAGCGTGCGGGTGGAACCGGTGGCGGCGACGCTCGCGCGCAGCCGGATGTCGGCGCTCGATGCGCCGATCCGCAGGTCGAAGTCGCCGGGCTCGACGATGCGCGTGCCGGCCATGCCGGTGAAGCCGAGCATGTCCACCGGTACGCGCCAGGTGACCCGCGCGGCCTCGCCGGGCGCGAGCTCGACGCGGGCGAATGCCTTCAGTTCCTGCACGGGGCGCACGACGCTGGCGTGGCGGTCGTGCACGTAGAGCTGCGGCACCTCGACGCCGGCCCGCGTGCCGGTGTTCTCCAGCTCGAAGCTCAGCACGATCTCGCCGCCGTCGATCGGGACCGGCCCGGCGGCCACGTCCAGCGCGCGGTAGTCGAAGGTGGTCAGGCTCGAACCGTGGCCGAACGGGTAGCGGCTGCCGAAGTGCAACGCGACCGGCGTGCCGGCGCTCTTGAGCTTGTGGTTGTAGAAGTACGGCACCGCGCCGGCGCTGTGGGGCACCGAAACCGTCAGTCGGCCGGACGGCGGCACGCGGCCGGCGATCACGTCGGCCAGCGCCGGGCCGGCCTGCTGGCCGCCGGCGAAGGCCATCACGCAGGCGGCGAGCCGGTCTTCCAGGCCGCCCAGGTCGTAGGGGCGGCCACTCGTCAGCACCACGATCGTGGGCGTGCCGGTCGCGACCACGGCTTCGAGCAGTTGCTGCTGAACGCCGGGGAGCGCCAGGCTGTCGGTGTCGGAGCCTTCGCCGATCGTGCCGGTCTGGAACAGGCCGGCGAGATCGCCCACGCAGACGATCGCGATGTCCGCCTGCTTCGCGGCCTCGGCCGCCGCGGCGATGCCGTCGGTGCGGGTCGATACCGGCGAGCGTTGCAGCGCCGCGCCGTCGCGCACGTCGCCGGGGAACACCGGCGCGCCGGTCCGGCGCTCCTCGATGATGTGACAGCCGCGCTCATGGTGGATCCGGTCGGCGCCGTACACCGCCTCCAGGCCGGCGCGCAGCGTGACGATGTGGTCGGTGCGTTCGGCCTGGTCGTGCACCACCACGTGCGCCGGGTAGCTGTAGCCCGACAGCAGCGCCAGCGGGTCGTCGGCGGTCGGCCCGATCAGCGCGATGCGCGGGCGGCGCGCCGGGTCCAGCGGCAACGCGCCGCCGCGGTTGTCGAGCACGACGATGGACTGCCGAGCCGCCTCGCGGGCGGTGGCGAGCGCGGCGGGGCTGCGCAGCGCGGGCGGCTCGGCCGTGTCGTCGAACGATTGCTCGAACAGGCCGAGGCGGAACTTGTGTTCGAGCACGCGGGCGACGGTCTCGTCGATCTGCGTCGGCGTGATCAGCCCGCGCTCGATCGCGGTGGCCAGGTGTTGTGCGCAGTCGTCGCCCGGCAGCTCGACATCGAGCCCGGCGTTGAACGCCAGCGCGGCGGCCTCGGCGGCATCGTGCGCAACGCCGTGGTGCTGGTACAAGAGGCTCACGCCGACGTAGTCCGCGACGACCAGCCCATCGAAGCCCCACTGCTCGCGCAGCACCTCGGTGATCAGGTGGCGCGACGCGTGGCAGGGCTCGCCGTCGATGTCGTGGTAGGCGGGCATCACCGAGCCGGCGTCGGCGAGCTTGACCGCCATCTCGAACGGCAGCAGGAACACGTCGTTCAGCGTGCGCCAGCCGACGTTCACCGGCGCATGGTTGCGCGCGCCCTCGCTCGCCGAATGGCCGACGTAGTGCTTCAGCGTGGCCAGCAGGTCGCGCCGCGGGCCCTGCAGGCCGCGCACGTAGGCCACGCCCATCAGGCCGACGAGGTACGGGTCTTCGCCGAAGGTCTCTTCGGTGCGGCCCCAGCGCACGTCGCGCGAGACGTCGAGCACCGGCGCCAGCCCCTGCTGGCAGCCGACGGCACGGCATTCGTCGCCGATCGCCGCGCCGACCGCCTCCACCAGCGCCGGGTTCCAGGTGGCCGACAGCGCGAGCGGCGACGGGAACAGCGTGCCGTCGCGCGACATCAGCCCCATCAGGCATTCCTCGTGCGACAGCGCCGGGATGCCCAGCCGCGTCTCCTGCTTCAGGAACCGTTGCAGGCGGTTCAGCGCCCGCAGCCCGGTGGCGGCGTCGATGCCGTGGGTGCCGAGCGGCCGCGTGATCTGGCCGACGCCGAGCGCGAGGCGCTGCTGCAGCGTGGCCGGATCGCTGCTGCCGATGAAGGCCTCGCCGGGGCGCACGCGGTGCCGGCCGTGCTCGTCGAGGATCAGCCAGAAGGCGTGCAGCTGCGCGATCTTCTCGGGCAGCGTCATGCGCGCGAGCAGGTCACGCACGCGCTCGGCGACGGGTTGCGTCGGGTCCTGGTAGGTCGGTGTGGTCATGGTGGGGTCAGGCAGGTCGGCGCGGCAGTGCGAAGCCGTGCGCGTCGAAGAGGTGGCAGTGCTCGGAGGGCATCGAGAACGTCGCGCTGTCGCCGGGGCGCGCGGCGCTGTGGCCGATCACCTTGGCGATCAGGTCGTCCGCGCCGCCGTCCAGGTAGACGACGCTGCATTCGCCGAAGTGCTCGACCTGGCGGACGCGGCGCGTGATGGTCGCGTCACTGGTGCGGGGGGGGCCGCTGTGGTCGTCGGCAGGCTGCAGGTGCTCCGGCCGGATGCCGAGGGTCACGCGGGTGCCCGGTGCCGGCGGCTCGGCCAGCGCCGGCGCGAGCCGCACGCGCTCGGTGCCGCCGCCTTCGGGCTCGAGCGCCAGCGTGAGCCGGGCACCCTCGACGGCGGCGACCGTCGCCGGCAGGAAGTTCATGCGCGGCGAGCCGATGAAGCCGGCGACGAAGCGGTCGCGCGGCGCGTGGTACAGCTCCATCGGCGTGCCGACCTGCGCGATGCTGCCGTGCTCCAGCGCCGCGGGGCCGGCGCGCAGCAGCACGATCTTGTCGGCCAGCGCCATCGCCTCGGTCTGGTCGTGCGTCACGTAGATCGCGCTGGCGCGGTTGAACTCGCGGTGCAGGCGCGCGATCTCGCTGCGCATGTGCACGCGCAGCGCGGCGTCGAGGTTGGAAAGCGGCTCGTCGAACAGGAACACGCTGGGCTGGCGCACGATCGCGCGGCCGATCGCGACGCGCTGGCGCTGGCCGCCGGACAGCGCCTTCGGCAGGCGGTCGAGCAGGTGCGTGATCTGCAGGATCTTCGCCGCGTCCTGCACGCGGCGCTCGATCTCGGCCTTGTCGACGCGGGCCTGGCGCAGCCCGAACGCCATGTTCTCGTATAGGCTCATGTGCGGGTACAGCGCATAGTTCTGGAACACCATCGCCACCTGGCGGCGCGAGGCGGGCACCTCGTTCATGCGCGCGCCGCCGATGCGCAGCTCGCCGGCGGTGATCGATTCGAGGCCGGCCACCATGCGCAGCAGCGTGCTCTTGCCGCAGCCCGAGGGGCCGAGGAAGACGCAGAACTCGCCGGCGCCGATGTCGAGATCGACGTCGCGAATCACCTGCACGCCGCCGGCGTAGGTCTTGTGTACCGATTGAAGCGTGATCTGGGTCATCTCGAAGTTCCTCAGCCCTTGAGGGAGCCGGCCATCATTCCCTTGACGATTCGTTCCTGGCCGAAGGCGTAGGCAACGATCAGCGGCAGCGAGGTCAGCACCACCACGGCGAGCATCGCGGGGATGTTCGAGGCGTACTGGCCCTGGAAATCCCACAGCGCCAGCGGCAGCGTGCGGTTGGACGGCGACGAGGTCAGCACGTAGGCGAAGATGAATTCGTTCCACAGGCCGATGCCGTTGTAGATCGCCACCGTCGCGATGCCCGGCCCGGACAGCGGCAGGAACACCTTGGCGAAGATCGTGAACGGGCCGCAGCCGTCGAGCTCGGCCGCCTCTTCGAGCTCGCGCGGAATCTGGCGCATGAACTCGGCGAGGATGAAGATCGACACCGGCAGGCTGGTCGCGACGTACGGCCCGATCAGCGCGAACGGCGTGTCGTACAGGCCGATGGCTCGCGTCATCAGGTAGATGGGCACCAGCGTGATGTGCAGCGGCACGATCATCCCGGCGACGATCAGCGCGAACAGCGGCTGGGCGAGGCGGAACTTCAGCCGCGCCAGCGCGTAGGCCGCCATCGCGC
Source organism: Piscinibacter sp. (assembly GCA_044223035.1). GTDB lineage: Bacteria > Pseudomonadota > Gammaproteobacteria > Burkholderiales > Burkholderiaceae_C > JBGAMJ01. The sequence goes on from JBGAMJ010000121.1 coordinate 5,669, forward strand.
TGACGCTGACGATCAGCGCCACCGACGTGGCCACGACGAACACGCTGTTGCGCAGGTAGCCCAGGAAGCCGCCGGCCAGCGTGGCGGCGTAGTGGCTGAAGTCCAGCGCACGCGGCAGCGCCCACACCGGGCTGTCGAAGGTCTCGGCCTGCGACTTCAGGCTGGTGAACACGACGAAGGCGAGCGGCGACAGCGTGATCGCGAGCCAGGCGAGCGCGAGCAGCCAGACGACGCTGCGCACGAGCGGGCGCGACTCGTTGGGCAGCCCCGGCAGGGCGAGGGGGGTGGTGGCGGACATGGTCTCAGACCTCCGTCTCGAAGCGCCGGGTGGCGCGCATGCCGATGCCGGCGATCAGCGTGACGACGAGGAACATCGCCGCGGCGATCGTGCTGCCGTAGCCGAGCTGGAACGATGCGAACACGGTGCGGTACATGTAGGTCGCCATCAGCTCGGAGGCGCCTTCCGGGCCGCCGCCGGTCATCACGTAGATCAGGTCGAAGTAGCGCAGCGAGCCGATCACGGCGAGCATCGCGGCGGTGCGCACGGTGCCCTGCAGGTGCGGCAGCTTCAGCTTCCAGAAGATCGTCGACGGGCGGGCGCCGTCCAGCGTCGCGGCCTCGTTCAGCTCGGGCGGGAAGGACGACAGCCCGGCGAGGAACAGGATCATGTAGAACGGCACGTTCTGCCAGCAGACCACGCCGACGACGGCCGCCAGCGCCCAGCGCCGGTCGCCCAGCCAGTCCTGCGCGAGGCCGGGCAGGCCCAGCGCGGTGAGCGTGGCGTTGACCGGCCCGAAGTTCGGGTCGTAGATGTTCTTGAAGATCACGCCGAGCGCGACGCTCGAGAACAGCAGCGGCAGGAAGTACAGGATCTTCAGCGTGCGCGAGCCGCGGCCGGCCTTGTCGAGCAGCAGCGCGAGCGCGAGCGCGATCGGCAGCTGGATCAGCACCGACAGCACGCCGAGGATCAGGTTGTTGCCGAGCGCCGACCAGAACAGCCCGTCGTGCATCAGCGTGGCCCAGTTCGAAAGGCCGACGAAGCGCTGCCCTTCGCCCAGGCCGTTCCACTCGAAGGTCGAGAGCCGGAAGCTCTCGACCAGCGGCCAGACCAGGAAGGCGAGCAGCAGCGCGACCGCCGGTGCGAGAAACAGGGCCGGCGCCAGCGAGCGGGCGTCGATCCGGCGCGGTTGCGGCGCGTGGGCCGCCGCGGGCAGGGTGCCTTGCATGGCCATGGCGATCCCCGTGCGTCAGTGCAGCAACTGGCCGGCCAGCGCTTCCATCTTCTGCGCCGCCTCCTCGGGCGTCATCGACAACCCGAACAGCGCCTGCACCGTGTCCTTGTGCAGTTCGGCGAGCTGCGGCGGCAGTTCCTGGTCGTACCAGAGCTGCACCGTCGGCGCGTCGGCCACGAGCTTGAGCACGCGCTGCAGCGCCGGGTCGGTCACCTTCAGGCCCTTCACCGGCGGGATGCGGTTGTCGGCGACGCGCGCGGCCACCGCCTCGTCGTCGACGAAGCTCTTGATCAGCGCGAAGGCCGCGTCCGGCGACTTGCAGGCGCGCGAGACGCTGTAGAAGTTGTTGCCGACCGAGCCGACGACGCCGCTGCCGCCCTTGCCGCCGGGGATCGTCGGGAAGGCGAAGAAATCGACCTTCTTGAAGAACTCCGGGTTCTCGTTCTTGAACGACGAGCTTTCCCAGGTGCCCATCAGCGTCATCGCGGCCTTGCCGGAGTACATCAGGCGGCGCGATGCGCCGACGTCGTAGTCGAGCCCGTTGAAGCCCTGCGCGAAGGCGCCGGCCTTCACCAGTTCCTGCAGCTTGCGCCCGGCCTCGACGAACACCGGATCGGCGAAGCTGCCGCCCGGCGCGCGCGCGGCGGCCTTCTGGAACACCTCGGGCCCGCCCAGGCGATCGACCAGGTACATGAAGTACATCGAGCCCGGCCACTTCGGCTTGTTGGCGAGCGCGAACGGCGCGATGCCCTGCGCCTTCAGCTTGTCGACCAGCGTCAGCAGCTCCGGCCAGGTCTTGGGCGGCACGAGCCCGTTCTTCGCGAACAGCTCGGTGTTGTAGTAGATGACCGCCACCGCGGTGTCCTCGGCCGGCACCGCCCAGATCTTGCCGCCCGAGACGGCGGCGTCGAAGGCGTTGCCGATGAAGCGGTCCTTGAACGCGGCGTCCTTCGCCAGGTAGGGCGTCAGGTCGGCGACCTGCCCGGCCTTGACGTACTCGCGCAGCGCGCCGCCGCCCCAGTTCGTGAACACGCAGGGCGGCTCGTTGGCGCCGAAGGCGATCTTCAGCTTGGTCTTGAACGCGTCGTTCGGGATCTGCGAGCGCGCCGCCTTGTAGCCGGGGTTCGCCTTCTCGAAGCGGGCCGCGGCGTCCTGCAGGATCTTGGCCGGCACGCCCTGGGTCTGCACGTCCCATTCGGTGATGGTCTTGTCCTGCGCGGCGGCGGCGGTGCAGAGGCTGGCGGCGGCAAGTGCGAGGGTGGCGAGCGGCGTGGCTTTCACAGGGCGTCTCCTGGGGTCGGGTGTTTTCGGTAGACTGAACGTTAGCGATAACGTTTTAGAAACGCATTGGTGCAAACGCTGATATCAACGTGATGAGTGTCGTTAGCTAACGTAAGATCGCCGGCACGCCCCGAGACAGTCCGCCATGCCGCCCACCCGACCGAATCCCACCCTGGCGCAGATCGCCGCCGCCGCCGGCGTGTCTGCGATGACGGCATCGCGCGCGCTGAGCGGGCAGGCCGGCGTCTCGGAAGAGACGCGCACCGCCATCCGCAAGCTCGCCGACGACATGGGCTACGAGACGAACCGCGTCGCGCGCAAGCTGGTCACCGGCAACAGCCGCGTGATCGGCGTGCTGGCCTCGGGGCTGGACGAGCCCTTCGTCGCCGCGCTGGTGACCGGGATCGCACGCGCCGGCGCCGCCGCCGGGCACGACGTGCTGGTCGCCGCGGTGATCGACTACGAGCGGCGCCCGGCCGGCGGCGTGATGCAGCTCGTGCAGCAGTTCACCGACGGCGTGATCGCCGTGCTGCCCTACGAGCACGGCTACGTGCAGACGCTGTCGCGCGCACGCATCCCGGTGCTGACGATCGACCACCCGCGCTCGCACGCCGAGTTCCCGTCGATCGCCGCAGACAGCTACGGCGGCGCGCGCTCCGCGCTGGCCCACCTGGCATCGCTCGGGCACCGGCGCATCGCCTACGTCGGCGGCGCCGAGGCGCTGGAGTCGGGGTTCGAACGGCGCCGCGCCTACGACGATTCGGTTGCCGTGCTCGGCCTCGAGCGTGACAGCGCGCTCGTGTTCGACGGGGACTACACGCTCGAATGCGGGCGGCGCGCCGCCGAGGGCATCCTGAGACTGAAGAAGCGGCCGACCGCGGTGTTCGCGGCCAACGACGTCAGCGCCTTCGGCGTGATGGCGGTGCTGCAGCAGGGCGGCCTGCGCATCCCGCAGGACATCTCGGTCGTCGGATTCGACGACCTGCCGGCGGCCGCGCAGTGGCACCCGGCGCTGACGACGGTGCGCCAACCCGTCGACGAACTCGGCCGCGCGGCCGTGAGCACGCTGCTCGCGATGATCGCCGGGCTCGGCGCGGCGACGCCGCAGTTGACGCTACCGACCGAACTGGTCGTGCGGGAATCGTCGGGGCCGGTGGCGAAGGCGATGGCGGCCCCCGCGTAGTCGTTTCAAGTCGTCTTCGCCCCGCCCTCGATCTCGGCCCGCAGCCGCTCTTCCTGGGCCCGCAACTCCGGCGTGAACTCGGCGCCGAAATCCTCGGCCTCGAACACCGGGCGGATCTCGATCTCGGATTCGCCGTCCATCGGGTTCGGGCAGCGCCGCACCCATTCGACGGCCTCGTCCATCGACCGGACCTGCCACAGCCAGAAGCCGGCGACGAGTTCCTTGGTCTCGGCGAACGGCCCGTCGATCACCGTGCGGCCGCTGCCCGAGAAGCGCACCCGCTTGCCGCGCACGCTCGGGTGCAGGCCTTCGCCGGCGAGCATCACGCCGGCCTTGACGAGTTCCTCGTTGAACCGGCCCATCGCGGCCAGCAGTTCGGTGCCCGGCATCTCGCCGGCCTCGGATTGGCTCGTGGCCTTGACCATCACCATCACTCGCATCGTCGTTTCTCCGTGAGTCCGTGGGGGGAGCCGCGTGGGCCCGGGCGTGATCCGGGAACCGGGGGCGACTCTGACATCACGACGAAGTGGCGTGCGGAAAATCGACGCTGCCGTGCAGCACGACCCGCAAGAGCGGCGTCGGGCACCAGTCGGCCACAAAAAGGGGCCGGACCGGCCTGACAGGGCCCGTCCGGCGGCCAGCGCCTCAGCCCTGCTTGGGCCGCAGCATCTGCTGCACTTCCTCGATGTTTTCCTTCGCCCGCCCGCCGAGGCTGGCAAGTGCTTCGGCCTGCGACTTGTAGGCCATCTCGGCGAGGGTGGTCACGTCGGCCAGCATCTTCTGCCAGGCCTCGCGGGCCACCTCGGCCTGCTTGGCCGGGTCGGGCATGCCGGCCGCGCCGCCGGCCAGGCCCTGGGCCGAGGCCTGCATGCCCTGCATCGCCTGGGCCAGCATGTCGCTTTGCGTGCGCGCGAGCGCCTGCATTGCTTCGTAGGCGGCCTGGTTGGCCTGGGCGAGCGCCTCGACGTCCTTGCGCCGCGCCTCGATGAACGCCGTCATGTCGACACCGGGAACCTGGAACTGTTCGAGCATCGCGCTCAGGTCGCCGAACGGGTTGAGGCCTGCGCTGTTCGTCTGTGACTTCTTGTCCTGGGACATCGTCTCTCTCCTTGTGCCGGTGAGGGTGGAGCGAACGGCGCGACACGCGCCGTGCACCGACGCGGAGCATACGCGCGCAGGCCGGCGCGCTCTGTACGGCGGAATACACAGTGGCGACGGGCCGGCCGGCAGGCAGGCCGGCGCGGCGGCTGCCGCCGGGGCGTCCGGGTCAGCTTCCGCGGCCCGGCAGCGCCATGTCCGGCGGCAGCGTTCCGATCCAGCTCCGCTCCATCTCCTCGAACTCCTCGTGGGTCGCCTCGGAGACCTCGAGCGCATCGACGGAGTCGATGTCCGGTACGTCCGTGTGCGGCCCGGAGCGCGTGCTCGCGGCCACCTGGGCCAGGCGCAGGCGTTCGATCAGCATCGTCAGTTCGGCAAAGGGTTCGTCGCCGACCAGCATCTCGGCCTGCGCGAGCGCCTTGGCGATCGCCTTGCCGGGCAGCGCGTCGACGGCGCGCCAGCCCTCGCGGCCGAGTTCCCGGTGCAGGTACACCAGGTGGCGGATGGACCGGGTGCCGTGGTTGTCGCGGTGTGCCAGCAGCCGTGTGCGCAGTTCGGCGCGCAGCGCGTACAGCGATGCCAGCGGGTCCGACGGCCGCGCACGGCGGCGTTCGACGAGCGTGAGGTGCCAGTGGCGGTCGCGCCGCTCCAGCGTCAGCGGGCGGGCGAGCAGGCCCTTCAGCCAACGCAGAGAGCCGATGCGCCCCGGCTCGGCGCGGCGCTCGACGAAGGCCTTGCGCGGGGATTTCTTGAATGCAGGCGACTGGCTGGACATGGACGACTTCCCAGGGACGAGTCGATCGGGTTTCGACTCTTCCGGTTTCGGCCGCCGGCGTGCCGACTTGAGCACGCGGGGTTTCGGGGAGCTGTCGCCGGGCCGGCCGCGACGGCGACGGCGACGGCGACGGCCGCCGCCTCCGTGGCCCGCCCCGCCCCCCTGCGGCCGGGTGCGAAGCCGGTTCCGCCGTCAGGTCCCGACGCAGTCGAGCGCCTCCCGGCCCGCCGCCCCGGCCGCAGCCATCAGCGGCATGCTGCCGGTCGTGACGCTCAGCGCCGCCAGGCCCCGGTACACCGCGTTCCCGTTCCACGCCACCGGCCCGCCGCCGATGCGCAGCCCCGGCCAGCGCCGCGCCATGCGGCCGAACACGATCTCGGCCTCCATCAGCGACAGCGCCGCGCCGATGCACACGTGGGGCCCGGCGCCGAAGGAGAGCACCGGCCCGCCGCGGCGCGCCAGGTCCAGCCGGTCGGGCGAATCGTGGCGCGCCGGGTCGCGGTTGGCGGAGCCGATCAGCGCGACGACCAGGTCGCCGCGGCGCAGCCGCCGGCCGTGCCAGTCGAGGTCGGTCGCCACGCGGCGGCCGGTGTACTGCACCGGGCTGTCGTAGCGCAGCACTTCGCGCACCGCCGCGGGCAGCCCGGCCGGGTCGCGCTGCAGCGAGGCCCAGGCGCCGGGATGCGCCAGCAGCGCGTGCAGGCCGTTGCCGAGCAGGTTGCGCGTGGTCTCGTGGCCGGCGAACAGCAGCATCACGCACTGCGCGAGCAACTCGACGCCGGATTCGATCTCGCCCGCCGCCTCGGCCTGAACCAGCCGGCTGACCAGGTCGTCCTGCGGCGCTTGCCGGCGCTGCTCGACGAGCGCTTCGAAGCAGCGCGCCAGCCCGAGCAGCGCCGCCTGCGAGCCCGAGCAGCGCCGCCTGCGCGCGCCGCGCCTGGCCGTGCGACGGTTCGGGCGCGCCGATGAATTCGGCGATGTCGTCCGACCAGGCCATCACCTCGTCGCGCTCGCCGCCGTCCACGCCCATCAGCATCGCGATCACGCGCGCCGGCAGCACGCGCGCGACGGCCGCGATGGCATCGAAGCCGGCGTGCGGGTCGACCGCGTCCAGCAGCTCGTCGGCGCAGCGCTCGATGCGCGGCGCGAGCCGCTGCATCGCGTCGGCGCGGAAGCCGGCGTTCATCACGCGGCGCAGCCGGGTGTGGTCGGGCGCGTCGAGGAACAGCAGCGCGCGGGCGAACAGGCGCTGCAGCCCTTGCAGCTCCTGCCGGTCGCCGGCCTCGCGCATCACCCAGCCGCCGGTGCGCCGGGCCGAGAAACGCGGGTCGCGCAGCACCGCGTCCACGTCGGCATGGCGCGTCATCAGCCACGCGCCGCCGAAGAACTCCTCGCTCCACAGCAGCGGGCCGGCCTCGCGCAGCGCGGCGTAGGTGGGGTAGGGGTCGCGCAGGAAGGCGTCGTCGACGAACGGCCGCCCGAGCGGATGCGGCGACGCAGTCACGCGCCGGCCGTCGCCGTCAGGCCCAGCCGCTCGAACAGCGCGCGGTCGCGCTGCGCCTGCGGGTTGGAGGTGGTCAGCAGCCGGTCGCCGTAGAAGATCGAATTCGCGCCGGCCAGGAAGCACAGCGCCTGCAAGGCGTCGTCCATCTGCTCGCGCCCGGCCGACAGGCGCACCATCGCGCGCGGCATCGTCAGCCGCGCCACCGCGATCGTGCGGACGAACTCGAACGGGTCCAGCGCCTCGGTGCCGGCCAGCGGCGTGCCTTCCACCTGCACCAGGTTGTTGATCGGCACCGACTCGGGATACGGATCGAGGTTGGCGAGCTGCGCGACCAGCCCGGCGCGCTGCGCACGCGATTCGCCCATGCCGACGATGCCGCCGCAGCACACCTTGATGCCGGCCTCGCGCACGTGGCCCAGCGTGTCCAGCCGGTCCTGGTAGGTGCGGGTGCCGATCACCTGGCCGTAGAAGCCGGGGTCGGTGTCGAGGTTGTGGTTGTAGTAGTCGAGGCCGGCGTCTTTCAGCGCCTGCGCCTGGGCGGCCTCCAGCATGCCGAGCGTCATGCAGGTCTCCAGGCCGAGCGCGCCGACGCCGCGCACCATCTCGGCCACGCGCTCGATGTCGCGGTCCTTCGGGCTGCGCCAGGCGGCGCCCATGCAGAAGCGCGTCGCGCCCTGCGCCTGCGCGTCGCGCGCGGCGCTCAGCACCTCGTCCAGCCCCATCAGCTTGCCGGCCGGCACGCCGGCCTCGTGGTGGGCCGACTGCGGGCAGTAGCCGCAGTCTTCCGGGCAGCCGCCGGTCTTGATCGACAGCAGCGTCGACAACTGCACCGCCTGCGGGTCGAAATGCTCGCGGTGCACCTGCTGCGCGCGGAACACCAGCTCGAGCAGCGGCAGCGCGAACAGCGCCTCGATGTCGGCGCGCGCCCAGCGTGCCGCCGGCATGTCGGCGGCGGCAGGTCGGACGGACGGTGCGGGCCGGCGCAGGCTGTCGACGGCGATGGTGGCGATCGTGGTCATCGGGGGAGGCTCCAGGGTGCGGAAGGGGAGTCGGAAGGCCGTGGGGAGGGGGAAGCGGGCGAGCGAGCGGGCGAATCGGGCCGGGCGGCGTGCGCGGACGTGGGCGTGGACGTGGACGTGGACGTGGACGCGGACGTGGACGTGGACGTGGACGTGGACGTGGACGTGGACGTGGATGTGGACGCAGGCAAGGAGCCGGCCACCTGCCGGGCGAGCGCTGCACGCACCGCCGCGGGATCGAAGTGCCCGGCGAGCACTGCCGGGTCGGGCGAGGCCAGCCAGGGCAGGTCCGCCAGGCAGGGCGCGGGGTGCAGCGCCCGGCGCAGCGCGGCGAGGTTCGCGTCCGCGTGGGGCATGGCGGGGTCGATCCGGTTCGCGACCCAGCCGGCCAGCCGCAGCCCGCGCGCCGCGATCGCCTCGGTAGTCAGCAGCGCGTGGTTCAGGCAGCCCAGCCGCAGGCCGACGACCAGCAGCATCGGCAGCGCCAGCGCCGCGGCGAGGTCGGCCGCCAGGTCGGCGGTGTCGAAGCCGTCGTCCAGCGGCACGCGGAAGCCGCCGACGCCCTCGACCACCAGCCAGTCGCTGCGCACGGCCAGCGCCTGCGCCGCGGCGAGCAGCGGCGCGCGCTCGATGCGCCGGCCTTCGAGCGCGGCGGCGATGTGCGGCGCGCAGGCGGCGGCGAACTGGCAGGGGCCGACCTCGGCATCGGCGAGCGGCAGCGAGGCATGCGCGCGCAGCAGCGCCACGTCCTCGTTGACCTCGACGCCGTCATGCCGCTCCAGCCCCGCCGCCACCGGCTTCAGCCCGGCGCTGCGATCGCCGCCAGCCGCCAGCACGCGCAGCAGCGCGGCGCTGACGCGCGTCTTGCCGACGCCGGTGTCGGTGCCGGTGACGAAGACGCCGCCCTTCATTCGGGTGCCGGCGCGGGTGTGGACGCGCCGGGCGCGCCAGGAATCCGAGGCAGGACGGGAACGGCGGGAGCGCCAGGCGCGTCAGGTGCGTCAGGTGCGTCAGGTGCGTCAGGTGCGACCGCTGCGACCGCGGCGACCGCGGCGACCGCTGCGACCGCTGCGACCGCTGCGACCGCTGCGGTGGCCGCGGCGGTGCAGGCGTCCGGCGCGACCGGCGCAGCGCACGCCGACCCGGAGGGCGTGTCGGACGCGGGCGGCACGGCCTGTGGCGTGAGCCCGGTCGGCGCGCTCGACCCGGTCGCCCCTGTCGGCGTGACCCCGGTGGCCGCAGCGGCGGGAGTGGCCGGCGCCGTGGGCGCGGCGCGTTCCGCCAGCGCCTCCAGTGCGTCCAGCAGCCGCCGCACGTCCGCGGGGCTGTGCGCCGCGCTGAGCGTGATGCGCAGCCGCGCGCTGCCGGCCGGCACGGTCGGCGGGCGGATCGCGGGCACCCACAGGCCGCGTTCGGCGAGCGCCGCGGCCAGCGCGAGCGCCGCGTCGTTGTCGCCGACGATCAGCGGCTGGATCGCGGTCGTCGACGGCGCCAGGCGCCACGGCAGGCCCGGATGGCGTGCCAGCAGCGTGCCCAGGCCGCTGCGCAGTTCGTCGATGCGCTGGCGCAACTGGGCGCGCCGCCGCTCGCCCTGCGGCCCGGCGACGATCTCCAGGCTGACGCGCAGCGCATGCGCCAGCGCCGGTGGCGCCGCCGTCGTGTAGATGTAGGTGCGCGCGCTCTGCACCAGCCAGTCGACGATCGTCGGGTGCGCGGCGACGAAGGCGCCGGCCAGCCCGGCGGCCTTGCCCAGCGTGCCGACGTAGATGAAGCGCTCGCTGCGCAGCCCGAACTGCGCCAGCGCACCGCGGCCCTGCGCGCCGAGCACGCCGAAGCCGTGCGCGTCGTCGACGACGATCCACGCGTCGTGCCGCTCGGCCAGCGCCAGCAGGCCGGGCAAGTCGGCGAGGTCGCCGTCCATGCTGAACACCGCGTCGGTCGCGATCAGCTTCAGCGGCGTGGTGCAGGTCTCGAGCTGGCGCGCCAGCACGTCGAGCCGGCCGTGGGCGTAGCGCCGCATCGGCACGCGCGCGAGCAGCGCGCCGTCCACCAGCGAGGCATGGTTCAGCTTGTCGGCCAGGATCGTCGCCGGCGCGTGGGCCGGGGCGTCGGCCGGCATCCCGGCCGGCGTGTCGGACGATCTTGCGGCGGCACCCTGCACCAGCGGGCTCGCCAGCGCCGTCAGCACGCCGAGGTTGGCCAGGTAGCCGCTGCAGAAGTAGAGCGCGCGCGCATCGGGGATGCAGGGCGCGAGCAGCGCGGCGGCGTCGGCCTCGAACGCGGCGTGCGCCCGGGCGTGGCCGCTGACCAGGTGCGAGGCGCCGCTGCCCGCGCCGTGCAGGCGCGCGCCGTCGGCCAGTGCCTGGATCAGCGCCGGGTGGTTGGCGAGGCCCAGGTAGTCGTTGCTGCAGAAGCCGAGCATGTCGCGCTCGGCGACCGCCTCGCCGCCGTCGGCGCCCGGCATCAGCACGCGCTGGTGCGGTGCGCAGGGCGACGCGGCGACACGGCGCTGCCGGCGCAGCGCCTGCGCCTCGCGCTCACGCAAGCGGCGGTTCAGGTGCTCGATCAGCATCGGTCGGGTCGGGTGGGCCG
>JBGAMJ010000122.1:0-16056 GCA_044223035.1 Piscinibacter sp.
TCGAAGTTCGGCTTCACCGAATAGCCGAAGACCATCGCGGTCAGATTGCTCGGGAACGAGCGAATGGCAACGTTGTAGTCCTGTACCGCCTTGATGTAGCGGTCGCGGGCGACGCTGATGCGGTTCTCGGTTCCGTCGAGCTGCGTCCGCAGGTCCTGGAAGCCCTGATTGGCCTTGAGCGCGGGATAGTTCTCGCTGACCACGAGTAGGCGACTCAGGGCTCCGGACAGTTCTCCCTGCGCGGCCTGGAACTTCCGGAATGCCTCGGGGCTGTTGATCAGCTCCGGCGTGGCCTGGATGCTGGTGGCCTTGGCGCGCGCCTCGACCACTTTCGTCAGCGTGTCCTGTTCGAAGCTCGTCTCACCCTTGACGGTGCTGACGATGTTCGGGATCAAGTCGGCACGCCGCTGGTACTGGTTCAGCACCTCTGACCAGCTGGCCTTGATCTGTTCGTCGGTGCTCTGGAACGTGTTGTAGCCGCAGCCCGAGAGGCCGAGGACCGCCAGCGTCAACAGAATGGAAAGGAACTTACGCATGTCGGTTTCTCCGATGAAGGTCGGTGGGGGTGGCGGTGGCAAGCGGGTTGGGCGCACTCGTTGCCAGGGGCTCGCTGGTGGTGCGGGCGGTGACCGCGCCCACGATGAAGTACTTCAGGCCCTTGCCGACCAGCAGCGCGCCGAACACCTCCGGCCACGGCAGGCCCAGCAGCGCCGCGAGGACCAGTGCCGGCGTCTGGGCGAACGGCGATGCAGCGACGGCGGCCAAGGTGACGAAGCCGTAGGTGGAGACCCAGCCCACCAGGTGCAGCCAGTGTTTCGACGCTGCCAGCTGCGGCAGGCGCTCGTTGATCCAGGCGCTGCCGAAGTGGCCCAGGAGGTGCGTGAACAGCGCACCCGCAGCCGCGCTGCCGAGCACCGACCACAGCACCACGGCGCGCCAGCGGCGCGGGTTCAATGCCACCAGGGCCATCACCACCGGGCCGGTCGGAATCGACAGGCTCAGGGTCGCAGCCGCCGACAGAGCCGCCGCGAGCGGCGGGAACCACCAGCGGTCCGCGTACGGGAACAGCCGTCCCACCCAACGCCGAATGCCCAGGTTGTGGCCGAACTCGAGGGCGCGCGCGATCAGTCGCATGACCGCCCCTCTCGACATGCGCTTGCGTCCAGGGCTGCGTCGAGGGATTCGCGCCGGCGAGCATCATCCGTCATGGTCCTGCTCCGACGCCGCGAACTGCACGATTTCGTCGTCGCGCGCCGCGCCCCACAGCGCGAAGGCCGCCCCGGCGCCGAGCAGCAGCATGAGCGCGGCCAGTCCGAACGGCGCCACGGAGTGCAACGCGAACAGCGATCCAGCGCTGAAGGATCCGAGCGCCTGCCCCAGGTTGCCGGCGGCGGCCTGCCGGCCCAGGAGGGCACCGGGCTCGGAGCGATCGCGCTCGAGCAACTCATAGGACAGCACGGGCCCGATCAGGCCGATGCCGCTGCCGACGACGGCGATCAGAATGACCAGCGCGCCGGCGCCGGCGACCACCGCCGTGAAGCTCAACGCGAGCGCGGAGACGGCAAAGGTGGCAGCCACCCAGCGCTGATCGATGCGGCGCCGCACTGCCGGCAACAGCAACAACGCCTGCGCGCCGAGCATCGCGACGCTGCAGGTGACGAACATGACCGCCAGCGCGCTGCCGGACAGCCCGAGCGTCTGCGCGCCGAAGAGCGTGAAGCCGACCTCGAAGGTGCCGACGGCGAACGAGGCCAGCGCGGCGAGGACCATCGAGGCGAGCACGAAGCGGCGACGCTGGACGGTCGGTTCTGCCGCCGAGGCCGCCGCCGCGGCGCTGCCGGAGCGCGCGAGCCCCGCCGGCGTCAGCAGCAGGATCGGGATGCCCGCGGCCGCGATCAGAAGCGCGGGCCAGCTCAGCATGCTCGGCATTTGGCCGACACTCATGCCCATGACCGGACCGGCGAGCCACGCCCCGAACACGGGCCCCGCCAGGAACCCGAGGAACGAAGCGCCGCCGAGCAGCACGAAGCGGCGGCTGCGATCGACCGGCGTGCTGACGTCGGCGATGTAGGCCTGCGCCGTCGGCATGATGGCCGCCGCGCCCGCTCCGGCCAGCAGGCGCGCGGCATAGACGGTGCCGAGATTGGGCGCCAGCGCGGAGGCCGCACTGCCGACCAGAAACGCGGCGAACCCCGCCATCAGGACCATCGCCCTGCCGTGTCGATCCGACCAACGGCCCCAGGTCGGCGCAAACACGAACAGCGCGAACGTGTAGACGCCGCCCAGCATGCCGACGTGCCAGGCCAGCCGCTGGGGCGCGTCCGGGCCGAGGTAGCGCGCCAGGTAGGGCTGGACCAGCGGCAACCCGGCGCCGTAGCCCAGCGCGACGATGAACACCACCACGCCGAGCAGCGCCATCGCCCGGACGCCATCGCGTGCCTCGGCCGAGGACGCCAGCGGGATGCCAGGTGCGTGCACGGGTTCAGGCGGACGCGGCCGCGCCCGCTCGGGCGGCGACAGGGGACGCGCCGCCGGCATCGATCCTGCGGATGCCCGTGAGCCGGGTGCGCTTGAGCAGCAGCGCATTGACGGCCACCAGTGCCGAACTGCCCGACATCGCGATCGCCGCCACTTCCGGGCTGATCGTGAACGGGTAGAAGACACCGGCGGCGAGCGGGAAGGCGACCACGTTGTAGGCCACCGCCCACCACAGGTTCTGATGCATCTTGCGCAGCGTCGCGCGCGACAGCTCGATCGCGCCGACGACATCGAGCGGGTCGCTCTTCATCAGCACGACGTCGGCGCTCTCCATCGCCACGTCGGTGCCGGCGCCGATCGCGAAGCCGACATCGGCCTGGGTCAGTGCCGGCGCGTCGTTGATGCCGTCACCGACCATGCCGACCTTCTTTCCCTGGGCCTGCAGCTCCTTGACCTTGGCCGCCTTGTCGCCGGGCAGCACGTCGGCGAAGACGATGTCGATGCCGAGTTCCCTTGCGATCCGATCGGCCGTGCCTTGGTTGTCCCCGGTCAGCATGGCCACCTGCACGCCCCTGGCGTGGAGCGCCTTCACCGTGTCTGCCGAGGAGGGACGAACCGCGTCGGCGATCGCGATCAGTCCGATCAGCTTTCCGCCGTGGGCGACGTGGACGACGGTGCGCCCCTGGCCCCGGAGCCGGCGCGACTCGGCCTGCAGCCCGTCGAGGTCCACCGCGTTGGCATCCATCAGCGGCCGGTTACCGAGCAGCGTGCGCTGGCCGCGCACGACGGCCTCGGTGCCCATGCCGTCGATGTTCGTGAAGGCAGTCACCGGCTCCAGCGACAGGTCCTTGGCGCGCTCGAGCACGGCCAGGGCGAGCGGATGCTCGGACAGCTTCTCGACCGATCCGGCGACGATCAGCAGTTCGTCGGCGGAGGTGCCGGCGGCGGCGACCAGATCCACCACCTCGGGCTGGCCGAGCGTCAGCGTGCCGGTCTTGTCGAAGATCACCACGTCGAGCCGGGTCGCGTCCTCGAGCGCCGCGGCGTTCTTGAACAGGATGCCGTTTATGGCCCCGAGGCCGGTGCCGACCATCACCGCCATCGGCGTGGCCAGGCCGAGCGCGTCGGGGCAGGCGATCACGAACACCGTGATCGTCAGTGTGAGTGCCAGCAGCAAGGGTTGGCCGAGCACGAGGTACCAGGCGACGAAGGTCGCGACGCCGATCAGGATGGCAACCACGACCAGCCACTGCGATGCCTTGTCGGCCAGCAGTTGTGCCGGCGCCTTGGAGTTCTGCGCCTGCTGCACGAGCTTGACGATCTGCGCCAGCGCGGTGTCGGCACCGACCTTGGTGGCGCGGTAGCGGAAGCTGCCGCTCTTGTTGATGGTCGCGCCGATCACGCTGGCGCCGACGGCCTTCGCGACCGGCATCGACTCGCCCGTCAGCATTGATTCGTCGACCTGGGATCCGCCCTCGAGCACCACACCGTCGACGGGAATCTTGTCGCCGGGGCGGATCAGCACGACGTCGCCCTGCAGCACGTCGGCCGTCGCAATCGTGACCTCGGCACCGTTGCGCACCACGGTCGCCTTGGGCGGCGCCAGGTCCATCAGCGCGCGGATCGCCTCGGACGCCCCGGCCCGGGCACGCATCTCGAGCCAGTGCCCGAGCAGGATGAACACCAGCAGTACGGAGACCGCCTCGTAGAACTGCGCGCCCTCGAAGACGAAGGTCGCGCCGACGCTGAACAAATATCCCGTGCCCACACTGAGCACGACCAGCACCGCCATGTTGAGCACACCGTTGCGCAGCGCGCGCGCCGCTGCGACGAAGAACGGCCACGCGGGGTAGATCACCGCGCCGGTGGCGAGCAGGAACAGCCACGGATCGAGCGCCATGCCGAACGGCGGACTGAGCTTGATGAAGTCCATTCCCATCGGCGCGTACAGGAAGATCGGCACCGTGAATGCGAGGCAGATCCAGAAACGGTTGCGCATGTCGCGCGCCATGCTGCGCGCGTCCATGCCGGCGCCGTGCCCCATCTCGTGGGCCATCGCGTCCATGCCGGCGTGCTCCGCCGCGGCCGGCTTGGCGCCGGCAGCCGCATGGGCACCGTGTTGGTGCCCGGGTGGGTGTTGCGCGGTGGGCGCACCGTGCGGCGCGCAGACATGGCGCGGCGTCGATTCGCCGCGGCAGTGGTAGCCGCAGTCCTCGATGGCCTTGCGAATAGCGTCCGGGGTCGTGCGCTCGGTGTCGAAGCTGACGCTGGCCGATCCGGCCACGGCATTGACTTGGACCGTCGTGACGCCGGACAAGCGAGCCAGTTGCTTCTCGACGCCCTGGGCGGACATCGTCGAGACGAGGCCGCCGACCTCGAAGTTCATGGTGGTGTTCACGAGCGGGCCTCTTTCAGAAGCGGGACGCGGGGGACGAAGTGCAGATAGATCACCGTGCTCGCCAGCGCGGCGAACAGACACCACACGGAGATGAACCAGACGGCATAGAAGTAGTAAGCGGCGCCGAAGGCCAGCAGCGCGAGCGCGCCAAAGAGCTTGACGCTCCGGTGTGTGGACAGCAGCAGCGTCACGCTGGTGGACACCAGGTACAGCGTCATCGCGATCGCCGCGAAGAAATGCGGCGACACGTACTCGACGTGCTGGCCGGTCGGCCGCGAGACGACCGGGTAGGCCGCCAGGATGTAGAGCAAGTACAGGCCTACCACGAGGCCGGCGGCGACGAACGCGAGCAATGCCCGGCGACGCGGCCCCGGCGGCTCGATCAGCCACACGGCGATCGGCACGTAGATCGGCCACAGCACATGCGAGAAGAACGAGTAGGCGTGCGTCATGACCTGATTCAGCAACGGGGCCTCGTGGCTGAAGGTCAGCCAGACCACGCCTTCGATCAGTTGCTGGATCGCGAACAGCAGCGGGATGGCCGCGAACGGGCGCTCGCGCGGCGTCCGCGCTGCCTTCAGCGTCAGGACGCCGAGCCCGAGCAGGAAGGTGCCCGCGGAGAAGCTGGCGGTGGCCGAGAAGCACATCAGTCAGCTCCCCGAGCTTCGTACCGGATCAACAGGTACAGCAGCACCACGCAGAGTGCGACCAGGACGTAGTGCAGAACACCGAAGTGGTGGGCGCGGTGTTCTGTGATCCAGAAGTAGCCGGCAATGGCTGCGAAGGCCACGACGACCCAGTGGGCGACCTTCGAAGGTGTAGCGCGCATGGGATGCTCCGGAGTCATGGACGCTCGATGCCGACGCTCAGCGCGTCTCACGGTGCGGTGACCAGGCCGAGATCGCGAATTCGATCTCGGTGGCGCGGTCGGGCGGCTTGACGAAGACGCGAAACCGGTATGGGCCTTCCTTGGCGGTCCAGAACAACTGGCCATAGGAGGCCTGGCCGTCGATCGACATCGGCGTCAGGTACTTCGGCGGTGCATCGACGATGCCGATCTCGCTGAGCTGGGCGCGCACGACCGCGTCGTCGATCCGGCTGCCGTCGCGCTTGTTGAACAGCGCGACCACGAGGTGGTGGTTCTGCCCGCCATCCTTGGGCGCGACGCCGTGCATCTCCTCCAGCGAGTGCTGCTGCGACACGATCGCGGCCGGCACGAGGCCCCAGTACATCACCACACCCTCACGCTCCAGGCGGGCCTGCGCCGTCGCAAGCGACGGCCCCAGCGCGAGCAGGAGGAGGGTCGCGAGACCGATCAGTTGGGAGCGAATGACTGGCACGGCGACTGCGCGCACGTCCTTGGAGCTCACGGGTGAGCGCATCGCGGAGACTCCTTCGAGGCCTTCCAGAGTCTGCTTCCCGTGAAGGCGACGCCGGCCGCGTTGAACGCGAGCCCGACCCAGAAAAGCTCCACCTCGTATTGGCTGGCGAACGCGACCAGTCCGGTCGCGACCAGCACCGGCGCGACATTGACCAGATAGTAGGCGCAGCACGAAACCATCGCCATGGACGCAGTGGTCCCGGATGCGGTCATGACGGCGCGGGCTTGCATCGACGGGCGCGCCAGTTGCCGCAGGCGGCTGTACAGAGCGACCTGGAGCCCGAAGCCCGCGCCCAGCGGCAAGATGTAGTACCAGAAGTCGGAGTAGTGGCTCACAGTGAAGCCCCACCCTGAGACCAAGGTGAGCAACGCGAAGTGCGCACCGAGCAGCAAGCTGAACGCCAGCGCGCCGTAGCCCGCCGGCTTCGCGGCCGGATGCATGTTCATGCGTGATGCTGGGTCTGTCCCGATGCGCCGAGATTCGGGAAGAAGCGCGGCGTCCGGCTCGCGTAGTCATCCCACTCGGCACCGAAGGCCCGTGCCGCCTCGCGCTCCTCGGTGATGGCCAGGCGCACGTACATCGTGCACAGGATCGGGAACATCACAAGCGTCAGCACGGTCGGCCACTGCAGCAGGAAGCCGAACATGATCAGCACGAAGGCGACGTACTGCGGGTGGCGGACGCGGGCGTAGGCGCCGGTTCGTGCCAGGGTGCCGGTGCGCTGCGCGGCATACAGCACCGACCAGGCGGACGACAGCAGCCAGAAGCCGCCGCCGATGAAGACCGCGCTCAGCAGGTGGAACGGGCCGAAGTGCGGGTTGGCACGCCAGCCGAACAGCACCTCGAGCAGGTGGCCCGCGTCGTGCGAGAGGAAGTCCACGCCGGGAAACTTGGTGCCCAGCCAGCCCGACAGCAGGTAGATGGTCAGCGGGTAACCGTACATCTCCGCGAACAGCGCCACGAGGAAGGCGGAGAAGGCGCCGAACGACCGCCAGTCGCGCCCGGACTGCGGCTTGGCGAAGCTGAACGCGAAGATGATGAAGACGAGCGAGTTGATGACGACCAGGGACCACAGTCCGTAGGCCGGCGCGTTGTCGTTTGTCATGGCGATTGCCTTTCGGTCGGGTTCAGTGCCGATGGGGCGGGCGCGGACTGTCGCTCGCCTTGGGTGGCGGGGCTCGATCACCGTCCGCATCGCCGAGCGAGCCATGCCCTTGGTGTCCACGGGCACCGGTGCCGTGGCCGTGCCCGCCATGGCCGCCGTGGAACAGATGCATCAGCGGGCACAGCGCAAGCAGGACGAAGGGCAGCGCGCCCATCAGGTGGGCGCGGTGCTCGGTGAAGAAGAAGAAACCGGCGACCAGCAGAAAGCCGAAGAAGACCCACGGCATCGCGGCGCCGCGCTGCGAGCGGCCGCCGGATGCGGGATTGGACTTGAAGCGATGGTGCGTCACGACTTGCCTCCTCGGTTGCCGTGTTCAGGCGAGCGCCGGCAACTCGGCACTGCCAGGCGGCCAGTCGAAAGCAACCCGCGAATCGACTGACAACAGCTCCTCGTTCTTGCCGGGGTAGTGCAGACGCAGCAACACATGGCGCAACAGGTTCAATCGGGCCCGCTTCTTGTCGTCGGCGTGCAGCACGGTCCACGGCGCGGCGGCATGGTGAGTTCGCGCCAGCATCGCGTCGCGCGCCTCGCTGTAGGCCTTCCACTTCTTCAGCGCCGCCTCGTCGATGGGGCTGACCTTCCACTGCTTGAGCGGGTTCTCGAGCCTGTCGCGCAGGCGCGCCGCCTGCTCCTTGCGGGAAATGTCGAGGTAGTACTTCAGCAGCTTCACGCCGGAACGCACCAACATCTCCTCGAACGCCTGCACGGTGAGCATGAACTCCTCGTATTCGTCGGCCGTGCAGAACCCCATCACCCGCTCGACGCCGGCGCGGTTGTACCAACTTCGATTGAAGAGCGTGAATTCGCCGCGCGCGGGCAGATAAGGCGCGAAGCGCTGGAAGTACCACTGGCCGGTCTCGCGATCCGATGGCTTGCCGAGCGCGATCACGCGGGTCTCGCGCGGGCTGAGGTGCCGGACGATGCGCTTGATGGCGCCGTCCTTGCCGGCGGCATCGCGCCCTTCCAGCACGACCAGAATGCGGTCGCCACAACCGATGAAGTGGCGCTGCAGCTTGACGAGTTCGATCTGCAGCAAGCGCAACTGCGTGCCGTAGTCCAGCGGAGTCTGCTTGGCTGCAGCCGCTTTGCCAGCTGCGCTGTCGGTGCTCATGCTCCTGCCCTCTATCGGCAGCAGCAGCCGCCGCGCCCTGTGTTTGGCTGGGCGGCAACCCGTTTGTCCGTTGGCGCCGGCGCACGAGCGTCCGCCAGCTTGGTCGGATAGCCCGCATCGGTGAGCGCGGAGACGAGGCGCTGCGGATCGCTGTCGAGCGCGCCCGTGACGCGGACATGGCCCGACTTCAGATCGACGGCGACATCGGTGACGCCCGGGATCGGCTTCAGCGCCTGGGTGACATGGTTGACGCAAGAGCCGCAGCTCATGCCTTGGACTTCGAGATCGATCGTGCTCATCGTGGGGCTCCGTTGAGGTAGGGCTGGAAAGTTCAGTGCTCGGCCGGCATGACGCCGAGTCAATGCGAATGGCCGCCGGGTGGCGGATCGCTGCGCGGTGGCGCGTCATCGCCGACCGGTGGCGGTGGCGGGTTCGCCCGATCCCGCCCCGGCCCGGCCTCGTTGCCATGCCCGCCGTGCCCGCCATGTCCGCCATGTCCGCCATGCCCGAAGAGGTGCAGCAGCGGACAGGCGAGCAGGAGCAGGAAGGGCGACACCTCCAGCAGATGGGCACCGTGGCGCGCGACCAGCCATGCCACCGCGGCTGCCAGGCCCAGCCAGAGCAGCCACTGGTTCAGGCGAGACCAGTCCGGACCCCGGCGCAGAGAGTTGGGGGAATCGTGTCCCTGTTGATGCATGGCGCTTCCTTCGTGATTCATTCGTTGCTCCAGAAGTCGAGCGCGTCACCGCGTCAGTCGGTTGAGCAACCCTGCGAAGAAGATCCCAAAGCACAGCGCCCAGGTGCTCAGCACGAGCAGCGCTGCAAGGAACCCCGGCCACGCAAACGGCCGCTGGACGACCATGCCGCTGAAGTCCATGCCGTGGAACAGGTTGTTCATGAGACTCAAGAACGGTCCGGGCGCCATTGCCCATGCCAGCGCGCACAGGGCATAGAACACGCCGACGGTGACGGCCAGCGCGATGCCGGTGCGAAGCGGTGCAATGGCAGATTGATTCATGCGCTCCTCCACCGGGGATCACTTCTTCGCCGGCGCCGAGGGCTGCGGCGGCAGGCGATCCATCATCATCTCCATCATCATCGTCATCATGTCCATGCGCTGTTCCATCATCTGCTGGCGCTTGGCCATGTCGGCCGGCATGCCCCGCGGTGCCGATGCCGCGCCCATGCCACCCATACCGCCCATGCCGGACATGCCTTCCATCATCGCCATGCCGCCCTGCATGGCCTTCATGTGATCAGCCATCAGCGCGTTGCGCTCCTCGGGCGTCTTGGCCGCCATCATCTTGGCGTGCATCTCCTGCATCGCCTTCATCTGAGCCTCCAGGCCCTGCATGCCCTGCATGCCGGGCACTCCGGAGGAGGCCATCCCGGGTTTGGCCTGCGCCATCTGAACCGCGGGCGCCGAGGCCGGGTGATGGCTGTCGTGCTGCTCATCGGTCGCGGCGCCGGCCGCCGCTGCAACGCTGGCGAGGACGATGGCGGCGAGAGCTGAATTCGACTGGATGCGTGTCATGGATCACTCCTGGTGGCATGTGGGGAATCGCGGATGAGTTCAGGCGCACCGTCGGTGGCCGTGTGTGGCCCGAGGGGCGTCGGATCCGAGTCTGAACTCCGTACCCGCATACAGAGTCAAGCGGATTCGGATGCAACGGCGCACGCCCGAAGCGCAAGGCTGCGGGCCGGGCGTCGCCGCGGGCTACAACGCGAGTCGCGAGTAGCGGGTTCTCAGGGGCGGGCCGACGCCAGGGGAAGCTGCAACCCCCTGCGCCGAGGCTGCAGGCGCGAGCGCTGCAACGAGCGTCGTCCAGAGCGTCGCGACCGGGGGCGCCATCGCGACATCGGTCAGGTCAAAACTCGGTGCCACCTTGACAACGGTTTGCGTGCCGTCGTCGCAGACCTTCTGACAGGCCTTGCCGGCGGCCGGGCTTGCGCCCGAGCCTTCGTCGTCGTGGGCCGAGTCGGCGCCGATGTGACCGGCCAGGACGACCACCGTATGACCCGCGACGACCGCACCTTCCGACGCCCCATGGGCATGCGTGCCGCGCTGTTGCAACAGGCAGGCATTGGCCCAACCCGCACCCAGCGCGAACAACCACACGGCCAGCATCGCGAAAACGGTGCGGCGTCTGGAGCGCTGGTTCGGCAGGAGGTTCATGTGAGCATCGCGTGCGTACCGCGCAGTCTAGGACTCACCGGCAGTCAGTGGTTGATCCACATCAATGCCAGTCTGGGGACAGGTACGGACTCGTCGGCTAGAGTTGGAGCCATGAATGCCACATCGGTTCCCGGCGCCCATCCGCGGCCGATGACGATCGGCCGTTTGGCCAAGGCGGCGCAGGTCGGTGTCGAGACGATCCGCTACTACCAGGGGCGCGGCCTGCTGCCGGTGCCACGCGCGACCGGAGCCGTGCGCCACTATCCGTCGGCCCTCGTCGATCGCATCGGCTTCATCAAGCGCGCACAAGGCCTGGGCTTCTCGCTGCAGGAGATCTCCACTCTGCTCGACCTGGCCGATGGCCGCAACCGCCGCGCGGTGCAGGCGGTGGCGAAGGCGCGGCTCGAACAGATACGCGCCAAGCTGGCAGACCTGACGCGGATGCGCCAGACCTTGGACGAGTTGCTCGACCGCTGCCTGACGACAGGGCGCACCCATCCGTGCCCGATCGTCGAGGCACTGATGGGGCGGCCGCAATCGCATTGAGGTGAGTTCCGGCATGCGTCCGTCAGCGCCTCTGCAGCCGGACCTGGAGACTGACCGCGGCGGCCGACTTGTTGACCCACATCCAGCAGTACTCCTGCGCCGCATCGACAGCCAGCGTGCCCTCGGAGCGCGCTGCGCCGCTTGCGCGCGCGGGGTAGACCACGTCACTGCCCTGGTGGTAGTGAATGTTGAAGTCGAGTGGGCTGCCGGCCTCGTAGGTCCACTGCACCGACTGTCCCTTGGCAAGCGCACCGCACAGCTCGGCGAACTTGCCCGGCGCGATGCTGAACTGGCGCTCGAAGCTGCCTGCGGGCGTCCAGACGAGGTCGATCACCTGGGCCTGCGCGAGCGGACCCGCCAGCTCCAACGACGCGGCGGCGAGCAGCGGCAGTGCGTGCCGGACGCGATTCGCCTGGCGATTGGCGCCGCAGCTCATGGCGTCACCTGGATGTCGGTCAAGACGATGGCGCCGTCCGGGCCCTTCTCCGCCGCGAAGCGCACCTTGTCGCCCGGCTTGACCTTGTCGAGCAGGCCAGGGTCCTTGACCTGGAACACCATCGTCATCGGCGGCATGTCGAGGTTCTTGATCTCGCCGTGCTTGAGGGTGATCTTGCCCGTGTCCTTGCTCACCTTGCGCACTTCGCCGTCGGTCATCTCGGCAGCGAGCGCCATCGCAGGCAGGGCGACGGCGGTGGCGAGCAGCGCTGACGTCATCAGCTTCTTCATCAGCATCATCATCTCAGTTTCCTTTCAGGTGTAGGAGTGATAGATCTCTGCGCTGCCGTCCTCGAGCACGAGCAGCACGTCGTAAGCATCTTTGCGGCCGCCGTATTCCGGCCCGTCCATGCCGGGCGAGCCGAGCGGCATCGCCGGCACCGCCAGGCCGATGGCCTTGGGCCTTTGCGCGAGGAGCCGGCGCAGCTCGCGCGCCGGCACATGGCCTTCGATCGCATAGCCTCCGACGAGCGCCGTGTGGCAGGACCCATAGCGGATCGGCATGCCGAGTGCGGCGCGCTGGTCGGTGTTGCCGTTCTCGTGCGCCCTGGCCGCGAAGCCGTTGGCTTGCAGGTGGGCGATCCAGTCCTTGCAGCAACCGCAGGTCGGGCCCTTCCAGACCTCGATCGGAGTGGCCGCAGGCGCTCGCTGCGCGAGGGCCCAAGCGGGCAGCGCGGTGGCGGCGGCCACGAGCAGCAGGCGTCTACGCGTCGCCGCCGCGCGGGATTCGATGGGCATGTCGTTCACGGTCATTTCCTTTCAGTGGGGGTGGTGCTGGCCGCGACGCTGACCTTGCCGACCATGCCGGCCTGGTAGTGCCCGGCGATCAGGCAGGCGAAGTCGAAGTCGCCGGCGCGGTTGAAGGTCCAGACGATCTCGCCGGTCTTGCCCGGCGGCACGTGCGCCATGTAGGGCTCGTCGTGCTCCATGCCGGGAAACTTGAGCATCAGCGCGGCATGCTCGTCGAGCTCCTTCTTCGTGCCCAGCACGAACTCGTGCAGTAGCTTGCCTTCGTTGCGCAGCACGATGCGAACGGTCTCGCCCTGCTTGACCGCGATGCGGTCGGGGGTGAAGCGCATGGCGTCGCTCATCGTGAACTCGATGGTGCGCTTGGCCGCCGTGGCGTCCACGGCGATGCCCCAGGCCTTCTGCTCCTTCTTCGCCGGGCCCGCGGTGGCGTGGGTCTCGTCGCCGTGAGCGCAGGCGATCCGTGGCACCGTCATCAGGCCGGCGGACACGAGTGCCGCCATCAGCGTGCCGGTGAAGAGGCTTCGGTTCGATGTCATGGGATCTCCTTTCGATGGGTCGTCTGGTTCTGTCATATCAATGGCCGGAATGGCCCCTGGGCTTGCGCACCTGCACTTCGATCTCCTGGACGGCGTGGGCCGCGCCGGCAGAGCTGGCCCGCCGTCGGCCGCGAAGCGCGCCGCGTCGGGCAGCGCACCGGCCCTCGTAGGCCACCGTCCCGGGCGGGTGCTTGAACCAGCCGGGGTCGCTGTAGTCGCCGGGCTTCTGGTCCTTGCGCACCTTGACGACGCTGAACATGCCGCCCATGCCGATGGCGCCGAACGGCCCGGTGCCGGTCATCATCGGTACGGTGTTGTCGGGCAGCGGCATCTCCATCTCGGTCATGTCCTTCATGCCGCGCTCGCCCATCACCATGTAGTCGGGGATGAGTTTCGTGATCAGGCCGCGATCACGCCGATCATGGTCGGCACGTCGTGGTGATCGACATCCCGTGTGGTGGCTCTTGTGGCATCGTGTGGTGGCTCCAGTCGCCCTCCTCGTCGGCGAGGAAGTCGATCTGGCGCATCTGGCCGACGGCGATGTCCGCCGTCACCTCGTACTGGCGCGCGCTCCTGGGCGTCGGCCCGCCGTCGGTGCCGGTGACGAGGAACTCGTGGCCGTGCAGGTGGATCGGGTGGTTGGTCATCGTCAGGTTGCCGATGCGGATGCGCACCTTGTCGTTCTTGCGCACGACCAAGGGGGCGATGCCGGGGAAGATGCGGCTGTTCCAGCTCCACAGGTTGAAGTCGAGCATGGTCATGATCTTCGGCGTGGAGCTGCCGGGATCGATGTCGTAGGCGTTGAGCAGGAACACGAAGTCGCGGTCGACCTCGTCGATCAGCGGGTGTTTCGCCTTGGGGTGCGTGATCCAGAAACCCATCATCCCCATCGCCATCTGCACCATCTCGTCAGCGTGCGGGTGGTACATGAAGGTGCCGGGACGGCGCGCGACGAACTCGTAGACGAAGGTCTTGCCCGGCGGGATGCCCGGCTGGGTCAGCCCGGTCACGCCGTCCATGCCGTTGGGCAGGCGCTGGCCGTGCCAGTGCACGCTGTGCAGTTCGCCAAGCTTGTTGGTGACGAAGATGCGCACCCGGTCGCCTTCGACGACCTCGATCGTCGGCCCCGGCGACTGGCCGTTGTAGCCCCACAGGTGCGCCTTCATGCCCGGCGCCATCTCGCGCACCACCGGCTCGGCGACGAGGTGGAATTCCTTGACGCCGGCATTCATGCGCCAGGGCAGGGTCCAGCCGTTGAGCGTGACGACCGGGTTGTAGGGCCGGCCGCTGTTGGGCAGCAGCGGCGGCATCGTGTCGGGCTTGGTCTGGATCACCGCCTCGGGCAGCGCGGCCATTGCCACCTTGCTGACCGCAGCGGCCGACATGGCCGCCGTGACGGCGCCGGCCCCGCCAATGAGTTTGCGTCGCGAAAGCATGTGGTTTTCCTTATGGAGTCAGTGGCGAGCGCCGCCGGGTTCACCGGTGATCGCGGGGCCTGCCGGAACCGCCAGGCTGGGTTTGCCGATCAGTGCCATGTCCAGATCGGCCTGAGCGACCCAAAAGTCACGCAGCGACTCGATGTAGTTGTTCACGCTGGCGATCTGCGCACGTGCGTCGGCCAGCAGCTCGAACACGCCGATCAGCATGCCGTTGTAGCGCAGCAGGTTCTCTTCGGCGATGCGCTGGCGCACCGGCACGATCTGATCGCGGTGGTGGCGTGCGATGTCGTAGGCCGAGCGGTAGCCGGTATAGGCCTCGCGCACTTCCGAGCGCGCGTCGATGGCGGTCTGCGCAGCCCGGTCGAGTGCCTGCATGTAGATCGCCTCGGCCTTGGCCACACGCGCTTCGCCCCAGTCGAACAGCGGCAGCTCGAAACCGATCTCGTAGCCGCGCTGCGACGGCGCATCGTTGAAGGTGTTGTAGATGGCACCGACTTCGAGCACGTTGATGAACCTCGTGGTTCGCGTCAGTCCCAGGTTCTTCGCCGTCTGTTCGGCGGCCAGCTTGGCGCCGCGTACGTCGAGCCGCTGTTCGAGAGCGAGTCTCTCGATGTCGGGCAGATCGACGGTCGATTTCGGCAGGTCGGGCAGCCGTTCGGGCAGGGTGAATTGCGCCTGTGCACCCCACAGGCCCAGCAGCCGGGTCAGGCGCTCGCGCGTCGACCGTTGCGCCTGCTCCGCACGTGCCAGATTCAAGGCCGCATCGGCGTAGAAGCCCTGTTCGCGCGCACGCTGCAGCTTGTTGAAGTTGCCCACCTGCTCCATGCGCCGCGCCAGTTCGGCGCTGGCCTCGGCAGCCAGCATCACCTGACGCATGTAGCGCACGGTCTCTTCGGCCGCGAGTGCATGCAGGTAGGCCTTGCGTGTGTCGGCGGCGAGCGACACCATCTGCAGCGACACCCGCAGCTGCGTGTGCGCGAAGCGCCTCGATTCCACCTCCATGAACAGTGGAATGGCGACCAGCCGGGCCAGGTTGATCGCCAGCAGCCACTCGAGTTCGACTTCGCCGCCTTGGGTCTTGCGCGCGAAGGCCACGCCCGGGTTGGGCAGCCGCCCGGCCTGCACCAGCTCGGCCTCTGCGATGCCGAGTTCGTGGTACTCGGCCTGCAGCCCCCGGTTGTTGAGCAGTGCGATCTGCACGGCGTCGTCGACCGACAGCGGCTTGGCGAGCAGTTCGCGCACGCGCTGGTCGATGGCGTCCCGGTCGGCGTCGGATCGGGCCCATTGCAGTTCCTTGCCGAGACGGTCCTTGGCGGTCTGCTGCACCGGTGCAAAGCCACCGTCCGGGCTGAAGGAGGCGCATCCGCCGAGCAAGGCGACTGCGCCGAGCAGGCCCGCCAAGCGCAGGCGTGGCCGGCGCAGGAAATGGGCCCTTCCGGATTCGGTCATGGCGGCCCTCATGGCGATTTGTGCCCGCCGCCCGGCGGCATGGGCATCGGCTTGGCGGTGTCCGTGCCCGATCCACCGGGTTTGGGTGAAGCCTCTGCATCCGTGCCCGATGGGGTGGGTTCGGGCTGTTG
>JBGAMJ010000123.1:0-16320 GCA_044223035.1 Piscinibacter sp.
CCGGAGGTCGCGTGGGCGGGCAAGACCGAGGAGCAATGCAAGGCCGAAGGCATCAAGTACGGCAAGGCGGTCTTCCCCTGGGCCGCATCGGGCCGCGCCATCGCCAACGGCCGCGACGAGGGCTTCACGAAGCTGATCTTCGACGAGGCCACGCACCGCGTCATCGGCGGCGGCATCGTCGGCACCCATGCCGGCGACCTGATCAGCGAAGTGTGTCTCGCTGTCGAGATGGGCTGCGAGCCCACCGACATCGGCAAGACGATCCACCCGCACCCGACGCTGGGCGAGTCGATCGGCATGGCGGCCGAGGTCTTCGAGGGCCATTGCACCGATCTGCCGCCGCAGAAGAAGTAAACAACCTCAACCACGCGGCCCCGTCCCTTGGCACTGCAATTGGCGTTCGAGGACACCGGCACCGGGCCCCCGGTGGTGGTGCTGCACGGGCTGTTCGGCTCGAGCGCCAACTGGCGTTCGGTGGCGCGGGCACTGGCGCCGCATCACCGCGTGCTCTGTGTCGATCTGCGCAACCACGGCCAATCGCCGTGGGCCGACTCGATGGACTACCTGGAGATGGCCGAGGACGTGCGCACCTTGATCGCGCGACAGGGCCTATCGAGGCCGACCGTGGTGGGCCACAGCATGGGCGGCAAGACGGCAATGGCGCTCGCGCTGACGAGCCCGGTTTCGGTCGGCAACCTGGTCGTGGTCGACATCGCGCCGGTTGCCTACGCCGACCGCTTCACGCCCTACGTCGAGGCGATGCGCAGCATCGATGCGGCGGCGACGGCCAGCCGCACCGAGGCGCAGCGGCGGCTGGCCGAACGGCTGCCCGATCCGGCAACC
Organism: Piscinibacter sp.; assembly: GCA_044223035.1. GTDB lineage: Bacteria > Pseudomonadota > Gammaproteobacteria > Burkholderiales > Burkholderiaceae_C > JBGAMJ01. Next base: position 844 of record JBGAMJ010000123.1, read on the forward strand.
GCGCCCTTCCTGCTGCAGAACCTGGTCAGCCGCAACGACCACTTCGACTGGCGGCTCAACCTCGCGGCGATCGGCATCTCGGTCCCAGTGTTGAGTGCGTTTCCGACCACGTTGCTCGGTCGCCGCTTCAGCGGGCCTACCTCGTTGATCTACGGCGCCGCCTCGGACTATGTGGCCGCGGCGGACCTCGAAGGCTTCGAGTATCTGTTCCCGGAGTTCGAGGCGCACGCGATCGAGGATGCGGGGCACTGGGTGCACGCCGAGAAGCCCGACGCGTTCCTGATCGCTCTGCGTCAGGCTCTGGATCGAGCCGCGCCATGAGTAGCCCCCACACCGGCCCCGCGGGTCGCCACCGCGTCGTCATCGTCGGCGGCGGCGCGGGCGGGCTCGAACTGGCCACGCGGCTGGGCGACACCCTCGGCAAGCGCGGACGGGCCGAGATTACGCTGATCGACCGCAATCGCACGCATGTCTGGAAGCCCAAGCTGCACGAAATTGCCGCCGGCAGTATGGACATGAGCGCACACGAGGTCAGCTACCTGGCGCAGGCGCACTGGCACCACTTCCGCTACCGCGTCGGTGCAATGGTCGGTCTCGACCGCACGCGGCGCGAGGTGCTGGTGGCCCCCTACATCGACGACGAGGGCCAGCAGGTGACGCCGCAGCGGGTGTTCGGCTACGACACGCTCGTTGTCTCGGTTGGGAGCCTCAGCAACGACTTCGGCACGCCGGGCGTGGCCGAGCACGCGATGAAACTCGAGACGGCCGCCGACGCGCAGCACTTCCGCACGCGGGTCATCAACGCCTGCATCCGCGCCCATGCGCAGGGCACGCCGCTGCGACCCGAGCAATTGAAGGTGGCGATCATCGGCGCGGGCGCAACCGGCGTCGAGCTGGCCGCGGAACTGCACCGCACGACGCGCGAGATGGTCGCTTTCGGGCTGGACCGCGTCGATGCCGACAAGGACATCCGCGTCAGCGTGATCGAAGCGGCGCCGCGGGTGCTGCCGGCGCTGCCGGAGCGGCTGTCCAAGGCGACGGAGTCGCTTCTGGCGAAGCTGGGGGTAAAGGTGCACACCCACGCCAGAGTGGCCGAGGTGCTGCCCGGCGGGGTGAGTCTCGCCGACGGTCGGCTGCTGCCAGCCGAGCTGGTGGTGTGGGCAGCGGGCGTCAAGGCGCCAGACTTCCTGAAGGACATCGCCGGGCTCGAGACCAATCGCACCAATCAGCTGGTGGTCAGGCCGACGCTGCAGACCAGCCGCGACGACGACGTGTTCGCCATCGGTGATTGCGCGGCCTGCGCTTGGCCTCAAGCCGACCACGGCAAGGGCGGCATGGTCCCACCGCGCGCCCAGGCGGCGCACCAGCAGGCGTCGCACGTGGTCAAGCAGATCGGCCTGCGCTTGGCCGGCAAGCCGCTGCGGCCGTACCGGTACCGCGACTTCGGCTCGCTGGTGTCGCTGGGCGAGTTCAGCACCGTCGGCAACATGATGGGCGGGCTGATCGGCGGCAACCTGTTCATCGAGGGCGTATTCGCCAAGATGATGTACGTGTCGCTCTACAAGATGCACGAGCTGGCGCTGCACGGCTTTCCGAAGGTGGCGCTCGACACGCTGGCGCGCATGATCACGCGGCGCACCGAGCCGCACGTCAAGCTGCACTGAGCGGGGCGCGCGGCACGCCCGGTCAGCCCGCGTCGCCGCAGTTCCGGACGACATGCGCCAGCGCACCGCCGCCCTCGCCTGCGCGGCGCTCGCGCTGGTGGCGGCCGCGGCCTGGCTCGGCCATGCCGGCGGGCTGCGCACCGGGCTGGGCGCACTGCGCGACGGCGCCAGCCACCGGCTCGACCTGGTCGCCGCCGGCGTCGACACGGAGGTCGCGCGCTTCGACACCCTGCCCTCGCTGCTGGAGATGACACCGAACGTGTTCGACCTTCTCGACGCGCCGGAGGACAAGCAGCTCGCCGCCGAGGTCAACCGCTTCCTGCGCGGCATCAACGCGACCGCCGGCGCCGAGATGCTGTACGTGCTCGACCGCAGCGGCACCGCCCGCGCCGCCGCCGACTGGGACCAGCCCGGCACGCCGTTCGGCCGCGACCTGTCGTTCCGCCCCTACGTGCAGGACGCGCTGGCGCGCGGCCGCGGCCAGTTCTACGGCGTCGGCATCACCAGCGGGCGGCCGGGCTACTACCTGTCGTTCGCGCTGTCGCGCCAGGGGCGCCAGCGCGGCGTGGCCACCGTGAAGGTCAGCCTCGAAGGACTGGAGCAAGCCTGGCGCAAGCTCCCGGGCGAGGTGCTGCTGGCCGACGCGCGCGGCGTGCTGATCCTCAGCACGCGCGAGGCGTGGCGCTTCCGCCCGCTGGCGCCGCTGTCGGCGCTGGCGCAGGCCGAGATCGTGGCGACGCGCCCCTACGGCAACGCAGCGCTGCTGCCGGTCTCCTGGCAGGTGCGCAGCGCGCTGGGCGACGACGCGCGCCTGGTCGAGGTCGAGCGCCAGCCCTACCTCGCGACCGAGCGCGCGCTCAACCACGGCCAGTGGCGGCTGATCGTGCTCGACGACCTGGCGCCGGCGCGGGCGACGGCGCGCAACGCCGCGCTGATCGCCGGGCTGTCGGCCGCGGTGCTGCTGCTGGCACTGACAGCGATCACGCAACGCCAGCGCTCGCTGCGCCAGAAGCTCGCCAGCCGCGCCGCGCTGCAGGCGGCGCACGACGGGCTGGAGGCGAAGGTCACCGAACGCACGGCCGAGCTGCAATCGGCCAACGAGCGCCTGGCCGGCGAGGTCGAGCTGCGGCGCGCGATCGAGGCGGACCTGCGGGCCACCCAGAACGAGCTTGTCCACGCAGGCAAGATGGCGGCGCTGGGGCAGATGTCGGCCGGCATCGTGCACGAGCTGAACCAGCCGCTGGCGGCGATGCGCACGCTGTCCGACAACGCCTGCGTGCTGCTCGAGCACGACCGCCGCGACGACGTGCGCGGCAACCTGAAGCGCATCGCGCACCTGGTCGACCGGGTCGGCCGGCTGACGCAGCAGCTCAAGGTGTTCGCGCACAAGACCGCGGCGCCGCCGATTCCGGTGTCGGTGGCGACGGCGGTCGCCAATGCGCAGTTCATGCTGTCGGCGCGGCTGCGCGACACCGGCGTGCAGGTCGAGCTGCGGATCGATCCGCCGGCGCTGATGGCGCTGGCCGACGAGGCGCGGCTCGAACAGGTGCTGGTCAACCTGATCGGCAACGCGATCGACGCCATGGCGGCGGCGCCGCAGCGGCACCTGCGGATCGAGGCGCGGGCGGTCGACGGCGAATGCCTGATCCGCGTGGCCGACACCGGCCCCGGCATCCGCGCCGACATCCTGCCGCGGCTGTTCGAGCCCTTCGCCACCACCAAGCCGGCCGGCGCCGGGCTCGGCCTGGGGTTGATGATCTCGGCCCACCTGCTGCGCGAATCGGCCGGCAGCCTCGCCGCCGGCAACCCACCCGAAGGTGGCGCACGATTCGACATCCGGCTGCCGCTGGCGAACCTGCCGGCGAATCCGGCCCCGACACCGCCCAAGACGCCACCCTCCACCGCCCCCGCGCATCCGACCGGAGCCCCGCCCCATGCCTGACACGCTCGAGATCGCCGTGATCGTCGTCGACGACGAGGAGGACGTGCGCGCCGGCGGCCAGCAGGCGCTCGAGCTGGCCGGCTTCAGCGTGACCGGGCACGAATCGGTCGAGGCGGCGCGCCCGGCGGTGCGCCAGGGCGCGCCGCTGGTGGTCGTCTGCGACGTGCGCCTGCCCGGCGCCAGCGGCATCGACTGGCTGCGCGAGCTGCACGCGCTCGACCCGGACCTGCCGGTGATCCTCGTCACCGGCCACGGCGACATCGGCATGGCGGTCGATGCGATGCGCCTGGGCGCCTACGACTTCATCGAGAAGCCGTTCCCGTCGGAGCGGCTGGTCGCGGTGGTGCGGCGCGCGGCCGACAAGCGGCGGCTGACGCTGCAGGTGCAGTCGCTGCGCGAGCAGCTCGACCGCTGGAACGGCATCCAGGCCGCGCTGATCGGCCATTCGCCGGCGATGGAGCGGGTGCGGCGCACGCTGGCGGCATTGGCGCCGACCTCGGCCGACGTGCTGATCTACGGCGAGACCGGCACCGGCAAGGAGCTGGTCGCGCGCTGCCTGCACGACCACAGCCCGCGCCGCCGGCACCACTTCGTCGCGCTGAACTGCGGCGGGCTGCCCGAGAACCTGGCCGAGAGCGAGCTGTTCGGCCACGAGGCCGGCGCGTTCACCGGCGCCAGCAAGTTGCGCATCGGAAAGTTCGAGCACGCCAGCGGCGGCACGCTGTTCCTCGACGAGATCGAGAGCATGCCGATGGCGGTGCAAATCAAGCTGCTGCGCGCGCTGCAGGAGCGCAGCATCGAGCGGCTCGGCTCCAACCGGATGCAGCCGATCGACTGCCGGCTGGTGGCCGCCAGCAAGACCGACCTGAAGACGGCCAGCGACAAGGGCCAGTTCCGCGCCGACCTGTACTACCGCATCGGCGTCGCCTTCATCGAGCTGCCGCCGCTGCGCGAGCGGCGCGAGGACATCGCGCTGCTGTTCGAGCATTTCTCGCTGCTGGCCGCCGAGCGCTACCAGCGCAGCGCGCCGACGCTGGGTTCGGCCCAGCTCGCCGAGCTGATCGCGCATCCGTGGCCCGGCAACGTGCGCGAGCTGCGCAACGTGGCCGACCGCTTCGTGCTCGGCCTGCTCGGCGACCGGCTGACGCTGACACCGGGCGAGCAGCCGATGCCCAGCCACCTGCCGCAGCAGGTGGAGCACTTCGAGCGCGCGCTGATCGGCGACGAACTGCGCCGCCAGCACGGCGACGTCGGCGCCACCGCCCGCGCGCTGGGGCTGCCGAAGCCGACGCTGTACGACAAGCTGCGGCGGCTCAAGCTGTCGGCCGACGAATTCCGCGACGGCGGCTGAGCTGCGCCGATGTCACCCGGCCGACGCCCGGGAGACCCGACGCCGTCACGCGGCGTCGCCTACAGTGCTCACATGACCCGCCCGATCATCGCCCTGGACGCCGACGGCGTGCTGCTCGACTTCCACCTCGGCTGGGCCGGCGCCTGGCAGCGCGCCTTCGGCGAGCGGCCCGGCCTGCGCGATCCGCGCGCCTACTGGCCGCGGGCGCGCTGGGAGGTCGAACGGCTCGACGGCGAACGGCGCGCTCATTTCCTGCGTCACTTCGACGAGACCTTCTGGTCCAGCGTGCCGCCGCTCGACGGTGCGCTGGCGGCGACGAACCGGCTTCACGACGCCGGCTTCGACCTGGTGTGCGTGTCGGCGCTCGACGCCGCCTACGGCGACGCGCGGCAGCGCAACCTGCGCGCGCTCGGCTTCCCGATCGAGCGGGTGCTCGCCACCGGCAACGCACCCGGCGAGCGCAGCCCGAAGGCCGATGCGATCGACGGGCTGCGCCCGGTGGCCTTCGTCGACGACTACCTGCCCAACCTGCGCGGCGTGCGCCGCGACCTGCACCTGGCGCTGGTGCGCGGCGCGCCGAACGGCAGCCCGAACACCGGCGACGACCTCGCGCTGGCGCATTCGGTGCACGACGACTTGCCGGCATTCGTCGAGCACTGGTTGCAGGGCGGCGGCGCGGCCGGGCGCTGACGCGGGTCGAAGCCGGGTCGGTGCCACCGCCGGCCTCGGTCGGTCGCGCCGCGTGCCGATGACCGTCCCTGTGCCGGTCGTCCATCCGCCCGTCGGTCCCTGCTCGTCGTTTCGCGCTTGTCGTATCCCGCCCGCCGCCCGGTGCCCGTCGCCCACCGCCACCCGGCATTCAGCCGGCCTGCCAGCGCCCGGCGATGTTCTTCAGCAGCAGGTTGACCGCCGCCAGTTCGCGGTTGCGCAGCGTCAGCAGGCTGGTCTCGCTGCCCAGCACCGTGGCCTGCGCGCTGGCCACTTCCAGGTAGCTGACGGTGCCGGCGCGGTACTGGTCCTGCACGATCTCCAGCGCGCGGCGCGCCGAGACCAGCGCCTCCTGCTGCAGCTTCGACTCGCTGCGCAGCCGGTCGGCCAGCACCAGGTTGTCCTCGACCTCCTGCAGCGCCGTCAGCACCACCTGGCGGTAGCTGGCGGTGGCCTGCTCGGCGCCGGCGCGCGCCTGGTCGGACGCCGCGCGGCGCGCGCCGCCATCGAAGATCGCCTGCGCCAGCGCCGGGCCGAGCGACCAGAACAGGTTCGGCGCACTGACCAGCCCGCCCAGCGCCGACGCGCGGTAGCCGGCGCCCGCCGACAGCGTCAGCGCCGGGAACCAGGCCGCGTCGGCCACGCCGATCTGCGCGTTGGCCGCGGCGACGCGGCGCTCGGCGGCGGCGATGTCGGGCCGGCGTTCCAGCAACGTGGACGGCAGCAGCTCCGGCACCGCCGGCACCTCGGGCAGCGCCGCGGTGCGCGCGACCGACAGCGCCGCCGGCGGCTGGCCGAGCAGCACCGCGATCGCGTGTTCGAGCTGCGCGCGCGTGGCCTCGGCCTCGATCGCCTGCGCCTGAGCGCTGCTGAGCTGGGTGCTGGCCTGCAGCACGTCGCTGCGCGCGGCGACGCCGGCGTCGTAGCGCGCCTGCGTCAGCGCGAGCGAGCGGCGGTAGGCGTCCACCGTGCGCTCGACCAGCGCCTGCTGCGCCTCGGCCGCGCGCATCGAGAAGTAGGTCTGCGCCAGCGTCGACTGGGCCGACAGCCGGGCCGCGGCCAGGTCGTCCTCGCTCGCCTGGGCGCTCGCCTCGGCAGCGCGCGTGGACTGCGCGAGACGGCCCCACAGGTCGATCTCCCAGCTCGCGTCGAGCGCCAGCGACACGCTGTTCGACGGGCCGCGCGCGCTGTCGGTGGTGGTGCTGCCGCTGGAACTGCTGCCGCTGCTGCGCGTGCCCGAGAGCCCGGCCGACAGCGTCGGCGACTGCGCCGCGCGCGTGGACGCGAGCGCCGCCCGGGCGGCCGCGACCTGCGCCACCGCGGCGCGCAGGTTCTGGTTGCCGATCACCAGGCGCTGCTGCAGGTCGTCGAGCACCGGGTCGCCGAACAGGCGCCACCAGTCGTCGGGCACCGGCGGCGCGGCACTCGCGCGCTGCCACAGGCCGGTTTCCTTGAACTGCGCCGGCAGCACCGGGCGCTCGGGCGCGGCCGGCGGCGTGGCGGCGCAGCCGGCCAGCAGGCAGGCCGCGACCAGGCCGGCCGTGGCCACGGCCGTGGCCGTGGCCGTGAGAGGAATGGAGCGCTTGCGCATCGGGTTCAGGCTCAAGCCGGGGTGGCGGGAGTGGAAGGTATGGAGGACACGCCGGCCCGCGCCGCCCGCCGGGCGCGCCGCGCGCCCGGCGCGAAGCGGCGCAGCCGGTCCATGCAGACGAACACCACCGGCGTGGTGTACAGCGTCAGCAGCTGCGACAGGATCAGCCCGCCGACGATCGCGATGCCCAGCGGCTGGCGCAGCTCGGCGCCGTCGCCGGCGCCGAACAGGCGCGGCGCGGCGAGCGGGATGGCGCCGAAGATCGCCGCCACGGTGGTCATCAGGATCGGCCGCACGCGCAGCAGCGCGGCGCGGTAGATCGCCGGCCCGGCGGCCAGCGGCGGCGCGCCGGCGGCGGCGCGGCGGGCGGCCGAGCGCTGCCGGGCGATCGCGAAGTCGATCATCATGATCGCGTTCTTCTTGACGATGCCGATCAAGAGGATCACCGCGATCAACGCGATGATCGAGAACTCGGCGTCGAACAGCATCAGCGCCAGCAGCGCGCCGACACCGGCCGACGGCAGCGTCGACAGGATCGTCACCGGGTGCACCAGGCTTTCGTACAGCATGCCGAGCACCAGGTAGATCGCGACCACGGCCGCGCCGATCAGCAGCGGCTGCGAGGCCAGCGCCTGCTGGAACGCGTTGGCGGTGCCGGCAAAGCTGCCGCGCACCGTGACCGGCACGCCGAGTTCGGCCATCGCGTTGTGCACCGCGTCGGTCGCCTGCGACAGCGAGACGCCGGGCATCAGGTTGAAGCTGATCGTCGATGCCGGCGTGCCGCCCTGGTGGTTCACCGCCAGCGGCGTGTTCGTGGTCTCGACCCGCGCGAACGAGGCCAGCGGCACCGGGTCGCCGCTGCGGCTCGTCACGTACAGGCGCTTGAGCACCTCGGGGCTGGTCAGCCAGGCGGGCGCCAGCTCCATCACCACCCGGTACTGGTTGCGCGGGTTGTAGATCACGCCGACCTGGCGCTGGCCGAAGGCGTCGTTCAGCGTGGTGTCGATCGTGCTCATCGTGATGCCCAGCCGCGCCGCCGCGTCGCGGTCGACCACCAGCGAGGTCTGCATGCCCTTGTCCTGCTGGTCGGTGTTGACGTCGGCGAGTTCGGGCAGGTTGGACAGCGCGTTGCGCACGCGCGGCTCCCAGGTGCGCAGGTCGGCCAGCTCGTCGGCCTGGAGCGTGAACTGGTACTGCGCGTTCGACTGGCGGCCGCCGATGCGGATGTCCTGCACCGGCACCAGGAACAGGTTGGCGCCGGGCTCGTGCGACAGCTTCTCGCGCAGCCGCGCCACCACCTGGTCGGCCGACACGCCGCGCTCGGCCAGCGGCTTCAGCGCCACCTGGAAGTTGGCGCCGTTGCGCTGCCCGCCGCCGGTGAAGCCGTTGACCGCCGCCACCGCCGGATCGGCCTGCAGGATCGCCATGAAGCGGTCGACGCGGGCGCGCATCGCCTGGAACGAGCTGCCCTGGTCGGCCTGCACGCCGCCGACGAGCTGGCCGGTGTCCTGCTGCGGGAAGAAGGTCTTGGGGATCACGCCGTAGAGGTAGACGTTCAGCGCCACCACCGCCACCAGCGAGGCCAGCGCGACCGGCTGGTGGCGCAGCGTCCACGCGAGCGAGCGCCGGTAGCCGCGCAGCACGAGCCGCTGCACGCGGTCGGCCAGGCGCGCGATGCGCCCGGGCGCACGGTGCACCGGCGGGCGCAGCAGCGCCGCGGCCATCATCGGCGTGGTGGTCAGCGAGACCACCATCGACACCACAATCGCCGCCGTCAGCACCACCGCGAACTCGCGGAACAGCCGCCCGACGACGCCGCCCATCAGCAGGATCGGGATGAACACCGCCACCAGCGACAGGCTGATCGACACCACCGTGAAGCCGATCTCGCGCGAGCCGGCCAGCGCGGCCTCGCGCGGCGACATGCCGTGCTCGAGGTGGCGGCTGATGTTCTCGAGCACGACGATCGCGTCGTCGACGACGAAGCCGGTGGCCACCGTCAGCGCCATCGCCGACAGGTTGTCGAGGCTGTAGCCGCACAGGAACATCACGCCGAAGGTGCCGGCCAGCGACACCGGCACCGCCACCGCCGGCAGCAGCGCGGCGCGCGCGCGGCGCAGGAACAGCAGCACGACCAGGATCACCAGCCCGATCGCGATCACCATCGCGCGCTCCACCTCGCGCAGCGAGGCGCGGATCGTCGGCGTGCGGTCGCTCAGCACCGCGAGGTCGATCGCCGCCGGGATCGACGCCTGCAGCCGCGGCACCAGCTCGCGCACCGCGGCGACGGTCTCGATGATGTTGGCGCCCGGCTCCTTGACGACGAACAGCAGGATCGCCGGCTTGCCGTTGGCCGAGCCGTAGTTGCGCGTGTCCTGCACCGAATCGACGACGTTCGCCACGTCGCGCAGCCGCACCGCGGCGCCCTGGCGGTAGCTCAGCACCAGCGGCGCGTACTCGGCCGCGGTGTAGGCCTGGTCGCTGGCGCCGATCTGCCACTGGCGGGTGCCGTCGTCGACGCTGCCCTTGGGCCGGTTGGCGCTGGCGTTCACGATGGTGCTGCGCACGCTGTCGAGCGCGATGCCGGCGGCGGCGAGCCGGTCGGCATCGAGCTCCACGCGCACCGCGGGCAGCGCGCCGCCGCCCAGGTTGACCTGCCCCACGCCGCGCACCTGCGACAGCCGCTGCGCGACGACAGTCGACGCCGCGTCGTACATCTGGCCGCGCGTCAGCGTGTCCGATGTCATCGACAGCACCATGATCGGCGCGTCGGCCGGGTTGACCTTGCGGTAGCTCGGATTGCCCGGCATGCCGCTGGGCAGCAGGCTTCGCGAGGCGTTGATCGCGGCCTGCACGTCGCGCGCGGCGCCGTCGATGTCGCGCGACAGCTCGAACTGCAGCGTGATGCGCGTGGAGCCGAGCGACGAACTGGAGGTCATCTCCGTCACGCCGGCGATGCTGCCGAGCGCGCGCTCCAGCGGCGTGGCGACGGTGGCGGCCATCGTGTCCGGGCTGGCGCCGGGCAGCGACGCGGTCACCGAGATGGTCGGAAAGTCCACCTGCGGCAGCGGCGCGATCGCGAGCAGCCGGTAGGCCAGCAGCCCGGCCAGCAGCAGGCCGAGCGTCAGCAGCGTGGTCGCGACCGGGCGCGCGATGAACGGCGCGGAGGGGTTCATTCGGCGTCCCCGGCGGCTTCGCCTGCGGCGGCGCCACCGTCGGCCCGCGCCGCGCGGCGCGCCCGCCAATCCGCCGCCCGCCGCGCCAGCCGCGCGAATCCGAGGTAGATCACCGGCGTGGTGAACAGCGTCAGCAACTGGCTGACGATCAGGCCGCCGACCATCGTGACGCCCAGCGGATGCCGCAGCTCGTGGCCGACGCCGGTGCCGAGCATCAGCGGCAGCGCGCCGAGCAGCGCCGCCATCGTCGTCATCAGGATCGGGCGGAAGCGCAGCAGGCAGGCGCGGTGGATCGCGGCGCGCGGGTCCAGCCCGTCCTCGCGCTCGGCCTCGAGCGCGAAGTCGATCATCATGATCGCGTTCTTCTTGACGATGCCGATCAAGAGCACGATGCCGATGATCGCGACGATGCCCAGGTCGAGCCGCGCGGCCAGCAACGCCAGCAGCGCGCCGAGGCCGGCGGAGGGCAGCGTCGACAGGATCGTGACCGGGTGGATGTAGCTCTCGTACAGCACGCCCAGCACGATGTACATCGTGACCACCGCCGCCAGGATCAGCAGCAGCGTGCTGGCGAGCGAGGCGCGGAAGGCCTCGGCCGCGCCCTGGAAGCTGGTCTCGACGCTGGCCGGCAGCTCGAGCCGGGCCTCCTCGGCACGGATCGCGTCGACGGCCTCGCCCAGCGACACGCCCGGCTGCAGGTTGAACGACACCGTGGCGGCCGGGAACTGCGCGACCCGGTTGATCGCCAGCGCCGCCTGCCGCTCGACCACGTGTGCCACCGACGACAGCGGCACCTGCACCGTGGTCGACGTGCCGGCCGCGTCGACGCTGCTGCCCGGCACGTACAGCCGCTCCAGCGCCGCCAGCCCGCGGCGGAACTCCGGCGCCGCCTCCAGCACCACCCGGTACTGGCTGGACTGGGTGTAGATCGTCGAGATCAGGCGCTGGCCGTAGGCGTTGTAGAGCGCGGTGTCGATCGCCGAGACGCTGACGCCCAGGCGCGCGGCCGCCTCGCGGTCGATCTGCACCCAGGCCTGCAGGCCCTCGTCCTGCAGGTCGCTGGCCACGTCGGCGAGCTGCGGCAACGCGTGCAGGCGCTCGACCAGGCGGGTGGTCGCGTCGGACAGCACCGCGGCGTCGGGCGAGCTGAGCAGGAACTGGTACTGCGTCTTCGACACCCGGTCCTCGATCGTCAGGTCCTGCACCGGCTGCATGTAGGCGGTGATGCCGGGCACGTGCGACGCGCGCTCGCCCAGCCGGCGGATCAGCTCCGCGGCCGACACGTCGCGCCGGGCCAGCGGCACCAGCGAGATCTGCATCCGGCCGGTGTTCAGCGTGGCGTTGGCGCCATCCACGCCGATGAACGACGCCAGGTGCTCGACCGCCGGGTCCTTCAGCAAGGCATCGGCCAGCGCCTGCTGGCGCTCGGCCATCGCGTCGAACGAGGTCGACTGCGAGGCCTCGGTGATCACCTGGATCAGCCCGGTGTCCTGCACCGGGAAGAAGCCCTTGGGCACGAGAAGGTAAAGCCCGCCGGTCAGCGCCAGCGTGGCGGCGAACACGAGCAGCGTGGCGCGCGGCCGGTCGAGCACCCAGTCGAGCGCGCGGCCGTAGGCGGCCACGCTGCGCTCGAAGGCCGATGCGAAGCGCGCGCCGAGCCGCGTCGTCCGCACTTCGCGCGCCGGGCGCAGCAGGCGCGCGCTCATCATCGGCGTGAGCGTCAGCGAGACCACGGCCGAGATCAGGATCGCCACCGCCAGCGTGATCGCGAACTCATGGAACAGCCGGCCGACCACGTCGCCCATGAACAGCAGCGGGATCAGCACCGCGATCAGCGACACCGTCAGCGAGACGATCGTGAAGCCGATCTGCTTCGCCCCCTTGATCGCCGCGTCGAACGGCTTGAGCCCGTGCTCGATGTGGCGCGCGATGTTCTCGACCATCACGATCGCGTCGTCGACGACGAACCCCGTCGAGATGGTGAGCGCCATCAGCGACAGGTTGTCGAGGCTGTACCCGAGCACCGCCATGATCCCGAAGGTGCCGATCAGCGACAGCGGCACCGCGATCGCCGGAATCGAGGTCGCCCGCAGGTTGCGCAGGAAGAGGAAGATCACCGCGACGACGAGGGCGATGGTGAGCGCCAGGGTGAGCTCGACGTCTTCCACCGAGGCGCGCACCGTCTCGGTGCGGTCGGACAGCACGGTGACCTTGATCCCCAGGGGCAGGCTCGCCTGCAGCTGCGGCAGCAGCGCCTTCACGCGGTCGGCGACGGCGATCACGTTCGCCCCCGGCTGCCGCTGCACGTTCATGATCACCGCGCGCTGGTGGTTGGCCCAGCCCGCGAGCTGCGCGTTCTCGACCCCGTCGATCACGGCCGCGACTTCCTGCAGGCGCACCGGCGCGCCGTTCTTCCACGCGAGCACCAGCGGCTTGAACGCGTCGGCCTTGCCCAGCTGGTCGTCGGTGGCGATCGTGTACGACTGGCGCGCGCCCTCGATGGTGCCCTTCGGCTGGTTGACGTTCGCCTGGGTGATCGCGAGCCGCACGTCTTCGAGGCTCAGGCCCGTGCCCGCCAGCGCTTCGGGGTCGACCTGCACGCGCACCGCCGGCTTCTGCCCGCCGCTGATCGTCACCAGCCCCACCCCCGACACCTGCGACAGCTTCTGCCCGAGAATCGAGTCGGCGTAGTCGGCGACCTGCTGCAGCTGCAGCGTGTCCGACGTCACCGACAGGGTCAGCACCGGCGCATCGGCCGGGTTGGTGCGGTTGTATGTGGGCGGGGCGGGCAGGGTGCGCGGCAGCAGGTTCGCGCCGGCGTTGATCGCCGCCTGCACGTCCTGCGCGGCGGCGTCGATGTTCCGATCGAGCTCGAACTGCAGCGTGATCTGCGAGCTGCCCTGGCTCGACAGGCTCGTCATCTGCGTCAGCGCCGGCATCTGCCCGAACTGGCGTTCGAGCGGAGTGGTCACCGCCGACGCCATCGTCTCGGCGCTCGCGCCCGGAAACGACGTCGAGACGACGATGGTCGGGTAGTCCACCTGGGGCAGCGCGGCGATCGGCAGGCTGCGAAAGCCCACCAGGCCCGCCAGCGTCAGGCCGCACATCAACAGGGTGGTCGCGACCGGCCGCCGAATGAACGGCTCTGAGACCGAGGTGCTCATCGCGCCGCGGGCTGGACCTTGCTGCCCGGGCGCAGCTGGCTCTGCCCGTCGCTGACGACGCGGTCGCCTTCCGCGAGCCCCGAGGCGATCAGCGTCAGCGGGCCCTCGGTGGAGTCGATGACGATCGGCCGCACCGCGGCGGTGTTGTCGGCGCCGACCACGTACACGAACGGCCCCTTCGGCCCGCGCAGCACCGCGGGCGTGGGCAGGGTCAACATCCCTTCGCGCTTCGACAGCTTGAGCCGGGTCTTCACGAACGCGTTCGGCCACAGCGTGTGCTGGGCGTTTGGGAACTCGGCCTTGAGGCGAATCGTGGCGGTGGTCTGGTTGATCTGGTTGTCGATCACGGTGAGCGTGCCGGTGGCGATCAGCGTGGTGCCGTCGCGCGCGAACGCCTCGACGGTCAGCGGGCCTTCGGCCATCGCCTGCGAGACGGCGGGCAGCGCGTCCTGGGGCAGGGTGAAGAGGACGGCGATCGGATCCAGCTGGGTCAGCAGCACCAGGCCGGTCGGGTCGCTGGCGCGCACCAGGTTGCCGGGGTCGATCTGGCGGACGCCGGTCACTCCGTCGATCGGGGCGGTGATGCGCGACCACTCGAGGCTGAGCTTCGCGGCGTCCACCTGCGCGCGGTCGATGCCCATCACCGCCTCGGCCTGGTCGAACAGGGTCTGCTGGTCGTCGACCTGCTGCTGGGGAATCAGCTTCTGGTCGCGCAGCCCCTTCAGGCGCTCGAGGTTGAGCATCGCGTTGCGGGCGGCGGCGCTGTCGCGCGCCAGCGTCGCGCTCGCCTGGTCGACCTGGATGCGGAAGGGGCGGGGGTCGATCTGCGCCAGCGGGTCGCCCTTCTTCACCGGCTGGCCTTCCTTGAACAGCACCTGCTCGAGCTTCCCGTCGACGCGGCTCTTCACCGCGACGGTGGCCAGCGGGGTGACGGCGCCGAGGCCATCGGCCGAGATCTGCACGTCTTCCTTCTTCACCACGCTCAGCGTGACGGGGACGGCGCGATCGGGGTCGGCGCCACCGCGGCGGCCGCCTCCGCCCGCGGGCGCGTCGGGCTTGCTGAACGCGACCCGCCAGGTGACGAGCGCGATCAACGCGACGGCGACCAGCGAGACGACGACGCGGACTTTCATGGCGGCCTGCCCAGCGCGGCGAGCAGCTGCGCGCGCGCGGTCGAGAGGTTGAACTGGGCCTGCACCCGCTGGGCGCCGGCGTGGGTGAGGGCCACCTGCGCGTCGCCGAGCTCGATTGCGCTGCCGACGCCCGCTTCGTACCGGCCTTCGGCGAGCTTGAGCCGCAGCCGGGCGTTCACGACCGCGTCGTTCGACGCTCGATCTGCGCGAGCCCTGTCTCGAGCGTCAGCCGGGCCGATTCGACGTCGAGCCGAACCTGCAGCCGCTGGGTGTCTTCCTGCGCCGACAGCAGCTCGGCCGTGCGCTGCGCTTCGCGCACCTGGCCCAGCGTGCCGAGCCCCGAGAACAGCGGCCACTGCAGCACCAGCCCACGTTCCCGCCAGGGCGGCGAAGCCAGGCGCGCCGCCATGCCCACCGAGGCGACCGCGTCGAGGGTGGGGATGAAGCCGCCCCGCGCAGCGTCGACGGTGAGGTCCTGCGCGGCGCGCTGGCCCGACAGGCCCAACAGCTCGGGGCGCGTCGCCAGCGCCTCGTCGACCAGCGCGTCCACCGGCAGGTCTTCCCCTTCCACCGGCTTGGCGCGTCGTCGATCTCGACTGCGCCGAGACGACGCCCATCGCCTGGTGCAGGCGCGCGATCGCCAGCCGGTAGCCGTTCTTCGCGCTCAGCAGCTCGACGCGGGCGTTGGCCACGTCGGTCTTCGACTGGGCGAGGTCGATCTCGGGGCAGATCTGCGCCTTCACGAACC
>JBGAMJ010000124.1:0-16264 GCA_044223035.1 Piscinibacter sp.
TCGAGTTTGAACGAGTAGAAGAGCTTGTCCTGCGTGCCACCTCGTTGACCCATCATCGCGATGCACTCCCTCTGCACGACTGCGATCAACTTAGGACATCGCAGCCGATTTGCCAGAGGAGTTTTTCAACGGAATAGGCCGGGTCGAGCCATTGGCAACCGAAAGTCGAGAGTGAGGTATGCGCCACATTGCCGACACTATTCGCCCCTGGCTCATACCAGGCGAAGGCTGACCAAGGACCACGCCTCAGCGCGGAGAGCGAGTTTTTTGGGAAGTCGAAGGTGAATCGAAATCGGCCGGGCAGGCGGAATTCGCATCATCATCTGATTTCGAATCGCGCCGCGGGTGTCGGACGATCAAAGGGCACCAGCTCAGCCTTCGGGACATAGCGTGCTGTCTCCCCGGCGATGACTGCGTTTTCGAACTGCACGTAGGCCATCGCGCCTTCAGTCCGTACGACGACGCCAACCAGCGGGCCGACGGGCACAGACGTGGCAGGTTTCCACTCGCAGCGGTCACCAGACTTCATGGCGGTCCGAAATGCCGCCACCCTGCCGGGCCACTCCGCGGCCCGGCGGTCCGCTTCGGCAGCCACGACAGCAGCATCGCGTGCCTGCCGCTCTTGCAACTCAGCATCGGCCCTCGCGCGCGCGTTGACCTGTGCCTGCTCAGTCGCCGTTCGGCGGGCCGCGTCTCCTGCCGACAGGTACTCCGTGCGCAGTAAGAAGTTCAGGTAGGTCAGAGACTTGCGACCCATCGCGTCTTCACCGGCCACCATGGCCAAGTCGAAATACGTCAGGTCAACGGCCCAGGCGAGCCCTGACACGGTTCCGCACTCGATGCGGCCCGGCAGGTTGGCTCGCCCAGTGTTCTGTAGCTTGGTGAAGGTCAGAGCGCCGCCTTCGCGTGCGCAATGCTCCTTGGCGGGAGCCAGCGCCACCAGGAGGCCTTCCGGAATTCGTTGCGCCGTCACGAGCGCACCCGACATCGCCGGCACCTTGATCCGCCCGCTCAGATCAAAGTCAAACTTGGAGCCGTTCAATGCCCGCGCGAAGTCCTGGATCGAATTGCCTGCGGCGATACGCGGATTGGTCGAGCACGCGGCGAGCCCGAAGATCAAAGGGACCATGCATGCGCTGACCCGGAGTGATCGAGCTGATCTCGACTCGCAGTTTCTCCCCATACCGCCTCTCTTGGTGGGTTGCCTCATCGAGTAATTGTGACTTAAACGCGGCTGACGCAAAAGCTACACGTAGAGAGACTGTCGGCGATGCCATCGCCGCCAACCGCCGCCAAGAGGAAGCGCGTCAGCGCCAGGGAGGCGCTTGCGGCCAACATCGTCGCGCTGCGTCATGCAAGAGGTTGGTCGCAGGAGGCGCTGGCCTTCGAATGTGGTCTGCACCGGACCTTTGTCGCTCACGTGGAACGTCAGAGCCGCAACATCGCAGTCGACAACATTGAGCGGCTCGCGGATGCGTTGGGGGTCGAGCCCTACGAGCTGCTGAAGCCTCGGCACGACTGAGGGCGAGCGCCGAACGATCACGACTCATCGAAGGTAGAGCCCGTCACGCCGAACGCATTTCCGTGGATGTCGGTATCGCCCAGCATTGGCGTTCCGTCGATGTTGACGCTGAACTCGGTCCAGTAGTCGTCGTCGGTGTCGTCACGGTCGCGTCGGCAGAACCATGCCTCGTCGTCTGTCTCGTCGTCGACATCAGGAGGATCGGTGACGGACAACTGCGTCCTCGCGACTTCATGCTCACGGTAGCGCTGAACGAGCTCCTGCGGGATGGGCAAGTGAAGAGCCAGGTGCCGGACGCCGATACAGACGATGCCGAGCAACAGACAGTAGAGGTCAAACGACACGATGCGCCTCCGTGTCGCGCTCAGCCGAGCTTGGCAGCGAGCGCCTCAGGCTGAAGGTGGGTATAGCGCCTGAGCATGGTCAAGCTCTTGTGGCCGGTTATCGAAGCCACTTCGAGCGGGTGCAGGCCCTTCTCGAAGAACCGAGAAGCTGCTTCGTGGCGAAGGTCGTGCCAGCGCAGGTTCGTGATGCCGAGTTCCTTGAGGGTCCGCTTCCAGACACAGCGCAGGGCGTTGGCGGTGGTGTCCAGGATGAGTCCTTCGGATTTTGGCGAAAGGCCCTTCAGCACCTCCCGAGCCTTGGACGACAGCGGCAGAACCGGCGGGACGCCCTTGTTGCCGTGGCGGCGAAGCGAAGCTGGCATGGTGACCACGGCGCGATCGAGGTCGACCCATTCCCAGCGAAGCTGCATCAGCACGCCCTGTCGCAGCGAGGTTTCGATAGCCAGCTCGAACGCCGGCAGCGCGTACCGGTTCTCGCTGGACCGCAGCATCTCGGCGATCCGCGTGTGTTCGTTGCCGACCAGGCGACGGTCCCTCTCCAGCGACCCGCTGGGCTTGCGAATGTTCTTGAGGGGGTTGAGCAGCGACTCCATGCCCCACTCCTTGCGCGCGATCTCGAACAGGTGCTGGACCAATGCCAGTTCGAGCCGGATCGTGTTCTCCGCCCGCCCCATCGAGCGGCGCATGTCGCGGTACTGCGCGAAGTCGGCGCCCTTTAGCGTGGCCAGGAAGCGATGGGCGATAGGCTGGCGCTTCCAGTGCTCAATGCGCTGATGGTCTTGCGCGGGATGAGCCTTGCGGCTGCTGACCTCGGCCTTGTACCGTTCGAGCGCTTCAGCAAGCGTCGTGCGCTCGGCCTCCGCGCGGGATACGAAGATGCCGTGGTCCATCGCGGACTCGGCAACACGTGCCCAGGCCTCGGCCTCCGCTTTCGTGTCGAACGTCTTGTGTTGTGGCGGGTAGCCGACGCGTCGCACCTGCGCCCGCCAGTACTTGCCCCGCTTCGTGACTGTTGCCATGCCCGATGACCCGGTTGAACCCGTTCATCGCCAGTCTCTGGCTGTGCCACTTTTGTGCCAATTGGCCCGGAAACGCTGGCTTCTGGACCGGTCAGGCAAAGAAAAACGGCCTAGCGTCGCCGCTAGGCCGTTGATCTTCAACGTCTTTTTCCGTTGAGTTGTTGGTGGGCCCTGTAGGATTCGAACCTACGACCAACGGATTAAGAGTCCGCTGCTCTACCAGCTGAGCTAAGAGCCCCGGGGTACCTGCCGGACCGAGCATCCGGTGGTGGGTCGTGCAGGACTTGAACCTGCGACCAACGGATTAAAAGTCCGCTGCTCTACCGACTGAGCTAACGACCCGTCCGTAGAGCAGCGCATTATAGCGTCAACTTTCGGCCCTTCCGGAGCGGCCTCACCCCCGGTCGCGGGAGCACAACGCCAGTGCTTCGGCCGCCGCCACCATGCCGAAGGTGGCGGTCACGGTGACGCTGGAACCATAGCCGTGGCAGCTGAGCGTGCCGTCGGCTTCGCAGGATTCGCCCATCGGCGCGGCGACGTTCTCGCGCGAGAACACGCAGCGCAGGCCGATGGCCCCTGCACGCGCCGCGCCGTGCAGCTTGCGCAGGCGCTGGCGCAGGCCGGCCAGCAGCGGGTCGTGCGTGGCTTCGGAGAGGTCGGCCACCTCCACCCGCTGTGGTTCGCGCTTGCCGCCGGCCGCGCCCACGCAGACCAGGGACGCCTTCGAGGCCAGCGACCAGGCCGCGAGGGCGAGCTTGGCACTCGGCTGGTCGCAGGCGTCGACCACCACGTCCACCGCCGCCGGCAGCAGTGCCGGCCAGTTCTGCGGCGTCGCGAACTCCTCGACGCGCAGCACCTCGCAGCCGGGGTGGATGTCGGCGATGCGTTCGGCCAGCGCGTCGACCTTGGCCGCGCCCAGCGTGGCGCCCAGGGCCTGCACCTGGCGGTTGATGTTGGATTCGGCGACGTTGTCGAAGTCCACCAGCACCAGCCGCGCCACGCCGGAACGGGCCAGCGCCTCCGCGACCCACGAGCCCACGCCGCCCACGCCCACCACCGCGATGCGCGCGGCACGCATGCGCGCGTACCCCGCGGGTCCGTACAGGCGCGCCAGCGCCGAGAAGCGGCGCTCCAGGTCGGCGCCGGCGGCAGCCGCTACTTCAGCGATGCCAGCCGCTCCTTGCCCGCCTGCGCCGCTTCGGATCGCGGGTAGGTCTTGACCAGGTCGTCGATGGTCTTGCGCGCGCCCTTCACGTCCTTCAGCTCGGCCTGCGTGTTGGCCATGGCCAGCATCGCTTCCGGCGCGCGGGGGTGTTCGGGCGCCCCGGTCACGAAGGCGCGGAAGGTGGCGATGGCTTCCTTGTAGTCGCGCCGGCCGTAGAGGGCGTTGCCCAGCCAGAAGCGCACCGAATCGGCATAGCCGCTGGCCGGCCAGCGCTTCTGGAACCCGCCCAGCATGACGGCGGCCTTGTCGAAGTCGCCGCCGCGCAGCGTGGCCAGGGCGTCGTCGAAGGCCTTCTTCTCGTCGGGTTCGGCCAGGAAGTCGCGGCCGTCGACCGAGACCTTCACGGGTTCGATGCGGCGCAGCCGGTCGTCCAGCGCCTGGCTGGCGTCCTTCTGGCGGCGCTGCAGCTCGGTCACGTCGCGCGTGAGCTGCTCGTCGCTGCCGCGCAGCCTGGCCACTTCGCCACGCATCGCTTCGAGCTGGTTGTTCAGGTCCAGCAGGCTGCGCTGCAGCACGCCCAGCTGCTGCGTCAGCTGCTGGTTGAGATCGGCATTGGCCTTCTGCAGCGCGGCGATGGCCGCGCCCTGGTCGGTGGAACGGGCCCGCGCCTGCTCATCGGCCTGGCTGATGCGCTGACGCAGGTCGACGATGGCCTTGCGCGCTTCCTCGTCGTCGAACAGGCCGGCGCGCGCCGGGCCGGCGGCGAACAGGGCCGCCAGCGCCAACGGCAGCCAGCCACGGGCCAGCGAAGCCTTCATCACTTGTCCCTCAGCTCGGCACGCCGGTTCTTGGCCCAGGCGGCCTCGTCGTGGCCGCCGTCGGCCGGGCGCTCCTTGCCGAAGCTGACCGCTTCCAGCTGGGTGTCGGACACGCCCAGCAGCGCGAGCGACTTGACCACCGCCTCGGCGCGCTTCTGGCCCAGGGCCAGGTTGTATTCGCTGCCGCCGCGTTCGTCGGTATGGCCTTCGACCACCAGCTTGCGGTTGCGCGCCGCGGTCAGCACCTTGGCGTGGCCTTCGACCACGGGCTTGAACTCGTCCTTGATGACGTAGCTGTCGAAGTCGAAGTAGACGACACGCTGCGCCGGGCTGGCCATCGCGCTCATCGAAGCCGTGCCCGCGGTTTCGGCGCCGACGCTGCGCTGCGCGATCGGCGTCACCGCGCTGCCGCCGCCGCTGCCGGGGTTGGCCGCGGTGTTCGACGTGGTGGTGGGCTTGCGCGTCTCCACCGGCGCCTTCTCCTTCAGGTCGGTGGTGGATCCGCAGGCGGCCAGGAGGGCGGCCAGCGCGACGGCACCGAACAGGCGCATCGACGGGCGGGTGGTCATCGGTTCATCTCCTTGTCGTGATGGCAGGTGCCCGAGAGGCACCCGTGGACGCCGGGCGGGCTCAACGCGTGAAGGGACCCCAGGCCGGTTCTCGCACGTCGCCTGCGGAAGACAGCAGGCGCGTCTTGATCTTGCCATCCAGCGTGGTGGTCATCAACACGTCGCGCCCCTGCACCCTCGTGGCATAGACGATCAGCCGGCCGTTGGGCGCGAAGCTGGGGCTCTCGTCGTCCTGAGTGTCGGTCAGGGTGCGCAGAGTTCCGCTGTCCAGTTCCTGCGTCACCAGCTTGAAGGCGCCGCCGTTCTGGCGCGTGACGAAGGCGAGCAGCTTGCCGTCGGGGCTGATCGAGGGGCTGATGTTGTACGGCCCGTTGAAGGTGATGCGTTCCGGGCTGCCGCCGCCCACCGCCACACGGTAGATCTGCGGGCCGCCGCCGCGGTCGCTGACGAAATAGACCTGGCTGCCGTCGGGCGAGAACACCGGCTCGGTGTCGATCGCGCTGCTGGTGGTCAGCCGCCGCGGCGCCGCGCTGCTTCCGCGGGAAACCAGGTACAGCTGCGAATTGCCGTCGCGCGTGAGGGTGACGGCCATCTCGCGCCCGGTGGGCGAATAGGCCGGCGCGCTGTTGGAGCCGCGGTAGTTGGCCACCTGGCGACGGTCGCCGCTGGCCAGGTCCTGCGACCAGACCACTGCCTTCTGGGTCTCGAACGAGACGTAGGCCAGTTCGCGCCCGTCGGGCGACCACGCGGGGCTGATGATGGGTTCGTTGCTGGCCAGCGCCGCCTGGCCGCCTTCGCCGTCGGCGTCGGTCACCAGCAGCGTGAAGCGGCGGCCGTTCTTCACCACGTAGGAGATGCGGGTGGCGTTGACGCCCTTCTCGCCGGTGAGCTTCTCGTGGATCTCGTCGGCGATGCGGTGCGCCGCCAGCCGCAGGTCGGGTTCGGTCACCAGCCTGGTCTGGCCCAGGTATTCGGTGCCCTTGACCACGTCCCAGAGCTTGAAGCGGATGTCGTAGCGGCCGTCGGCCAGCCGCGCCACCGAGCCGGCCACCAGCGCATCGGCACCGCGGCCGCGCCAGTCGGCCGGGTTGACGATGCTGCGCTCGTCGAGCGCACTGCCGTTCTCGCTGACGCGGAACAGGCCGCTGCGCTGCAGGTCGGCGCGCACGATGGCGGCGATCTGGGTGCGCGCCTTGTCCTCGTCGCGGAAGCCGGCCACCACGACCGGGATCTGGGTTTCGCCGACGCCGGTCACCTCGACCCGGAACTGGGCCTGGGCGGGCGCGAGCACGGCACCGGCCATGCCGGCGATCAGGTGGCGCCGGCGAAGGCCGGGCCGGAGGTGATGGGGCGGGTTCGTCACGATGCTCGGATTGTTGTGCTGTTCGTGCCGGGACAGGTTGCGGATTGTAGGCACCCCCCGCCGCAGCCCGGGCCCGCAGGCCCCGGGGCCCGATAATCGCGCCCGATGCCGACCCTGATGCAGCGCCTGGCGCGCCTGGCGCCCTACCTTCGTTCGAGCCGGCGCGGGCTGGTCGGCGCCGCCCTCGGGGCCGCCATCGGCGCCGCCACCGAGCCGGCCATCCCCGAACTGCTGCGCCCACTGCTGGACAAGGGCTTCACCGGCCGCAGCCTGCCGCTGTGGCTGGTGCCGCTGGCCATCATCACGCTGTTCGTCATCCGCGGCGCGGCGGGCTTCGTGGCCCAGTACGGCCTGGCCTGGACCGCCAACCGCGCCGTGCTGCAGATCCGCGAGGCGATGTTCTCGCGCCTGCTGGACGCCGCGCCGGCGCTGTTCGGCGAGCGCAGCGCCAGCAGCCTGACCAACACCGTGGTCTACGAGGTGCACCACGGCACCACGCTGCTGGTGGCTTCGCTGCTCACGCTGGTGAAGGACAGCCTCACGCTGGTGGCGCTGCTGGCCTACCTGCTTTGGCTGAACTGGCAGCTCACGCTCTTCGTCGGCCTGCTGTTCCCGGCCGTCGCGCTGGTCATGCGCACGCTGGGCAAGCGGCTGCACCGCATCACGGTCGAAGGCCAGGCCGCCACCGACGAACTGGCCTACGTGGTGGAAGAGAACGTGCTGGCCTGGCGCATCGTGCGCCTGCACGCCGCCGCGGCCACCCAGCAGGCGCGCTTCCACCTGCAGGGCGACCGCCTGCGCCGGCTGACGCTGAAGTCGGTGGTGGCCAGCGCCACCATGACGCCGGTGACGCAGGTGATGGCCGCCTGCGCGCTGTCTTCGGTGATCGCGATCGCGCTCTGGCAGAGCGGCAGCACCGGCAGCACGGTGGGCGGCTTCGTCGCCTTCGTCACCGCGATGCTGATGCTGGTGGCACCGGTGAAGCACCTCTCGGACGTGATGGCGCCCATCACACGCGGCCTGGCGGCGGTGGAGCGCGGGCTGGACCTGATCGACCAGGCCGCGCGCGAAACCGGCGGCAGCCACGCGCCCGGCCGCGCGAAGGGCGAGATCCGCTTCGAAGGGGTGTCGCTCGCCTACAAGGCCGACGCCGCGCCGGCGCTGCAGGGCGTGGACCTGCAGGTGAAGGCGGGCGAGACGGTGGCGCTGGTGGGTCCTTCGGGCGCCGGCAAGTCCACGTTGGTGAACCTGCTGCCGCGCTTCCTGCAGCCCACCGAGGGCCGCATCGAGCTGGACGGGGTGCCGCTGGCGCAGTGGGATCTCACCGCGCTGCGGCGCCAGTTTGCGCTCGTCAGCCAGGACGTCATCCTGTTCAACGACACGGTGGCCGCCAACGTGAGCCTGGGCGCGCCGATGAGCGAAGCCCAGGTTGCCGAAGCCCTGCGCGCGGCCAACCTGTGGGACTTCGTGCAGGCCCTGCCGCAGGGGCTTGCCACCGTCATCGGCCACAACGGCAGCCAGCTCTCGGGCGGACAGCGGCAGCGCCTGGCGATCGCGCGCGCGATCGCGAAGGACGCGCCGGTGCTCATCCTCGACGAAGCCACTTCCGCGCTGGACAGCGAAAGCGAACGCGCGGTGCAGGAAGCGCTCGAGCGGCTGATGGTGGGGCGCACCACGCTCGTCATCGCGCACCGGCTGTCCACCATCGAACATGCCGACCGCGTGGTGGCACTGGACGGCGGCCGCCTGGTCGAACAGGGCAGCCACGCCCAGCTGCTGGCCGCGGGCGGCCTTTACGCCCGCCTGCACGCCATGCAGTTCAGGACCTGACGGCGGCGGTGGGGCGGTTGCTGCGCTGGCTGCTGCCGGCCCTGACGGGCATGGCGCTGGCGGGCTGCGGCGCGCTGCCGCCGCGCGCCGGCATCACGGAGACGCGCGCCCTGGCCGACGCCGCCGGCACGGCGCTGGCCGGCAGCGTACAGGCGGGCCACCCCGTGGGCGAGAGCGCGCGCTCGGGCCTCCGCCTGCTGCCCACCGGCGAGTACGCGCTCGAAGCCCGCCTGGCACTGGTGCGGCGCGCCGAACGCACGCTGGACCTGCAGTACTACCACCTGCAGCGCGACCGTTCCGGCCTGGCACTGCTGGCCGCCCTGGGCGAAGCCGCTGCTCGCGGCGTGCGCGTGCGGCTGCTGGTGGATGACTTCTACGCCCACGAGATCGCCGACCTTCTGGCCGGCCTGGCCGCCCACCCGGGGGCGCAGGTGCGCGTGTTCAACCCGCTCACGCTGCGCCAGGGGCCGGCGGCCCTGCGGCTGCTGCTGTCGGGCGGCCGCTTCGCGCAGCTGAACCACCGCATGCACAACAAGCTGTTCGTGGCCGACAACGCGCTGGCCGTCACCGGCGGGCGCAACCTCGGCGACGCGTATTTCGTGCACAGCGAAGTCGCCAACTTCGTCGACCTCGACCTGCTGATCGGCGGCCCCGCGGTGCGCCAGCTCTCGCGCTCGTTCGACGGCTTCTGGAACAGCCCGCTCGCCTACCCGGCCGCGCTGTTCCTCGCGCCCGCGGCGGCCGCGGCTCCCGCGTCCGGTCCGGTGGACGTTGCGAAGCCGGAGCCCCGAGCCGAAGCGCGGTCCGACACCCGCCCCGGCGCCCCGGCCAGCGCCGCGCCGCCAGCGTCGGCAGCGTCGGCAGCGTCCACCGTCGATCCGCAGAGCACGCTCCCGCAAGAGCTCGCCAGTGGCCGCATGGCGCTCACCTGGGCGCCGATGCGCGTGCTGGCCGACCGGCCAAGCAAGACCGAGAACGACGGCGAGCCGGCGCCCGACGAGACGCTCGCCGACGACCTCGAGGGCCTGCTGCGCTCGGCGCAGCGCGAGGCGATCCTGATCTCGCCCTACTTCGTGCCCGGGCCGCGCGGCATGGCGCTGTTCGCGGAGCTGCGCCGCCGCGGCGTGGCGGTGCGGGTGCTGACCAACTCGCTCGCCTCCAGCGACGCGCCGCTGGTGCACATCGGCTACTCGCGCTACCGCGAGGCGCTGCTGCGGCTGGGCGTGACGATCGACGAACTGCAGCCGAGCGGCCGCCGCGACCACATCGGCCTCGGCTCCTCGTTCGGCACCCGCCAGTCGCGGCTGCACGCCAAGGCGGTGATCGTGGACCGGCGCCTGTCGCTGGTCGGATCGATGAACCTCGACCCGCGCTCGCGGACGCTGAACACCGAGCTCGGCGTGCTGGTCGGCAGCGACGCGCTGGGCGCCGAACTCGGCGCGCTGTTCGACCGGCTGGAGGCCGAGGCCTGCTACCGGGTCGAGCTCGTTGAATCCGGCCAGCTTCGTTGGCGGCCGCCCGGAGCATCCGGCGCCGCCGTGGCCGCCGAGCCGGACAGCGCCGATCCCGGCACCGACCTCTGGCTGCGCGTGGCGCTGAAGCTGCTGGCGCCGTTCGCGCCCGACGAGATGCTGTGACGGCGGCGCGGCGGGACCGCCTTCGTGCCGGCGCGGGCGCGGCGCCCGGCCCGCGTCAGGCGCTCACTCCTCCACCGTGACGCCCCGCGCGAACGCCACCCGGCCCTTGATCTGCGCCGCCGCGTCCAGCGGCTCCGGGTAGTACCAGACGGCGTCCGGGTGCAGGTCGCCGTTCACCATCAGGCTGTGGTAGCGCGCCTGGCCCTTCCACGGGCAACTCGTGCGGTGGTTGCTGAAGGTCAGGTATTCGCGCTTGAGGCTGGCCTCGGGGAAATAGTGGTTGCCCTCGACCACCACGGTGTCGTCGCTCTCGGCGACCACGACGCCCTTCCAGATTGCTTTCATCGGCACGGTCCTCGGGGGATTCACGGAACGCGCGATGCTAGGCGAAGCCGCCCACCCGTGTTTCGTTGCGGGACACCCGCCGCGCCCGGGCGCCGCCAATGGCGGCCGGACGGAGGCGAGGCGGCCCACGGCGGCGCCCTCCGCCCCTGCCGGAGTCAGGGTCAGCCCCTAAAACCATCCAAGGGGATGGTGCTAGGATGGCCCATGGCTGGTTCATCCCCTCAACGCCCCCTGCAGGTCGTCCGCCCGGCGCCCGACGCCGAGAAGATCACGATCAACCTCGGTTTCGTCGACCTGGGCCAGATCGACCTGCTGGTGAAGGAGGGCTTCTATTCGAACCGCACCGACTTCATCCGCAACGCGATCCGCCAGCAGCTGCTGCAGCACAGCGAGGCGGTGAAGCAGACGGTGGCCCGCAAGACGCTGATGCTCGGCCTGCACCACTACAGCCGCGCCGACCTCGAAGCGATGCAAGCCGCGGGCCAGCGCCTGCACGTGCGCGTGCTCGGCATGGCCAGCATCGCGCACGACGTGCCGCCCGAACTGGCGCGCGCCACCATCGATTCGATCGTCGTGCTCGGGGCGCTCTACGCCAGCCCCGAAGTCAAGGCGGCCCTCGCCGACCGGATGCGTTGACGCCGCCGGCCGCACCGCCTCTCCCCCAGTCCCTGGATCCCCCATGAAGTCCCTGTTCGCGCGTCTCCTCGAGCGCGCGTCACGCCTGACCCAGAGCGGCCGCCTGCAAGACGCGACCGACACCATCCAGCGCGCGCTCGCCAGCGCCGGGCTGGCGTCGCCGCGGCCCCCGCGCGGCCCCGGCACGGGCACGCCCGCGGCGGCCAACGACTCCGACATCCTCGACGGCCTCGTGCGCGAGGTGCCCGACGTCTCCGGCGAACGCCGGCCCGCGGCCGACCGGCCGGCACCCGGATCGCCCCAGCCTTCCGCCGGCCGATCGGCCGCACGCACGCCGGAATCCGCGGCTGCGGCCGGCGCCGCCGATGTCGAGGTCATGGCCGACACGCTCGAACCGGCGCGCGGCGAAGCCCGCAGCGACCACCGCACCGGCGCGGACACGGACACCGACACAGACGCCGCCCCCCTCGACGAGGCCGCTCGCGCGCTGCGCGAGCACCGCTTCGACGACGGCAGCTACACCAACGAGGCCGGCACGCGCGCCTACAAGCTGTTCGTGCCGGCCGACGTGGCCGCCGCTCCCGAGCGGCCGGTACCGCTGCTGGTGATGCTGCACGGCTGCACGCAGAACCCGGACGACTTCGCCGCCGGCACGCGCATGAACGAACTCGCCCGGCAGCACGGCTTCGTCGTGCTCTACCCGGCGCAGGTGCCGCGCGCCAACTCGTCCAACTGCTGGAACTGGTTCCGCCCGGCCGACCAGCAGCGCGGCCGCGGCGAACCGTCGCTGATCGCCGGCATGACGCGGCACGTGATGCGCCTGCTGCCGGTCGACCCGGACCGGGTCTATGTGGCCGGGCTGTCCGCCGGCGGTGCGATGGCGTCCATCCTCGGCCACGAATACGCCGACCTGTACGCCGCGATCGGCGTGCATTCCGGCCTGCCGCACCGCGCGGCGCACGACCTGGGCTCGGCGCTGGCGGCGATGAAGCAGGGCAAGCCGGACACGCCCCGGCGCGCCCCCCCGACAGTTGCGCCGCCGCACGAGACGGCGCTGCGCGCCGCGCCGGCCATCGTCTTCCACGGCGACGCCGACACCACCGTGCACCCGCTCAACGGCGAGCGCATCGTCGACACGCTGCTGCGCCCGGCCGAGGCCGGTGCGGCCGACGAGGCCGGCGTCGAGGTCAGCCACGCCAGCACGGACCTGGGCGGCGGCCGCAGCTACAAGCGCACCACCTATCGCACGCCGGACGAGCGCGTGCGCGCCGAGCTGTGGCTGATCCACGGTGCCGGCCACGGCTGGTCCGGCGGCGATCCGAGCGGCAGCTATGCCGACCCGAGCGGGCCGGACGCCAGCCGCGAGATGCTGCGCTTCTTCCTCGAGAACCCGCGCCGGGCGCCATAGACAGGGGGGCGGGCTCGCGCTCGCGCCACCCGCCGCGTGGCACCGCGGCCGGCGCGCCCTCCGCGAGACGCCAACGGCGACGCCTCACCCTCGGCGCATCGCGGCCGGCGCATCACCGATACGCCGCCAGCGCCGACGCCAGCCGGCGCCGCACCAGCCGCGCCAGCGCGCCGTCGCCCTGCACCACCACGCTGTCGCCGTGGCGCAGGATGTCCATCGTGAGCTCGGTCGGGTCCGTGTACGGCACCTGCAGTTCGTAGCGGCCGTCGTCCAGCCAGCGCGCCTTCTGCTGCGGGTGCCATTCCTCGTGCGACACCCATTGCGCCGCATCGGGCTCGAACACCAGCGTCGCCCATTCCAGCGCCGCGCCGCTGCCGCCGTAGATGCCGTAGCCGGCGTCCAGGCTCGCTTCCAGGTCCTTCACCGCCACGTTGCGCGCCTTCGCCGGCAGCGCGCGCGCCGACTGCACCGCGTCGAGCGCGAAACGGCGCAAGCCGTCGCTGGCGTGGCACCACGCGTCCAGGTACCAGGTGCCGCGGTGGTGCACCAGGCGCTGCGGCGACACCTCGCGCTCGCTGGTGCTGCGGTCGCTGCGCTTGAAGTAGCGCAGCCAGATCCGCTGCCGGTGCACCAGCGCGCTGCCGATCAGCTCGAAGTGGCGGCTCGGCGCGCGCCGACGCGCGGTCGAGATCATCTTGACGCGGCGGCGCAGCTGGCGCGCCTCCGCCTCGTCGGTGCCCAGCATGCCCTGCAGCCGCTCCATCATCGGCTGCAGGTGGCGGGCGAGCACGCCGTCGTCGTCGAGCCCGGCGGCGAGCTGGTGCATCGTCAGCAGCGCGTGGATCTCGTTCTCGCTGAACCACAGGCCGGGCAGTTCCTGCCGGCCCTTGGCGGCGCCGCCGTTGGCCTCGAAGCGGTAGCCGTTGTCGTCGCGGTCGTAGACGATCGGCGCGGCCATGCGGTCGCGCAGGTACTGCAGGTCGCGCTTGAGCGTGGCGCGCGAGACCGACAGCTCGCCGAGCAGCGCCTCGAACGACACGCAGCCGCGGCTGCGCAACAGCAGCTCGATCTTGTAGAAGCGTTCGGTCCGGTCCATCGCGTCCTCCGTCGAACCGCATCCTGCCACTGGCTCATGGCGTGAGCCACCGGTGATCACCCGGTGCGGCGTGGCCTCGACGCCACGTCGCGGCGCCTGTCCACGGCGACGTGGCGCCTGCTTCATGCCGGTTTCGGGCCCGCATTGCGCCCGCTTCGCGCAGCCGATTCGACAGGCTCACGCCATGAGCCACCCGGCCCGCACACTGGCATCACCGTCGCCGCTGCGCGACGACCCGTCAGGAGCCGCCATGATCGCCGACACCCGTCCGACCGCCCCGTTCCGCATCGTCCCCGCCGCCTTCGCCGCGGCCACCGACCGATCGATGGACCACGCCACGGACCGCGCGACGAACCGCGCCGCGGATCGCCGCAGCGCCGCCGCCGCGTCGATCGCGATCCCGATCGAGCCGGGGCGCTCCGCCGCCCCGGGCGGTACGGCGCCGACGCCCGCTCGAGCCGACACCGTGACCGGCTTCGAACTGGGCTGGGACCACGCGCGCCACGGCGTCGAGCCGCCGGCGCCGTGGGCGCAGGCCGCATCGCCGCTGCGCGACGGCCTGCTCGCCGGGCGCGCCACCCATGGCGCGCGCACGCTGGCGGCCACGCCCCCGGTGCGCCGCTGGCTGCAACTGCGGCTGGACGCGTGGCTGCGCGGCGTGCAGGTCGAGCCGCTGCGCGTCACGCCCAACTTCCTGCGCCAGATCGAGGTCGCACACTGCCCGATCAGCCGCGCGCCGCTGCACGGCGGCGGCAGCAACGTGCGGGTGCGCCACACGGCCGGCTATGCCGCCGGCAACCTCGCGATGGTCGGTACCGCCGCGCAGCGTGCCAAGGGCGCGCTGGACCATCGCGCGGCACTGCAGCTGGCGCGCCAGCAGTCCGCGATGGCGTCGAACGCCGCCCCGGCAGACACCCTCACCCCCGCCGGCTGGCGCCGCCTCGCCGTGCTCTGCAGCTTCGTCGAGACGCTGCCGCACGACGAGGTGCGCCGGCTGCCGATGCACCTGCTGCCGCCGAACCGGCTGCAGTTGTTCAACCCGGTGCAGGCGCTGCAGGCGCTGCTGTGCCGGCAGGTGCTGGCGCCGGGCTGGAGCGCGCGCCTGCGCGTGCTCGAATCGATGATGCCCGGCGCCGCCGCACGCCACGCGCTGCTGACCTTCTTCCACGCGCTGCTGCCGCGCGTGCTGGAGACGCTGCGCCGCGGCGACGCGCTGCACAGCCGCTGGGCGGTCGAGGACGCGTGGGACGACGAGCGCGTCTGCCAGCGCTGGAGCGAGCTGACCGGCCTGCTGAGCGCCGCCCAGTGCGAGGCGATCGTCGTCGACGCGGCACGCCGCCGCCTCGGGCCGACCCTGATCGAATCGAGCACGCTGGTGCGCGCCACCGAAGGCTGGAACCTCGACCACGGCGGCCGCGCCGCGCCGCAGCCGGTGCGGCGCAACGTGCTGCGCCGCGCCGGGCCGCGCGGTGTGCCGCCGGCTGCCGGCACCCGCCGCGACGACCCCGCGGCAGCTTCCGCCGACAACCGCGGCAACGGTGATGGTGACGACGACGCGCTGCCGCTGTGGCGCATCGCGCGGGCCACCGACGCGCGCGACGCCGCCTCCTAGAATCCGTCGCACCATGCACGCCCGCCCCGGCACGCCGACCGGCCACGCCACGATCCTCGGGCGGATCCGCCTGCGCCACCTGCAGTGCTTCCTGGCGATCGCGCGGCTGGGCACGCTGCGCGGGGCGGCGCAGGCGCTGTCGGTCACGCAGCCGGCGGTCACCAAGACGCTGAACGAACTCGAGGAACTGCTCGGCACGCCGCTGTTCGAGCGCGGGCGCAAGGGCGCGCGGCTGACGCCCGAGGCAGAGGTCTTCCTGCTGCACGCCAACGCCAGCGTCAACGCGCTCGCGCAGGCGGTCGACAGCGTCGTGCACGGCGCCGACGAGGCGGCGCTGCGCATCGGCGTGCTGCCCTCGGTCGCACCCTTCGTCGCCCGTGTGCTGCAGGCCTACGCGGGCGAGCGCGCCGGCGCGGCGGTGCGGGTGCAGGGCGGGCGCAATGCCGAGCTGGTCGAGCTGCTGCGCCGGCGCGAGCTGGACGTGGTGATCGGCCGCCTCTCCGACCCCGACGCGATGGCCGGCCTGACCTTCGAGCACCTGTACGCCGAGCCGATGATCGTGGTGGTGCGCCCGGCGCACCCGCTGCTGGCGCGCGGGCGCGAGCTCGGCGCCGAACTGGCCGACCATCCGTTCGTGCTGCCGCTGCCGGGCACGCTGATCCGCCAGGTGGTCGATGGCTACCTCGCCAGCCGCGGCCTGGCGCCGCGCGCCGGGCTGGTCGAGACGCTGGAAACCTCGCTGGCGCGCACGCTGGTGCAGATCGGCAGCCACCTGTGGTTCACGCCGCGCAGCGCCGCGCTGCCCGACCTGGACGCCGGCACGCTGGCGCGGCTGCCGATCGAGATCACGCCGGACGAGCCGGTCGGCCTGCTGCGCCGCACCGACCAGCTCCCGTCGGC
>JBGAMJ010000125.1:0-17214 GCA_044223035.1 Piscinibacter sp.
GGTGGAAGCCTTCGCCGTCCAGCGCGACCGGCTGGTCCCCACCGGCCGCGTGGTCGACATGCCGATCGATTCGTTCTCCACCTTGTCGATCAGCGGCGACGGGCGCCGCCTCACCGCCACGCGCCGCGTGCGCCCGGGCGAGGTGCCGGGCCTGGCCGGACCGGCGGCGCGCTTCGAATGGACCCTCGCCGCCGGCCGCAGCATCAGCGCTGCCGACCTGCGTCAGGCGCGACCGGTGCCGGAGGCGCGCGACGACGCGGCGTCTGCGTCGCGGCCGCTCGCGCGCAGCGCGTCCGGCCGGTTTGAGCTGCGACCGCCGTTGTCGAACGGCCAGGCCATGTTGCACGACAGCCGAGGCGCGCATCCGCCGCTGGCCCTGCAGGCAAGGCCCTACCCGGCTCCGCGCTTCAGCAGTGACGACCGCTGGCTCGCCTTCGTGGGAAGCGAGGGCGAGGGCGAGGCTGACCGGCTGCGCGTGCTCGATCTGGCGACCCGCCGCACGGTGCTGAAGTGGCCGCTCACCGGCGGCGGAGCCGATTTTGGATTCGTCGCTGGAGGTTCGCTGCTGATGCTGGAGGAACGCAGCGATCAGCCGATGCTGCTGCCGCTGTCGCGCGAGATGTTCGATCGCTATGCGAGCTGGCTGCTGCGCGGCCGCGGCCCGACGCCGGAGCAGCGGCGCGAGTTCGGGCTGCCCGCTGCCGCGGCGGGGGCGAGCGCGCCGGGCGGGCGTTCGGCCGTCAGCCCTCGATGACCGTCCAGCCCTCGCCGACCGCCACCGCACGCAGCCGCGCATCCGGCGCCACCGCCACCGGGTCGGTCACGCAGCGCAGCAGCGGCAGGTCGCCGGCGGCGTCGGAATAGAACCAGCTCCGGCGGAAGGCGGCGATCGGCGGATGACCCGCGCGCGCCAGCCAGCGCGCCACGTGCGCCGGCTTGTGCGGGCCGTGGCAGGGCGTGCCGTCGATCTCGCCGTTCCAGGTCGGGAACGCGATGCGGGCCGCCGGGGAGACTCTGGCGGTTCGGGCGGCGATGGCAGCGGCGTCGGCGGAATCGCTGCCGGCACCACGGCCGCCCATCGCGGAATCCTGCAGCCCGCTCCGCGCCGGCTCGGTCGCAACCAGCGCCACGCCGAGCGCGCGCGCGAACGGCTCAGCCACCGGGCGCGACGTGGCGGTGACGATCGCGCACAGGTCGCCCGCCGCGCGGTGCGCGGCAACGCGCTCACGCATCGCCGGTCGCCAGCATGCGTCGAGCGTGTCGGCGAACTCCGCCGCGGCGCCGGCGATGCGGGAAGCGCCGACCGCGGCCAGCGGCAGCAGCAGCGCCCGGTGCAGCCCGGGCACGTCCAGCCGGCCGTCGACATACGCCTGGCAGGCGGCCAGGTAGCACGCCTCGGCACCCGCCGGAAGCAGCCCGCGCGATTCCAGCCAGGCGGTGAAGAGCATGCCGCTGTCGCCGGGCAGCAGCGTGTGGTCGAGGTCGAACAGCGCCAGCGCCGGTCCGCCGGCGGTATCGGGCCGCGTCACGCGCGGCCGGGCCGTTTCATCGGGGGGCACGCGATGTCACGCGGTGTCACGCGGCGTCACGCCGCCGCACGGGCCGCCGGCGTCGCCACGGCCGCGGCGCCGTCCAGCAGCCGGGCCGGCAACACACCCCGCAGCGCATTGCAGACGGCGATCGCCTCGGCGCGGCGCAGGTCCGTCGCGTCCAGCGTGCGTTCGGCCAGGTTCCAGGCCGGGTCGTCGAACAGCGCCGCGCGCATCACGCCGGGCAGCGCGCCGTCGGCCAGCGGCGGCGTCCACCAGCGGCCGTCCAGGCGCAGCAGCACGTTGCTGCGGCCGCCTTCGACCAACCGGCCGTCGGCGCGGAAGAACAGGCTGTCGAAGGCACCGGCGGCCTCCGCCGCGCGGATGCCGGCGTCGTAGTCGGCACGCAGCGTGGTCTTGTGCCCGGCCAGCGGGCGCGCGATGGGCAGGCGCTCCGGCGCGATCAGCAGGCCGACCGGCGCGTCGGCCGGGCCGGCCGGATCGCCCAGCGGCGCGAGCGCTGCGCGCGTCCAGGTCAGGCGGCCATCGTGGCGCAGGGCGAGACGAAGGCGCAGCGAGCCTGCTTCGGCCGGTGCTTCGCGCAGCGCGGCATCGACGCAGGCGCGCGCCTCCTCGCGGTCGAAGCCGAAACCCAGCGCTGCGGCGCTGCGCGCCAGCCGGTCGAGGTGCCGTTCCAGCCGCGGCACGTGCCGGCCGGCGGCGTGCCGGGGCTCGGCGCGCATCGTCTCGAACAGCTCGAATCCGGGATCCAGCCCGGTCAGGAAGCGCGCCTTGAGCCGGCATTCGTCGTACTCGTCGTCGGCACGGCTGTCCTGCACGATGCCGGCGCCGATGCCCAGCCGCGCCGGGCGCAGGCCGCCGGACTCGGCGCCCAGCGTCAGCGTGCGGATCGCCACCGAGAGGCAGAAGTCGCCGCAGCGCGCGTCGCCGGACGGCGCGTCGACCCAGCCGATCGCGCCGCAGTACAGCCCGCGCGGCGTGCTCTCCAGCCCGGCGATCAGCTCCATCGTGTGGTGCTTGGGCGCGCCGGTGATCGAGCCGCAGGGGAACACCGCGCGCAGCAGCGCGGGCAGCGCCACCTCCGGCCGCAGCCGCGCCTGCACGGTCGAGGTCATCTGGAACACGGTCGAGTACGGCTCGATCGAGAACAGCTCGGGCACGCGCACCGAGCCCGTCCGCGCGACGCGGCCGAGGTCGTTGCGCAGCAGGTCGACGATCATCAGGTTCTCGGCGCGGTTCTTGATGTCGATCGACAGGTGGCGCGCGGTCTCGCTGTCAGCCTCGGGTGCGGCGATGCGCGAGGCGGTGCCCTTCATCGGCCGCGCGGTCAGCCCGCCGGCCTCGTGGCGCAGGAACAGTTCGGGCGAGCAGGACAGCACCCACTCGGGCGCGCCGCCCGGCCCCGCGGCGCCGTTCGCTCCGGCCTCACCCGGCGGCAGCGCGACCAGCGCGCCGTAGGCCACCGGCTGGCGCGCGCGCAGGCGCCGGTACAGCGCCACCGGATCGCCCAGCGCTTCGCCGGTCAGCCGGTAGGTGTAGTTGACCTGGTAGGTCTCGCCGTCGCGGATCGCCTCATGGATGCGGCCGATCGCGGTGACGAAGGCCTCGCGGTCGACGCTCGCCCGCAGCGCCAGCGTGCCGGCCGGCCCGGGCTCGGCGCGGCCCTCGCGCCCGGCGAACTCGGCGCCGGCCGCGTCGTGCGACAGGCGCTGCAGCAGGCGGAACATCAGCAGCCGCAGCGCCGAGCGATCGTCGGGCGGCAGCCGCGCATCGCCGGCGTGCAGCAGCTTCGCGCCCCATTCGTAGTCGGCCAGCAGCACCGCGTGCAGGCCGGCGCGCAGGTCGGCGTCGGCGGCGGCCCAGGTGGCATCCAGCGTCGCCGGGTCGGTGCAGCGGTGCTCGCGCGCGAAGCCGGTGTAGAGCCGGCTGGTCGGCCGCTCCGGCGTCGCGTCGCGGTCGTCGAGCAGGGCGAACACGCTGTCCATGGGGCTCTCCGCAGGCCCGGCCAGGCGGCGAAGCCAGTCGTCCATGTCGTGCTTGATCTTGTGGCGGTTGGCGATCAGCTCGTCGACGCTCGGCTCGTTGTTCAGCGCGCGACGGATCGCCAGTTTCGTCGCCTCGTGGTTGGTCCGGTACATGTCGCGCTTGTCGAGGTTCGGGTCCTTGGCGCAGCGCGGGTCGATCCAGACCAGGCTGATGATGCACAGGTCGTTGGCCACGTCCTTCGGGATCGTGCCGTCGATCAGGCAGTCGACCACCGCATCGGCGGTGGCCGACTGGACGACGCCGCCGAACAGGTCGATGTTGGCCACGTCCTTCAGCGTCACCTTGGGCACGATGATCGTCGCCGGGCGCACGAGCTGGTTGCAGGCGCGGATCGCGAACATCGCGGTGTGGCCCTTGCTCTGCGCCATCATGTTCGCGAAGGCCTGGCCGACCGGGCCGTCGGTGCGGCCTATCAGGATCTCGGGCATCGCGTCGGTGAACTGGCCGTCGGCGGCGAGCACGGTGGCTTCGCCGGCGTGGAAGAGGTAGCTGGTGGTCATGGGACGGTTTCCGTCAGGGGTCGGTTCGGGGTTGGAGCGATTCCGGGGTGGCGGTCCGCGCGCCGGCAGGCGGCTCGAGGGGCGTCAAAGCACGACGACCAGCTCGCCGCGCCCGTCGGCCGACAGGTCGCCGAGGTGGCGCCGGATGCGCCGCGCCGGCAGGCCGGCGAACGGGCCGCCGCTGGTGGCGAGGTCGCGCGACAGCAGCTGCCAGAACACGGCCGCGTCGACCAGCGCCGGCGCGAAAGTCATCGGGATGTCGGGCTGCGCGGTGGCGAACACCACGCTGCCGCGGCGCATGCCGTAGCCCGAGTGCGCGCCGACAGCGCCGCCGATCGCGATCGTGCCGGCCACCAGGCGCGACGCGCAGAAGTCGCCGACGTCGCCGAACACCAGCGCGGTACCGCGGCGCATGCGGTCGCCGAAGCGCGCGCCGGCGCTGCCGCGCACCGTGAAGCGGCCGCCGCGCATGCCGTCCATGCTGCCGGGCAGCGTGCTGGCAGCGAAATCGCCGACCTTGCCGTGGATCTCCAGCGTGCCGCCCGCCATTTCGCAAGCGGCCAGGTCGCCGGCGTCGCCGTGCACGATCAGTTCGCCGCCGCGCAGCCCCGCACCGGCGTAGTCGCCGGCCGGGCCGTCGACGACCAGCCGGCCGCCGTCCATCTGCCAGCCGATGCGGTCGACGCGCGACAGGTCGCCTTCGAGGCGCAGTTCGGGCGCGTCGATCGGCTCGGCGCGGAAGAACTCGCCGAGCGGCAGCAGCATGCGGCCGCAGCCGACCGGCAGGCGCAGCACCTCGTCGGCCGAGAGCCCCGCCAGCGCACCGGGCGTGATGCCGCGCAGGTCGATGCGCAGCGCGGGCGGCTGCGCGAGCGTCAACCGCCAACCCGCGGAACCGCTCACTGGCCGACCCTCCTCGCCCTGCGCTCCGGGATGAGCACCTGGGAGCGGCCCGGCGCCGCTCATGCCTCGCCCCCATCGCCCAGCAGCTTGCGCAGATGGAAGTGGTAAGGCCCGAGCTTGCCGCCGTAGTTGCCGGCGGAGATGCGCACCAGGCCGCCGGCGGCGCCGATGTCGAGCGCGGCGCGCATGCCGTCGCGCATCGCGGCGGCCACGTCGGCCTCGGTCAGTCCGTCGATCACGATCTCCATCACGCAGCGCACGTCGGGGGTGAGTTCGGTCTTCGCGACCAGCCCGAACAGGCTGGGGCAGAAGGCGTCGTTGGTCGATGCCGACAGGCTTGCGTACTTGCTGCCGACCTTCGAGCCCGAGCGCACCACGCCACCCGGGAACGGCATGATCACGTTGGGCAGGCGCTTCATCGCGGCCACCGCGGCCTCGGCCACCGCGAGCGCGCTGTCGGTGTCGCGCGCCAGCAGCAGCAGGTTGCCGCCGCCGACAGCCTTGGTGACGCCGGTGGTTTCCTCGGCGACGAACTCGCCGTCCATCACCGGCACGCGCCAGTAGCGGGTGCCGGCGATCATCTTGCTGATCTGCCAGCCGTCGCCGAAGAAGCGCAGGTTCTTGCCCAGCGCGATCGGCTCGCCGCCGGCGAGGCCGGAGAACACCGCCGTCGTCGGGCAGGTCAGCACGCACTGGCCGACGCGGCGCTCGACCTGCTTGGCCAGCTCCTTGCCGGACATCGAGAAGATCAGCACCGCCACGCCCGGCCGGCCGTCGGGCGTCTCGCCGGTGCCCAACTCGCGCTCGATGCCGGCCTCGCAGCCGCAGGCGATCACCGAGGTGGCGAAGCCGGTGGCGGCCACCGCCGCGTGGCGCGCCCAGTCGGGCGTGTGCGCGGTGATGACGAGCCGCGTCGCCTTCATCGGGAAGGCCTCGGCGAAGCTGTCGTCGATCGTGACGCCGCGTTGCTCGATCGAGGCGCCCATCACGCCGCCCCCTGGAAGCAGGCCGCCGGCAGCAGCCGGCCGCCGTTGCAGCAGGCGCACAGCTCGTCACGGCCGATCATCTGGTTCGCGAAGGCAACCGAGCCGTGGCGCTCGCCGTGGCGGCGGATCAGCGACTGGATCGAACGGTCGTACTCGGGCTCGACGAAATGCGTGCCGCCCGCCGGCGTGGCAACGATGCGGCCGGCCTGAGCGACCAGCACGCCATCCTTGTAGACGCGCTCGGCGAGCGTGAACTGGGCCTCCGGGTCGGCCTGCCGGCGGTACACCGCGATGTCGGCCGCGGCACCCGGGCGCAGGTGGCCGCGGTCGGCCAGGCCGAGCAGCCGCGCCGGGCCGGCGCGCGTCATCACCGCGATCTCGTCGAGCGTCAGCTCGCGGTCGATCGACTTCAGCGCCGAGTTGGCCGCCACGTCGGGGTGCAGCTTCGCCAGCTGCTCGTCGCGGAAGCCCTTGTCCATCAGCAGCCGGATCAGGTGCGGGTAGGTGGTGAACGGGCCGCCGTTCGGGTGGTCGGTGGTCAGTACCACGCGCCACGGGTCCTTCACGAGCAGGAAGATCTCGAGCCCGATCGCCCACTGCAGCGCGTTCACGTAGCTCGCCTCGCGGTAGCGGAACGGCACCACGCCGCAGCCGGCGTCGCCCTCGATGTCGGCGCCGATCCACTTGCGCGGCGACGCCAGGCCGGCGTTGGCATGCTGGCGCATCGTGTCGCCGGAGGCGGTGACGGTCTGGCCGAACATGATCTGGCCGACGTCGATGCTGACGTTCGGGTGCGCGTTCACCGCCTCGGCCAGCCGCGCGGCGGCCGACGAGAACTTCTTCGGCCCCTCGCGGCCGTAGGCGTGGAACTGGATGTGCGTCAGGTGGCCGGGCAGGCCGTCGAGCGCGTCGATGGTGGCGAGCGTGGATTCGATGTTGCCGGCCACGCCCAGGTTGCTGCCGTGGATGTGCAGCGGGTGCGCCAGGCCGAGCTCGTGTACCGCGCGCGCCAGCGTGCGCACCACCTGCCGCGGCGTGACGCGCCAGTGCACGTGGTCTTCGTCGACGTCGAGCTTGCGCTGGTTGAACTTGAAGGCCGAGATGCCGCCCGGGTTGACGACCTTCACGCCCATCGCGCGCGTGGCGTGGATCGTCCAGGCCATGTAGTCGCGCAGGCGCTCGAAATCCTGGCCCTCGGCGAGCATCTGCAGGAACAGCTCGTCGTTGCCGAGCATCACGTAGGCGCCGTGGTCGAGGATCGGCACGTCGCCCATTTCCATGTGGGCATGGCGCGCGTTGGCCGCCACCATCGCCGGCTCGAAGGCCGCCGTGTAGCCCATCTCGGCATAGCGGTAGCCGGTGGCCAGCGTGCCGGGCGTGCAGCCGCCGCAGGACCGGAACTGCAGCGGTCCGCCGGCAGCGCCAGCGGCTCGGCGCCGCGGCGGTGGTCCTCCGGCAGCAGCAGCCGGGCGAGGTTGACCTTGCCGCCGCCGATGTGGGTGTGCAGGTCGATCCCGTCCCGGCCATCAGCAGGCAGCCGGCGGCGTCGACGGTCTCGTCGGGCGGCGCGCCGTCGGCGGGCGGCGGCACGATGCGGCCGCCGCGCAGCCAGACATCGCGCGCGGCGCCGCCGGCCGGCAGCGTGGCATCGGTCGGGTCGACGAGGTGGCCGCCGCGCAGCAGGACGGTCGTCATCGCGCCATCTCCAGGAGTTTCCGCTCGATGCGCGCGGCGACGTCCGCCACGGTCGGCAGCGGGTCGGTCGCGTCGGGGTCGATCGGGTGCAGCGGCAACAGCACCACCCCGTCGGTGCGGAACAGATGGCCGGGCGTGCCGACGCCGGGCGTCGACACCGGGATGAACACCGCGCCGTCCGATTCGTCGCCGGCATCGAAGGCCGGGTGGGCGAGCACGACGCGCGGCAGGCGTGCGGACGCCGGCAGCGCGGGCAACCCAGGCGTCAGACCGAAGCTCGCCACCCACAGCAGCGCGTCGACCGCGCCGCCGGCGAGCAGCCGGGCGGCATCGAAGCACAGCGGCTCGTGTTCGAGCCCGCGCGGCCCGACGCGCGTGCGCAGCGGCAGGCCCGACAGCCAGGCGTGCACCTGGTTCGCGGTGGCTGCCGGCGCGCCCAGGCCGATCGGGAACGCCGCCGCGCGCGTCGTGCGGTTCAGCGTGGCGATCACGCGCTGCAAGGCCTCGATCACCAAGGCGCCCTGCGCCGGCAGCGCCGCCGCGTCCCAGACGATCACCGTGTAGCGCGACGCGTGCAGCCGCTCGGCCAGCGCGACCAGCCCGGGCGCCGCCTCGCGCGCGCCGTGCACCGCGCGGCGGTCGACCAGCGCGGCGAGCAGCGCGGCGCTGGCGAAAACGTCTTCGTGCCAGGGCAGCGAGTCCACCGGCGTGGCGCCGGCGGCGGCCGCCGCGTCCGCCGGCGTCCCGGCGCCGACGACGACGATCCGGGCCGCCGGCCGGCCCCCGTCGGCCAGGCCGGCGCGGCGCAGCAGGTCGGCCGCGTTCACGCCCGGGTCGCCGAAGAAGACGATGAGCTCGGCGCGTGCGCACCTCGGCCAGCGTGGTGGTGAAGCCGCCGCGGTCCTGCAGCGCGCGCAGGCCCTGGATCAGCGGGCCGCTGCCTGCCGCGTCGCTGATCGCGCCGGTGGCGCAGGCGAGGCGGTACAGCGCGCGCGCGCCGGACACGTCGGTGCCCAGGCCGCCGATCAACGGCTGCCGGCTCGCGGCGAGCAGCGCCGCGGCGGCGGCCACCGCGTCGTCGAGCGTCGACGGGCGGCCGCCGATGCGCGGCGTGGAAGTGGCGCCCTCTGCCGTGCTGAATGCGGCGAGGCCGGGCGCGGCATGGGTGCAGGTCGTCCGTCCGTCCGCCAGCGTGTCCGCCCTTTGCGCTCAGCCCGGCGCGTGCTTGTCGCGATGTGCCGGCGGCAGCCGGCCGTCGTGCAGCGCGCTGGCCACCAGCCAGGCACCGGCGCCGGCGGCCTCGGCCGCGGCCAGGTCCGCGGCGTGGCGGATGCCGCCGGCACCGACCAGGAAGGCCTGCGGCGCGCGCCGGCGCACCTCGGCCAGGGTGTCGAGGTCGGGCCCGCTGTCGGCGCCGACGCGCTCGAGCGTCATCACGATCACCCGCGCCGGCCACAGTTCCGGCGCGTCCCAGCAACCGGCCGGGTCGAGACGCGCGCCGTCGCGGCGGTCGAGCGACAGCACCGCGCGATCGCGGCCGGCGGCCTCCAGGCAACCGGCCAGCGCCTCGCGCGAGCGCAGCGATTCGCTGCCGAACACCGGCACCAACCGCGCGGCCAGCGGGCCCAGCGCATCGAACAGCGCGCGTGCCGCGGCGGCGTCGGCCACGCCAGCGTCCAGCCACAGCTCGCGCGCAGGGTCCTGTTCCAGCAGCGCGCGGATCACGTCGAGTTGCGGCACGCCGCCCATCAGCGCGTCGAGGTCGGCCACGTACAGCCGGGCCGATCCGGTGTGCGCGGCGAGGCAGGCGGCGACGCCCGGCGGGTCGCTGCGGCCGCACAGCGGCGAGACGATCGGGCGGTAGCGGCGGCGGTCGCCGCGCACCGCGCGCACCACCTGCCCGGCCAGCAGGTCGATCACCGGGATCACGGTCATCGCGGATTCACCGGGCAGACCCAGGCGACGGCCGGCACGACGCAATCGACGGCAGCCACGACAACGACAGCAGGCAACGGAGACATCTCATGAAGCGGGTGTGGGTCTATGAACATCTGAGCGCCGGCGGAGCACCCGATGCCGGCGGCAGCCTGGCCGCCGAGGGCCGGGCGATGCGCGACGCCCTCGCGGCGGACCTGGCGCGGGTCGGCGATTGTGCCGTCAGCGTCGCGGTGGCCGCTGCCGGCGACACGGTTCCGGCCGGCACGTTCGCCGCTGCGCCGCGGCCCGGCGAGACGTGCTTCGAGCATGTCGCGCGGCAGGCGGCCCAGCACGACGCCGTCTGGATCGTCGCGCCGGAGACCGGCCAGCTCCTCGGGCGCCTGCAACGCATCGTCGGCGACGAGCGCTGGATCGGCTGCGACCACGCGGCGATCATGGTCGCCAGCGGCAAGCAGGCCACGCTGCGCCGGCTGGCCGGCCGCGGGCTGTGCACGCCGCTGGCGTTCCAGCAGCCCGGCGATGCGCTGCGCTGGGTCGTCAAGCCGGAGGACGGCGCCGGCGCGGTCGACACCCGCCTGCACTGGCGCCTGGAAGACGCCCGCGCCGACCGCGCGCAGCGCCTGCAGCAGGGCCGGCCGAGCTCGCTCGAACCGTGGGTGGACGGCGAGCCGCTGAGCCTGTCGCTGCTGTGCGGCGCCACGCACACCGAACTGCTCAGCGTCAACCGCCAGCGGGTCGCGCTCGACGATGACGGGCGGCTCGCCTTCGAAGGCGTCGACGTGCTGGCGATCGCCTCGTCCGACCCTCGGCACGCGGCGCTGGCCGAACTCGGCCGCCAGGTCGGCCGCAGCATCCCGGGGCTGCGCGGCTACGTCGGCGTCGACCTCGTCTGGCACCCGCGCCGCGGCCCGGTGGTGATCGAGATCAACCCGCGCCTGACCAGCGCCTACGTCGGGCTGTCGGCCCGGCTCGGCCGCAACCTGGCGAGCGAGGTGCTGGCCCGTCACGACCTGGAGCCTGTCCATGCCTGCGCCTGATCGGCCGGTGATCGGCTGGGACATCGGCGGCGCGCACGTCAAGGGGGCACGGCTCGAGCGCGGGCGCGTGCTCGATGCGGCGCAGTGGGCCTGCCCGCTCTGGCAAGGCCTGGACCGGCTGCAGGCGGCGCTGGCCGCGGCGCGCGAGCGCTGGCCCGACCTGGACGCGGCCGACCACGCCGTCACGATGACCGGCGAGATGGTCGACCTGTTCACCGACCGGCGCGACGGCGTGCAGCGCATC
Source organism: Piscinibacter sp. (assembly GCA_044223035.1). Classification (GTDB taxonomy): domain Bacteria; phylum Pseudomonadota; class Gammaproteobacteria; order Burkholderiales; family Burkholderiaceae_C; genus JBGAMJ01. Next base: position 10,900 of record JBGAMJ010000125.1, read on the forward strand.
GCCGGCCTGCTGGCGCAGGCGCTGCCGGCCGGCGCGCTGCACTTCCACGCCGGCGAGCGCGGCTTCAGCGATGCCGCCGGTGCCGGCGAACGCTGGGCGGAGATCGCGTCGGCCAACTGGCAGGCCACCGCGCAGCACTGCGCGCTGCGCCTCGGCTCCGGGCTGCTGGTCGACATCGGCAGCACCACCACCGACCTGATCGCCTTCCGCCGCGGCCATGTGATCACCGAGAGCCGCAGCGATGCACACCGCCTCGCCACCGGCGAGCTGGTCTACCAGGGCGTGGTGCGCACGCCGCTGTGCGCGCTGGCGCGGCGCATCGCCTGGAAGGGCGAGCCGCACAACGTGATGAACGAGTTCTTCGCGACCACGGCCGATGTCTATCGCCTGCGCGGCGAGCTGGCCCCGGCGCACGACCAGCATGCCAGCGCCGACAACGCGCCCAAGGATGCGCTTCATACGCGCGCGCGGCTGGCACGCATGATCGGCCTCGACGAGCGCGATGGCAGCGCCGTGCAGTGGGACGCCTTCGCTGCTGCCTGGCGCGAGGCGCAGCTGGCCGAACTGCGCGAGCAGCTCGAGCGCGTGCGTGCCCTGCACGATCTGGGCGCTGACGCCACCCTGGTGGCCGCCGGCTGCGGCGCTTTCCTCGCGCCCGAGCTGCTGCCGGCCGGCTGGCGCCTGGCGAGCTACGCCGCTCAGGTCGCGCGTATCGACGACGCGGCCGGCGCGGCGCTGCGAAGCTGGGTGCAGGTGGGCGCGCCGGCGGTGGCCGTGGCTTCGTTGTATGCCGAGGAGAGCGCCCGATGTGGGTGGTGAAGCTCGGCGGCAGCCTGAACGCCGACCCAGGACCCGCACCCGAGCGCCGACGGCGGACCGAAGGACACCGATGCCACCTGCGCCGGCTCGCCCGCATGATCGGCCTGGACGCGCGCGACGAGCCGCCGGCGCGCTGGCTCGAGCTGGCGCACACCTGGCGCGGGGCGCAGGTGGCGCGGATCGCTGCCGACCTGCGCCGCGTGCTCGCCGCGCATCCGCTGCCGCCCGACGCGCCGGTGATCAGCGCCGGCTGCGGCGATTTCCTGCTGCCCGACCTGCTCGCCGCCGCTGGAGAGTCGCCGCGCCGGCCGTGCTGGCGCCATGCCGACACGGTGGCGCGGCTCGACGACGCGGCGCCGCCCGGCACCGCCACCTGGGCGCAGGTCTGCGCGCCGGCGGTGGCGGTGGCAGCGCTGTGGGACGGAGCGCGTCGCTGATGTGGGTCGTCAAGATCGGCGGCAGCCTGCGCGACGACCCGCTGCTTCCGCAGTGGCTCGAACTGATGACGGCGCTCGGCGGCGGGCGGGTGATGCTGGTCAGCGGCGGCGGTGCCTTTGCCGACGAGGCGCGGCGCAGCCAGGCGCACTGGCAGTTCGACGACCTGTCGGCACACAACATGGCGGTGCTGGCGATGGCGCAGATGGCCTACCTGCTGCACGCGCTGAACCCGGCGCTCGAGATGGCGACCTCCAAGGCCGACCTGCGGCGTGTGCTGCACCGCGGCCGCACCGCACTGTGGCTGCCGCTTGACCTGCTGCGCGACGCGCCCGACGCGCAGACCCACTGGGACGTCACCTCCGACAGCATCGCGCTCGACCTGGCGCGCCGGCTGAACGCCGAGCGCCTCGTGCTGATCAAGTCGTGCGCGATCGACCCGTCGGCGTCCCTGGCCGACCTGGGCGCGGCCGGCATCGTCGACCGCAGCTTCGCGCCGCTCGCGCGCAACGCATCGTTCCCGATCGAGCTGGTGCGGCGCGACGAACTGCCGCGCGTGCAATCGCTGCTGCTGGGCGAGACGCGGCTCATCAACTGAGCACCACCTGATTCGGAATGGAACAGATCTGCTGAATTCAGTTCGATAGCACGCACATTTCGCGGCACCCTAGAGGTTTCACCCTGTTTTGCTGCACTGCAACAAAACAGGTGGCTCATCGGTGCAAACCCGGGTAGACTCTGGCATGTTGCAGTGCAGCAATCTTGCTGGGCTGCGGGAACAACAGGAGAACCCTCATGTTCAACGCCACCACTTTCAGCACCACCGCCTTCGACGCCACCCCGTTCGCCGAGGCCCACAAGGCCACCGTCGACACGCTGGCCCGCCTCGCCGACCAAGCGTCGAAGAGCACCGAGCGCCTCGCCGCGCTGAACCTGCAGGCCGTCAAGACCACGCTGGCCGAAGCCGCTGAAGGCGCGCAGGCCGCGCTGGCCGCCAAGAACCCGGTCGAGCTGCTGAAGCTGCAAGCCGCCGTGCTGCAGGCCGCACCGCAGAAGGCGCTGGCCTACGGCCGTCACCTGAAGGACATCTTCACCTCCGCCACCGCCGAGCAGCGTGCTGCCGCCGAAGCGCAGGTCGCCGACGTCCAGGCCAAGTTCCTCGAGGCCGTCGACGGCGCCCTGAAGAACGCCCCGGGCTCGGAAAACGCGATCGCGCTGGTGAAGTCCGCGGTCGTTGCCGCGAACAACGCCTACGAAGGCGTGAACAAGGCCTCGCTGCAGGTCACGGAAGCCGTCGAAGCGAACCTTGCCAAGGTCAGCGAGACCGTCGCGACCGCGTCCAGCACCGCGCTGGCGAAGATCGAGGCCTGAGCGCCGGGCCACCCGAAGCCTGCGCTGCGTCCCGCCCGGCGGGACCCTTCGTTGGCCGAGGGTGCCCAGTGCCTGACGGGCGATCGACCGCCGCCGGCGGCCGGTCGCCCTGCTGTGTATCCGCGGTAGCCGTCGAACCTCGCGTTCGCCGGACGCCGCGGGGGCCCGACCCCCGATCGGGCCCGTTCCAGGTCGCCGGCCACGCCGGCCGATCCCGACTCCGGGATCGTGGACCCCCACCGCCGCAGTTCCTGCGGATCGCCTTCCCCCGGTCGCCACGCGGCCGGACGGCACCCGACGCCGACCCGACGCCCCGCCGCGGGTCCCGGTGACGAAGGTGTCCGGCGATTCCGGATCGTCGATTCGACTGAATCGACGCTGCGTCGACTCCGAGGAGCTCCGATGACCCCCACCATCGACCGAGCCGCCCCAGCGTCCCGCGGATCCGTCCGCGCCGACGGATGGCCGCCCGCATCGTCCCCCGCCACCTTCGGCCGCCACCTGCTGGTGACGGTCGTGCTCGCACTGGCGAGCCTGACCGCAACGGCCGGCGCCGTGGCACCCGCCGCGGTGCCGATCTCCGCACCGATCGCGCCGGTGAGCTACGGCACCACCGCCGCGCCGGCAACCGAATCGACCGCCGCAGCGCCCGCGGCCGACATGCCGGCGCCTTCGACGCGCTCCCGCGCCGCCGCCCCATCCAAGCGCAAGCGCGCCGGCCTCGACCATTCCGGCCGGCACCAGATCGGCTGGGCGTCGTACTACGCGCGCCGCTTCTCCGGCCGCAAGATGGCCGACGGCACGCCGATGCGGCCCGAATCCGACAACGCCGCGAGCCGTACGCTGCCGCTGGGCACGCGGGCGCTGGTCACGAACCTGGTCGACGGCAAGACGGCGCTGGTCACGATCCGCGACCGCGGCCCCTACGTCGGCGGCCGCATCATCGACCTGTCGCCGAGCACCGCGCGGCAACTCGGCATCCTGGCCGCCGGCGTGGTGCGCGTGCAGGTGACGCCGATCAGCCTGCCGCAGCCGGACGGCAGCCTGCGCACGGTCGTCGCGCAGACGGAACCGGAGAAACCGGCCGTGCTGTGCGCGGCCGACGGGTGGAAGTCGCCGCTGTCACGATCCCCGCGCGGCTACTGCTGATCACCCCCGGCCGCGATCACCAGTCGTCGCTGCCGCCGCCCGAATCGCCGGAATCGCTGCCGCCTGAATCGCCACCCCAGCCGTCGCCGGAACCGAAGTCGACCGAACGCTGCGCCAGCGCATCGGCCGCGCCGCCGTCGTCGAAACGGCCGGGCTCCAGCGCGCTGAGGTCACCGACCGACCCGGCGCGGGCCGCGCCGCTGTCAGGCGACGATTCCCGGTGGCCGTCGAGCAGCTTCTCCGCCAGCATGCCGGCGGCGAAACCGCCGGCCGCCGCCAGGCCGGCGCCGGCCAGGCCGCTGCCGCGTGCCGGCACCGGCGCCGGGCCGTAGCCGCCGCCCGCGTAGCCGCCAGCGGGGCCCGCCCCGAAGCCCTGCGATCCATAGCCGCTCGCGCCATAACCCGCCGACGCGGTCACCGGCCCGTAGGGATCGCGCGCCGCCGTCGCGCGCCGCGCCGACAGCACTCGCCACAGCAAGAGCGCTGCCGCCGCCGCGCCGATGCCCCAGATCCAGCCCGGCAGCCCGCTGCCCTGTACGGTGGCCGGTTCCACGGCGCGCGCCGGCGCGGGCACGACGGGCCGGTTGGCACTGGCGCCCGTCGACGGCGTGCTGTTCGACAGCGACGACAAGGCCGCCTTCTGCTCGCGCGCGAGCAATTGCTCGAAGTCGCGGAACTTCGCGGGATCGGCAAAACCGACCTTCGGGTCGATCTCGCGCGCGCGGCGGGCGTGCAGCGCTGCGTCATCGAAATGCCGCTGGTGCGCCAGGATTTCCGCCAGCACATAGTGGGCGCGTGCGCTGTTCGGCCGCGCCGCCACCACCTCTCGCATCATCGATTCGGCCTGGTCGTAGCGGCCGGCGCGCACTTCGGCCTGCACCGCGTCCACCGTCGGCAGTGCGAAGGCGAGCGCCGACACCAGGGCCAGCACCGCCGCGATCCACCATCGTTTCATCGTCCGTCTCCGTCGGGTCCGAAGGGACCCGCATGATGGCCGCCAGATGACGCTCAACAGGGCGTTGTCAAGCCCGGCGGCCGCGCGTTGCCGCTGATCGGGCCCCCCGCGGACAGTCCGGCGCAAGCCTCGTCGCGACCGGCCGCAGCGGGCCCACGCGCTGTCGGCGCGCTCGCCGCGCCTGCTGCCGCGGCTCCCATCGATGCTCCGCCCGCACCCGCCAGCGCACCCGCCAGAGCGTGCGCCAGCGAACGCACCAGCCCGCCCTGCAGCGCCTGCGCGCGGTCGCCGAGGCACAGCGCGCTGCGGAAGCCGGCGAAATCGGGCGCCAGCGCCAGCAGCGCCGGCAGGTCGGCCCGCCGCAGCGCACCCGCCACGCCGGCCAACCGGCCGGCGCCGCGCACGGTGTCGACGAAGCGGCGCAGCGCCGCCGGATCGACGCGCTCTAACACGCTGCCGCCGCGATTTTCGGCGGTGTCGACCATCACGCCTGGAAAGCCCATCGAGCAGGCCGCCGCCACCAGCGACAGGTCGAGCCCGCGGTCAGCGATGAACACCGGCACGATGGCCGGCACGGCAGCGGCCAGCATCGCCAGCAGATCGCGCGCGACCGAGGGCGCGCCCGGCTCCGGCTCGATGCCCACCTTCACGTAGTCGACGCCGCAGGCGCCGACGGCGTCGACCTGCGCGGCGATCGCCTCGCGCGCAGCGGCCGGGTAGTCGCCGATCGTCGCGCTGACCGGCAGCGAAATGCGCCGCTGCCGAAGCGCGCCGACGATGCGCCCCACCTGCGCCACGTCGAGCGCACCGAGCGCGCCGCGCGACGGCTCCTTCAGGTCGATGAAGTCCGCGCCGGCACGCGCGGCGATCATCGCCTCGCCGACGTTGCGCACGCTCACCAGCAGCTTCATCGCGATCGGTCCTCGTTCGGGGTTCACCAGCCGGTGGGCGCGCCGCGGTGGGCGAGCACCGCCTGGCGCAGCCAGTCCCAGGCCTCGCGCTCGTCCGGCCCGCCGGTCTTGTCGATCGCGATCTGCAGGTAGGCCATCTCGGTGTCGACCTTGTCGGCCGGCAGCATCGACAGCCGGCTGACCAGCACCGCGCCTTCCACCACCGCCGACTGAGCACGGTTCATGCCGGCGAAGGGCCGGTGCTGCACCTCGTGCACGCGGTCCATGTACAGCACCGGCCGCTGCGGATCGTCGCGCCGGCGCGCCAGCCGCAGTTCGACGTGGCCGAGCGCGCATTCGAGCCGCACGCCGGCCACGCGCAACGCCGGCTGCACCGGCCACTGGCGGCGGCCGGTGACGCAGCCGGCGAACACCCGCACGTCGGTGACGAGGTTCAGCACCGCGTGCTCGGTGTCGAGCACGTTGTCGAGCGTGGTCGACGGCTTGAACGGCATCAGCACCACCTGTCCGTCCTGGTAGCGCACACCCATCGGCGCGACGTGCGGCCGGCCCTGCAGCGACACGGTGGTGACCACCGTCTCGAAGATCATGTCGTTCATCGTTGGCTCCTCCGGTCAGCGTGTCAGGCGGCCCCGCCGCGCGTCGGCCCGGGCGCGCACCAGGCGTCGAGCGACT
>JBGAMJ010000126.1:0-16150 GCA_044223035.1 Piscinibacter sp.
CGCGCCGCACGTCGACGCGCTGTGGCGCGATGCGCGGCGCGATCTCGCCGTGGCGGCGCTCGGACTCGCGCTGGCCGGGGCGTTGCTGGTGTCCGTCGGCGCGGTGGCGCCGCCCGCGGTGGCGATCACGCTCGCTGCCTACGCGCTGGCCACGCTGCTGATCTGGCGCGGCCTGGCCGACCACCGCCCGCAGCCGCGATTCGGCGCTGCCAACCGGGTGACCTTGCTGCGGCTGGCGCTGGTCTGCGGCCTGGTCGGCGCGCTCGGCGCCGGGCTGATCGGCGCGGGGTGGACCGGCGCGGGGGCGGCAGGTGCCGGGGCGGCCGGCGGTTGGACGGCCGGTGGTTGGACGGCCGGTGGCTTGACCGCCGGTGCCGGCGTCGTCTGGCCCGGCGTCGACACCCCGGGCACCACGGGAAGCGGAGCGTCCGGCTGGCCGCTGGTCGCCGTGGCCGTGGTCGCCGCGCTGCTCGATGCCGTCGACGGCCCGCTGGCGCGCGCCCGCGGCAGCGTGAGCCGCTTCGGCGCCCGCTTCGACATGGAGACCGACGCGTTGCTGACGCTGGTGCTGAGCGCGCTGGTGTGGCAGGGCGGGCGCGCCGGCGCGTGGGTTCTGGCCTCCGGGCTGATGCGCTATGCGTTCGTCGCTGCCGCTTGCGCGCGGCCCTGGCTCGGGCGGACACTGCCGCCCAGCCGGCGGCGACAGGCCGTCTGCGTGGTGCAGATCACGAGCCTGATCACCGCGCTGCTGCCGGTGCTGCCAGCGGCCGCCGCGGTGCTGCCGGCCGCGGCCGGGCTGGCGGCGCTCACCGCCTCGTTCGCCGCCGACCTGCGCTGGCTCGCGCAGCGGCGTCGCCTTCCGCTGGAGACCGCACGATGACGCCGTACCGCCTTCGCCGAAACCTTCACGCCGCCTCCCAGGCCGTCGACCACGCCATCACCGGCGCCATCACCGGCGCCGCAGATCGCGCCATCGACCACGCCGTCGCCGACCACCGGGACCACCACGCGGCGGGCGCCGGGCACGCCGGCACGCCGGTCGGCCCGCGCCGCCGGACGCTGCTGCGAAACGCCCTGGCCGGTGCCGCGCCGGCGCTCGCCGCGGCGCTGCTGATGCCGTCGCTCGTCGCCGCCCCGCAACCGGCCGCCGCGCAGGCGACCCAGGCGCCGCAGGCGGCGCGCTACGAGATCGATCCGTCGCACCTGTCGATCGGCTTCCTGGTCGAGCACATTGGCTACGAGAAGGTGCTCGGCATGTTCCTGAAGGGCCGCGGCAGCTACGTCTACGACGAGGCGGCCGGTGCGCTGTCGGAGCTGCGCGTCGAGGTCGAGACCGAGAGCGTGTTCACCAACCAGCGCCAGCGCGACAGCCACTTGCGCAGCGACGATTTCCTCAAGACCACCGATCACCCGCTGATGGTGTTCACCGCCACCGCCGCACGCCGCACCGGCGAGCGCAGCTTCGAGGTGCCCGGCCAGCTGCAGTTGCGCGGCAAGACGCTGCCGCTGACGCTGCAGGCCACGGTCAACAAGCTCGGCGCGTCGCCGCTGCCCGGCAAGCCCTACGTGATGGGCGTGTCGGTGCGCGGCAGCCTCAAGCGCAGCGCCTGGGGGCTGGTCTACGGCGTGGACAACGGCTGGGTCGGCGACGAGGTGGCGCTGATCATCGAGTTCGAGGCGATCCGGCGCTGACCGGGTGTCGACGGAATGAATCGCACGCACCGACGCATAGCGATCACGCCGGCAGCGGGCCGACGGCCTGCCGCACGATGCCCGGCGACGGCGGCGTGACCCCCGCGCCCCGGGGCGGCGGCGTGGCGTGGGCGCTGCGCGTCGCGCTCGCGCTGTTCGCGCTGAACCTGCTGCTGAGCTTCGAGAACCTGCCGCCCGCCGGCGTGCGCTTCGGCCCGCGGCTGTCGTTCGAGCTGTGCGTCGGCGTGCTGGGGCTCGCGGCCTGGGTGGCGTGGCGCGGGCGGGCCGGGGCGCGGCTGGTGTCGGCGCTGGCCTGGGCCTGGGTGGCGCTGGCGGCGGTGCGCTACCTCGACGTCACCGTACCGGCCGCGTTCGGCCGCCCGGTCAATCTGTACTGGGACGCGCCGCACGCCGTCGAGCTGCTGCGCCTGGCCGCCGGCGAGCGGCCCGGCTGGCAGGTGGCGGCGGCGCTGGCGGGCGGCATGGCGCTGGCGCTGGCCGCGCTGATCGCGCTGCAGCGCGCGGTGCGCTTGGCGATCGGCGTGCTGGCCGACGCGCTGCGCTGGCCCGCGCCGCGGCCGGCGATCGCGGTGGTGGGCGCGGCGCTGGTGGCGAGCTTCGCCGCCTATCCGTACGTCGGCCGCGACACCCGCTGGTTCTTCGCGCTGCCGGTGATGCCGACGATCGCGCGCCAGGCCACGCTGCTGCCGGCCGCGCTGTCCCGGCCGCGCAGCGAGGCGCGGCTCGGCCCGGGCCCGGATTTCGCCGGCAACGTTGCGGCGCTGCACGGTGCCGACGTGCTGCTGCTGTTCTCCGAGTCCTACGGCGCCACCACGCTCGACGACCCGCGCCAGGCCGCCGCGCTCGCCGCGCCGCGCGCCCGGCTGGCGGCGGCGCTGCGCGAGCGCGGGCGGCAGGTGGTGTCGGCGCGGGTGCGCTCGCCCACCTACGGCGGCGGCTCATGGCTGGCGCATGCCGCGCTGCTGGCCGGCATCGACACCCACGACCCGGACGACAACGACCTGCTGCTGACCACGCAGCGGCCGACGCTGGTGCGGCAATTCGCGCAGCACGGCTACCGCACGGTGGCCTGGATGCCCGGCATCCAGCGTCCGTGGCCGGAAGGGCGCTTCTACGGCTTCGACCGCATCGCCGACGCCGCCGGCATCGGCTACGCCGGGCCGGAGTTCGGCTACTGGCGCATCCCGGACCAGGCCTCGATGGCGCTGCTGCACGCGCAGGAACTGGCGCTGCCGCGCCCGCGCGCGCCGCGCTTCATCGTGTTCCCGACGGTGACGACGCACGCGCCGTTCCGCCCGGTCGCGCCGCTGCGTGCCGGCCCGGCGGTTGCCGGCTACACCGTGGCGGAGCGCGACGCCGCGCTGGCGCAGCCGGTGTCGTGGACCGCGCCGGTGCCGGCCTACCTGGAGTCCATCGCCTATAGCCTCGACTGGCTGGCGGCCTACCTTCGCACGCAGGCGGCGGACGACCTGGTGCTGATCGTGCTCGGCGACCACCAGCCCTACGCCGGCGTCACCGGCCCGGGTGCCTCGTGGGACGTGCCGGTACACGTGATCGCGCCGGAAGGCATGCTGCTGCAGCGGCTGCGCGCCGCCGGCTTCGTCGACGGGCTGCTGCCGGCCTCACGCACGCTCGGCGCGATGCAGGAGCTGACTGGTGTGCTGCTCCGCGCCTTCGACCAAGAAAACGCAGGGCCGCCCCGAGTTTTCTTGACCCCCACGGGGGGCGGGCGGGGCGCAGCACGGCTCTGGGGGCGGTCAGCACCAGCGGGCGTGGATGTCGCCGGACGGCGCCGCGTCGCCGAGGCCGGCGAGCCATCGGCGCAGGCCGTCGGCATCGACGCTGCGCGTGGTGTCGGCGCCCGGCAGCTCGATGAAGCGCAGGCGCTCGCCCAGCGTCACCTGGTAGCGGTGGCGGCCCAGCGCCTCCAGCCGGTCGACGCAGGCGAGCGCGCGGTCGCGGGCCGGCGCGAGGAACTCGAAGGACAGCGCCGGTAGCGCCTGGCTCAGGCCGAGCAGCACGTCGAGTTCGAAGCCCTCGACGTCGATCTTCACGAAATCGGGCCGGCCGTGGTGCGCGATCAGCGCGTCCAGCGTCGTCAGTTCGACAGTCGGCCCCTCGCTCCAGCGCACGCCGCGGAACGACGGGTGCGTGCCGACCTGGCGCGCCCAGTCGGGCGACAGCGTCGCGACCGTCGGCGTGCGCTCGCTGGCGTACAGGCGCAGCGCGCCGGGCGCGCGCCCGAGCGCGAGCGGCAGGATCGTGACGCCCGCGTCGCTACCGAACAGCCGCCGCAGCAGGCGCACGAAATCGGCCTGCGGCTCGACCGCGACGACACGCGCGCCGAGCCGGCGGAACGCGCGCGTGCGGTTGCCGGCGTGCGCGCCGATGTCGAAGGCCAGCCCGCCGGCGGGCACCCAGCCGCGGTAGAACGCACGCAGCCGGGCGGCGCGGCCGGGGATGCCGTGGTAGATCGCCAGCGATCGCAGGATGCCCAGTGCGCGCCGCAGCGGGGAGGGCCGGTCGGGTGCGGGCATGGTGCGCAGTGCTCGGGGCGGGCGGTGGACGGCGGTCGATGCAGGGTGCGGGGCGCGGGCGCGGGGCGCGGGGCGCGGGGCGCGGCGCGGGGCGCGGGCGCCGCTGCTGCCGCTGCCGCTGCCGCCGCCGCTGCCGCTGCCGCTGCCGCCGGATGCGCCGTCGGGCCGCGGACCCCGGCAGCGAGCTTATGCTCGCGGCCCTGCCGCCGCCGCCCCGTTGCACGCGGCCGCGGCCCCCAACGCAGGAGACACCGCATGGATCTGGACGCCGACATCGACCGCATCGCCGAGCAGGAACGGCGCCTCGTCTTCGACCGGTTCGACGCCGACACCGCCTGGGCGCTGGGCGCGCGGCTGCGCGATGCGGCGCTCGAGCGCGGCGTGGCGGTGACGATCGAGGTCCGTGTCGGCGGCGAGGCGCTGTTCTTCCACGCGATGGCCGGCACCGCGCCGACCAACGCCGACTGGGCGCGCCGCAAGCGCAACACCGTCGAGCTGCTGCACCACAGCTCCTACGCCGTCGGCCTGGGGCTGCAGCGCGACGGCGGCACGCTGGAGCAGAAGATGGGGCTGCCGCTGCGCGACTACGCGAGCCACGGCGGCTGCTTCCCGATCCGCGTGACCGGCTGCGGCTGCATCGGCAGCGTCACCGTGTCGGGGCTTCCGCAGCGCGAGGACCATGCGCTGCTGTGCGAGGTGCTGGCGGCGATGTGCGGCGTGCCGTACGACGAGATCGCGCTGGACGCGCCGACGGAGTGAACGGCGGCGCGGTGGCCACGGCCGCCGCCGCGCCGGTCACTTCTCGATCTCGGATTTCACGACGTCCAGCGTCTTGGTGTCGTAGTAGATCTCGACCTTCTTGCCGTCCTTGTCGGTGCCGTAGATCTCGTAGCACTTGCCGTCGACCTTGAACTTCTTGATCTTGTAGCCCTGCGATTCGATGCGGGCCTTGGCGTCGGCCTCGCTCAGCCATTCGCTTTTCGGGTGGTCGGGGCACTTGGCGCCGGCGAAGGACGCGCCGGAGAACGCGGCGGCGGACAGGAACAGGACGATCTTGGACATCGGGTCGGGCCTTTCGGGCGGGTTCGCAGGGTTCACGGGAATCGAAGCTCGGGCGGGCCGGGCACCACGCGGGCGGCCCGGCCGGGCGGCGTGCATTCTCGCCGCGCCGCGCCGGCAGCCCGCGGGGATGCCCGACCCGGCCGCCGGGTCGGGCATCGGCGGCCCGCGGATCGCGTCGCCGGGATCACGCCCCCGCGAGGCCGCCCACCCACTCGTGCAGCACGTTCTGCATCAGCCGGTAGCCGTGCGAGGTCGGCAGCCAGTCGGTGCCGGCGGATTCCCCGCGGCCGGAGAGCCCCATCGGCGCGGTCACGAGGGTCAGCGCCTGGCCAGTGGCCGCGGCGGCGCGCTCGAACGCCCGGCGCGCCCGCGGCATGTGCCAGCCGTGCGTGACCAGCACGACGCGCGAATAGCCGTTGCGCTGCAGCAGCGGCAGCGTGCGCACCGCGTTCTCGTTCGTGTCGCGCGACTGGGTCTCGATCAGCTTCAGCGGCCGGCCGAACTCGCGCGTCGCCACGCGCGAGGCCACCTCGGCCTCGGTCGATCCGTCGAAACCGCGGGCGCCCCAGCCGACGCCGCCGCTGAACATCACCGGCAGGCCCGTTTCGCGGCCGAGCCACAGGCCGTAGCGCAGGCGCTCCAGCGAGTTGCCGGTCAGGTTGGTGACGCCGTATTCCGGCGCATACGGTTCGAGCCCGCCGCCGAGCACCACGATCACCGTGTCGGCGTGCGCCTTGGCGGCGCCGCGCAATTCGGCGATGCGGTCGATCGACAGCGCGGGCGGCTCGCGCAGCAGCAGCGACTCCAGCCCGCGTGCGAAGCCCGCGCAGGCGCCCAGCCAGATGCCGGCCACGCCGATCAGCAGCACCAGCCAGCCGAGGCCGCGCCGCGGCAGGATCAGCCGCGCGCCGATCAGGATCAGCAGCAGGAAAGGCACCGGCGGCATGACCAGCGCACTGACGATCGGCTTCCACGATTCGATGCCCATCATCACGAAGAAGCTGTTCACGAAGGGTGTCCCTGCGGCCGGTGCGTCGGGCGCGATTGTGCCGGAGGGGCCCCGGCGCTCCGGGGCGACGGCCGGCGGCCCATCCGGTGCCCCTTCCGACCGTGCGCGCGGCATGATCGCGGCCCGTCCGTCCCGCCTGGAGAGACACCCGCCATGAATCAACGCGTCGCCGATCTGCGCGCCCGCCTGGTGCGCAACTTCCGCCAGGCCGAGACCACGCACGAGCAGCGCGAGCCGCTGTACGACACGCAGTGCGCGCGGCTCGCGCGTGGCACCGCGGCGAGCAAGCTCGGCATCAGCATCGACACCGTGGCGCCGGGCAAGCGATCGTGCCCGTACCACTTCCATTCGGTGCAGGAGGAGGCGTTCGTGATCCTCGAGGGCGAAGGCACGCTGCGCGTGGCCGGCGAGATGCTGCCGCTGGTGGCCGGCGACACGGTGTTCATCCCGCCCGGGCCGGAATACCCGCACCAGATCATCAACACCTCGGACGCGCCGCTCACCTACCTGTCGATCGGCACCCGCGAGAGCCCGGAGCAGGTGGAATACCCCGATTCCGGCAAGTACCTGGTGACCGCGCCGCGCGGCGGCGATCCCTACGGCTTCGCGCGCATGCACCGGGCGGCCGACGACCTGGACTACTGGGACGGCGAGCCGTGACGATCCGCGGGTCGCTCGCGCCACGATGCCGACAAGCTTCGCACACGATCGTGGCGCGGAGTGCACCGTCCCGGTGCCGGCGTGACACCATCGCCGCCCGGCGGTCGGGCGACCGCGTGGATGGCAACCAGGGAGACGGCGGGTGACGACAGGTCAGGCGAAGTGGCTGCGGCGGTTGGGATGGGTGGTCGGCGCGTGGCTGGTGCTGTCGCTGCTGGCGTGGCTGGCGCTGCCGCTGCTGGTGAAGTCGCAGGCCGAGCGCCGCCTCGGCGAGCTGCTCGGCCGCACGGTGACGATCGGCCGCGTCGAGATCGCGCCGTGGACGCTGGAGCTGACGGTGCGCGACTTCGTCGTCGGCCCGGCGCCCGGCGCCACCGGCGCCTCGGTCGAGCCGCTGCTGCGGGTGGCGCGGCTGCACGTGGACGCCGACGCGCGCTCGCTGTTCCGCCTCGCGCCGGTGATCGCCGCGATCGACGTCGACACGCCCGAGCTGCGCATCGCCCGCACCGCCGACGGCCACTACGACATCGACGACCTGATCGCCCGCCTCGCGCCGGCGCAGCCCGCGCCGCCGCCGTCGGAGCCGGCGCGCTTCGCGCTGTACAACCTGCAGGTGCGCGACGCCTCGCTGCGCTTCGACGACCGCCCGGTCGGCCGCACGCACCTGCTGAGCGCGCTGCATCTTGCGGTGCCCTTCGTGTCGAACCTGCCGACGCTGGTGGACATCAAGGTCGAGCCGCGGCTGGCCTTCCGCTTCAACGGCACCGCCTTCGACACCGGTGCGCAGACGACGCCGTTCGCGCAGACGCGCCGCGGCACGCTGCAGCTCGCGATGGGCGAACTCGACCTGCTGCCCTACCTGCCCTACCTGCCGGAGTCACTGCCGGTGCGCCTGAAGCAGGGGCGGGTGTCGGCCGACCTGACGGTCGACTTCCAGGTGCCGGCCGGCGCGGCGCCCAGCGTGTCGGTGCGCGGCAAGGTCGGCGCCGACGACATCGCCGTCGACGACCGCGACGGCGCCGAGCTGCTCGGCTGGAAGCACCTCGCGCTCGACCTGCGCGACGTGCAGCCGCTGGCGCGCAAGCTCGCGTTCGGCACGCTGTCGATCGACGCGCCGCGGCTGCAAGCCTCGCGCGACGCGCACGGCGGGATCAACCTGCTGCGGCTGGCGGGGCCGGCGCCGGCAGCCTCGGCGGTTGGTGCAGCGCCGGCGGCGTCCGCCGCAGCGTCCCGCGGAGCCGCCGCTTCCGCGCCGTCGGCCACTGCGTCGGCCGTGCCCGCGTCGCCGGCCGCCAAGGCGGCGCCCGACTGGGTCGTGATGCTGGAGGCGCTGCGCGTCGACGGCGCGCGCATCGCCTGGAACGACGCCGCGGTGGCGCCGGCGGCCGCGCTGGCGCTCGACGGCGTGTCGCTGCAGGCCGGCCCCTTGCGCTACCCGGTCGAGAAGCCGGCGCCGCTGAAGCTCGCGGCCACGCTGCGGCCGCAGGCGGCCAGCGCGCCGGACTGGGGCCGCTTGAATGCGGACGGCGAGGTGTCCGACCGCAGCGCGCACGTCGCGCTGGCGCTGGACGCGCTGTCGCTCGATGCGCTGCGGCCCTACCTGGCCGACGCGCTGGTGCCGCGGCTGGCCGGCTCGGTGAGCGCGGGCGGCACGGTGGACTGGGCGGCCGCCGGCGGAACCCCGGCCGCGGCGCAGAAGCTGACGCTGAGCGAGGGCCGCGTCAGCGTCGACGATCTGCGCCTGTCCGACGCTGCCGGCGCGGCCGGCAAGGACGCGGCCACTGCCAAGGGCGCGAAGGCCGGCAAGCCGGGCGCGGATGCCCGGCCGCTCGGTGCCTCGACGCTGGCGGTGACGACCCGGCCCGACCCGAACGCTCGAACGGCGAAAGGCGCCCGGCCCGCGAAGGGCGCCGCCGCCCCGGACGCCGCGCTCGCCTCGCTGAAACACCTGCAGGTGCAGGGCGTCGAGGCCGACCTGACGGCGCGCACGGCGCGCATCGCCAGCGTCAAGGCCGATGCGCCGGCGATCACCGTCGCGCGCGATCGCCAGGGCGCATGGAACCTGCTGGCCTGGGTGCCTGCGGCGGGGGCGTCGGCGCCCGAACCGTCGCCGACGGGCGCGAAGCCCGCCCGCGCCGGTACGGCCGAGCCTGCGGCTGCCGCGCCGTGGTCGCTGCGCCTGGGCGACCTCGCGGTCACCGGCGGCCGGCTGCGCTTCGCCGACGACGCGCAGCCGGCGCCGGTGCGCGTCGACCTGGCCGATCTGCGGCTCGGCGTCTCCGGCCTGGCGCTGCGCGGTGCGCACACCGAGGCGCCGGCCAAGCTGCAGTTCGGTGCCCGCGTGCTCGATGCACGCGATGGCGCCGACGCGCGCGGCGGCAGCGGGCTGATCGAATGGAAGGGCCAGCTCGGGCTGGAGCCGCTGGCGCTGCGCGGCACGGCGCGGCTGGAGCGCCTGCCGGTGCATGCGGTGGAGCCGTACTTCGGCCGGCTGCTGAACGTGCGGCTGGTGCATGCGCAGGCCGGCTACAAGGGCGAGGTGGGCGTGCGCGAGGGCGCGGCCGGGTTCGACGTCGACGCGAGCGGCGACGTGCTGGTCGCCGACGTCGAGGTGCAGACCCGCCCGGCGCCCGGCAGCGCCGAAGCGCCGGAGGACCTGCTGCGCTGGCAGTCGTTCACGCTGACGGGCCTGAAGGCGGCGCTGCGGCCGCCGCACCGTCCGAAGGTCGAGATCGCCGAGGCGGCGCTGACCGATTTCTACTCGCGCCTCGTCATCACCGAGCAGGGCCGCTTCAACCTGCGCGACGTGCAGCCCGTCGACGGCGACGCGGCGGCGGCCCCGGGCCCGGCGGGCACGGCGTCGGCGCCGGCGGCCACGGCGACTTCGTCATCCCCGGCGACGCCAGCGACGGCAGCCACGACGGCGACCGCGGCGACCGCCGCCACGCCGGCCGCGGCCCCCGCATCGGCGCCGGCCGTGGCGCTGGCGCCGGCCCCGGGCGCGTCGTCGGTCGCGGTGCCGGCCGCGCCGCCGTCCCCGCTGCCCATCGACCTGGTCGTCGGCGCCACGCGCAACGCCCACGGCGAGGTCGACTTCAGCGACCACTTCGTGCGCCCGAACTACAGCGCCAAGCTGACCGGGCTGAACGGCCGCGTCGGCAGCTTCCGCTCCGGCACCAGCGAGATGGCGTCGCTGGAACTGCACGGCCGGGCGGCGGGCACCGCGCTGCTCGACATCGCCGGCCAGCTCAACCCGACCGTCAACCCGCCGCTGATGGATATCCGCGCCAAGGCCACCGACCTCGAACTGGCGCCGCTCTCGCCCTACGCCGGCAAGTACGCCGGCTACGCGATCGAGCGCGGCAAGCTGTCGATGGACGTGGCCTACAAGATCGAGGCCGACGGCAGGCTGACCGCGTCGAACCAGGTGATCCTCAACCAGCTCACCTTCGGCGACAAGGTCGACAGCCCGGACGCGACCAAGCTGCCGGTGCTGCTGGCGGTGGCGCTGCTGAAGGATCGGCACGGCGTGATCGACATCAACCTGCCGATCAGCGGCTCGCTGCAGGATCCGCAGTTCAGCGTCGGCGGGCTGATCTTCAAGGTCATCGTCAACCTGCTGGTGAAGGCGCTGACCGCGCCGTTCTCGCTGCTCGCCGGCGGCGGCGGCGAGGACCTGAGCGTGGTCGAGTTCCGCCCCGGCACCGCGCTGCTGTCCGATTCCAGCGGGTCGGCGCTGGAGCGGGTCGCCAAGTCGCTGACCGAGCGGCCGGCGCTGAAGATGACGGTCACCGGCGCTGCCGATCCGGCGTCCGAAGGCGAGGCCTACCGCAGCGCGGTGCTCGATGCGCGCATCGTCGCCGAGCGCAAGAAGGAGCTGGCACGCGCCGGCCAGGCGAGCGCGGAGGCGCCCACGCTGTCGGACGCCGACCGCGCGCGGCTGCTGAAGGAGGTCTACAAGCAGACCGACATCCCGAACAAGCCGCGAAACCTGCTCGGCCTGGCGAAAGACCTGCCGGCGCCCGAGATGGAGGCGCTGCTGAAGTCGCGCATGGTGGTGTCGACCGACGCGATGCGCGATCTCGCGCTGCAGCGCGGCCTGGCCGTGCGCGATGCGCTGGTCGCGCGCGGCCTGCCAAGCGAACGGTTGTTCCTTGCCGCACCGAAGCTGCGCGCATCCGACGATCCCGAAGGCGCCTGGACACCGCGCGTGCAGCTCAGCCTGTCGACGGATTGACGCGGCTCGCAGCGCGCCGCCACCGGGCTGCTGCAGGGTGGCCGGCGCCCGGCGCACAGGGTTCCTACCGGGGCAGTAGGTAGCCACGTATCACCCCCGGGGCGCATCGGTGGGCATACTGAAATTCGACGCCCGGACGAAGAGTCGGGCGCGACTTCAGGAGACAAACCATGCGCTTGATTCCGATCGAGGCCGTACCCGTGTCCGTGGGCGGCTGCGACGAGACCCCGGGTGACGTTCCCAAGCTCGACCTTCCGCTGGTCCGGCGCGACTTCCTCCGCGGCTCCGGCATCCTGATGGGCAGCATCGCGGCCACCAGCGTGCTGGCCGCGCTGGCGCCGTCGCCGGTCTGGGCCGTCGAGCTGAAGACGCTGTCCAAGGCCGAAGGCGAGACGCTGATGAAGATGGGCCGCACGCTGTTCCCGCACAAGAAGCTGCCCGACGCGGTGTACGCGCTGCTCGCCAAGGACCTGGACGCCAAGGCCGCGGCCGACCCGGACACCGCCAAGCTGCTGCGCAACGGCATCGCGTCGCTGGACCAGGCCGCCGGCGGCAGCTTCGCGAAGGCGAACGACAAGAAGCGGCTCGCGATCGTCAAGGCCATCGAGGGCCAGCCCTTCTTCGCGACCGTGCGCGGCCAGTGCGTCACTTCGCTGTACGACAACGACATGGCGTTCGCGGTGTTCGGCTACCCCGGTTCGGCCTGGGAGAAGGGCGGGTACATCACCCGCGGCTTCCAGGACCTGAAGTGGCTGAACGAATCCCTCACGCCCGCTCGTCACGCCATGGCGCCCGCCCTCGTCGTTGCGAATGCTCGCCATGGCCCGAGCCATGGCTGCGCTTCGCGCCTCGATGGCGGCCGCCCTGGCGCGCCGCTCGGACGCGATCGATTCGCTCTCAGGCTCTGATCCGATCCGATACGCGCTGCGACGCCCAGCGGCCCCCGCGCTGCCGCCGGCGTTCGCGTGCATGAACCTGCAGGAGACGAAATGGCGAAGTTCGAACAGGGCGACGACTCGGTCGTCGTGATCATCGGTTCGGGCGCCGGCGGTGGCACGCTGGCGAACGAGTTGTGCCAGAAGGGCATCAAGGTCGTCGTGCTGGAAGCCGGCGCGGTGCAGTCCAACGCCAGCTTCATCAACGACGAATGGAAGTCGTTCAGCCAGCTCGCCTGGCTCGATCCGCGCACCACCTCCGGCACCTGGCGCGTCGCCAAGGATTTCAGCGGCCTGCCGGCGTGGATCTGCAAGACCGTGGGCGGCACCACCACGCACTGGGCCGGCGCCTCGCTGCGCTTCCAGGAGCACGAGTTCCGGGTGCGCACGCTGTACGGCGAGATCGCCGGCGCCAACCTGGAGGACTGGCCGCTGACGCTGGCCGAACTCGAGCCGTACTACGCGCGCGCCGAGGACAAGATGGGCGTCACGCGCACCAACGGCATCCCCGGCCTGCCGGGCAACAACAACTTCAAGGTGATGTACGCGGGCGCGAAGAAGCTCGGCTACAAGGAAGTGCACACCGGCAACATGGCGATCAACAGCCAGCCGCGCGACGACCGCGGCCGCTGCATGCAGCTCGGCTTCTGCTTCCAGGGCTGCAAGAGCGGCGCCAAGTGGTCGACGCTCTACACCGAGATCCCGAAGGCCGACAAGACCGGCAACTTCGAGCTGCGCCCGGAGAGCCACGTCACGCGCATCGAGCACGACGATGCGGGCAAGGTCACCGGCGTGGTGTATTTCGACAAGGACGGCAAGGAACAGCGCCAGAAGGCGCGAATCGTCTCGTCGCCGGCAACTCGATCGAATCGCCGCGGCTGCTGCTGCTGTCGGCCTCCAGCAAGTTCCCGGACGGGCTGGCCAATTCGTCCGGGCAGGTCGGGCGCAACTACATGCGGCACATGACCGGCTCGGTGTACGGCGTGTTCCGCAACCCGGTGAACATGTACCGCGGCACCACGATGGCCGGCATCGTGCGCGACGAGGCACACCACGACCCGAAGCGCGGCTTCGTCGGCGGCTACGAGATGGAGACGCTGTCCCTGGGCATCCCGTTCATGGCCGCTTTCCTGAACCCGGGCGGCTGGGGCGAGGAGTTCTCCTGGTACATGGACCACTACACGCACATGGCCGGCATGTGGCTCGTGGGCGAGGACATGCCGCGTGAAACCAACCGGGTGACGCTCAATCCGAAGGTCAAGGACAAGTGGGGCAACCCCGTACCGAACGTGCACTTCGACGACCACGACAATGATCTTGCGATGCGCGAGCATGCCTTCAAGCAGGGCGAGCGCATCTACCAGGCGGCCGGTGCCGTGAAGGCCTTTCGCACCCCGCCCTATCCGTCGACGCACAACCTGGGGACCAACCGCATGGGCCGATCTCCGAAGACGAGCGTGTGCAATTCGTACGGGCAGACCCACGACGTGCCCAACCTGTTCATCTCGGACGGCAGCCAGTTCACGACCGGCGGCGCCGAGAACCCGACCTTGACGATCGTCACGCTGGCGATCCGCCAGGCCGAGTACATCGCGAAGCAGATGAGCGCGCGCAGCATTTGAGCGCCCCGCCTCGTGGCCTGGGCCGCCTGCCCGGGTTCCGTTCGGACACAGGAGGTCGACGTGTGTGAATTCTTCGTCAAGGCGGACCCCATCCAGTACGAACAACGCTCTCGCACGATCCGCATCCACGGCGTGCTGACCAGCATCCGGCTCGAGAACATGGTCTGGGACATCCTCGCCGAGATGGCCGAGGAAGAGGGCCGCACGACCAACAACCTGATCGTGATGTTCCACGACGAGATCCTCGCCAACCGCGGCGAGGTGCCCAACTTCGCGTCGTTCCTCCGCGTGACCTGCATGCGCTACCTGCGGCGCAAGCTGATCGAGGGCGAACGCGCGGCGACCGGTCCCGGTCGCCCCCAGCCATTCGGCGGTTCGGCGAGCCGCCCCAGCGCGGTGCCGCCCGGGAAAGTCGTCGCCATCGCCGGCCGGTCCTGAGCCGGCACCGCCCACTCCACCGCACACCCACCATGGCCAAAGTCATCCACAGCATGATCCGCGTGCTCGACCTCGAGCGCTCGCTGCGTTTCTATGCCGACGTGCTCGACCTGCACGAGTCGCACCGCCTCGACTTCCCCGACTTCGCGCTGGTCTACCTGCGCAATGCGGAGAACGATTTCGAGGTCGAGCTGACGCTCAACAAGGGCCGCACCGAGCCCTACACCCACGGCACCGGCTACGGGCACGTCGGCGTCGTGGTGCCCGACGTGGCGGCGGCACACGCCGAACTCGTCTCCAAGGGCTACGAGCCGGCACCGGTCAAGGAATTCAAGCGCGGCGACGAACTGCTCGCGCGCTTCTGCTTCATCCAGGATCCCGACGGCTACAAGATCGAACTGCTCGAGCGGCACGGGCATTACCAGTAGCCGCCGTCTGTTGGGATGCCGTGAGACACAACCAGAAGGAGACAGATTTGAAGTTGCATCCGCTCGCCTGGAACCTCGGCGCAACCGCCGCCGCCGCCGCCGTCGTCTGCCTCGCCGCCGGCCCGGCCGCCGCCCAGAACATCGACAAGCTCAAGCAGATGAAGGTCGCCACCACCGACCTGAACATCCCGCTCGTCCCGCAGGAAGGCCGCAACGCCAACGCGATCAAGGAGAACCTGAAGCGCATCAAGCTGCCGCCGGGCTTCAAGATCGACCTGTTCGCGATCGTGCCCGACGCACGCCACATGGCGGTCGCGCCGTCGACCAACATGCTCTTCGTCGGCACCCGCAAGACCACCGTCTGGGCCGTCACCGACCGCAACAGCGACGGCGTGGCCGACGAGGTCAAGTCCTTCGCGCCGAGCCTGAAGTTCACCAACCCGAACGGCGTCTGCTGGACCCGGGACGGCTTCCTGATCGTCGCCGAGCACAACCGCGTGCTGAACTTCCCGGCCGCCGAATTCTTCTATGAAGGCCCGGACGTCGCGGTGATCGAGGTGGTGCCGCAGGGCCAGCTCGTGCCGCCGGAAGAGGAGTCCTACAACCACGGCGCGCGCACCTGCCGCGTCGGGCCGGACAACATGCTCTACGTCACGCTGGGCCAGCCGTTCAACGTCCAGCCCCGCGACAAGCTCGCGCTGTACACCAAGATCGGCATCGGCGGGATCGTGCGCATGAACCCGTTCGACGGCAGCAAGCGCGAGGTGTTCGCCACCGGCGTGCGCAACTCCGTCGGGCAGGATTTCAACCCGAAGGACGGCAGCCTCTGGTTCACCGACAACCAGACCGACGGCATGGGCGACGACATCCCGGCCGGCGAGGTCAACCGCGCCACCAAGGCCGGCCTGTTCTTCGGCTACCCGTGGAAGCAGGGCAAGACCCGCATCACCGAGTTCGGCTACGACAAGGACCCGCTGCCGCCGAACATCACCGACCCGCAGGTCTACATGGATGCGCACGCGGCCGACCTGGGCATGGCGTTCTACAACGGCAAGCAGTTCCCGGCCAAGTACCAGGGCGGCTTCTTCTCGGCGCAGCACGGCTCGTGGAACCGCACCAAGCCGGTCGGTGCGCGGGTGATGTTCACCTCGCTGAAGGCCGACGGTACGGCCGACAAGACCGAGGTCTTCGCCGAAGGCTGGCTCGACGACCAGACCGGCACCTACCGCGGCCGCCCGGTCGACGTGGCGCCGATGAAGGACGGTTCGCTGCTGGTGTCCGACGACTACGCCGGTGCGATCTACCGCATCACGTACACGGCACCGTGAGGTGGTGAAGGCGCCTGTGCTCAAGCGGCGGATGCGCGCTGCCCTGCGCTGCGCAGGGCGGGGCGTCCTTGCCGGGGCGCTGGGCGCGGGGGCGGCGCTGGTTTTGCCCGCCCACGCCGCCGCCGGCCGCGCCAAGGCCCAGGCCTGCGCGCTGTGCCACGGCCCGCTCGGCCTCTCCACC
>JBGAMJ010000127.1:0-16001 GCA_044223035.1 Piscinibacter sp.
GTCGACGACGATGCCGGCCACCTCGCCCGGCGCGGGCATGGCGGCGCGCGAGAGGTCTCCGCGGGCTTCCATCGAGAAGAACGAATCCTGGAACACCGTCGAGTCCTTCCACAGCGCGGGGCGTTCGGCGCGCTGCGTGGCCGCCGATGCCGCGACGCCGCTGCGGCCAGGGTCGCGCGCCGGCTCGAACGGGCGCGCGTGCATCGGGTCGGCAGCGCTCGCGGCCTGCGGCCCGCGCGGCATCGACGGGCTCTGCGGCACCAGCAGCTGCAGCTCGGCGATCGTCGGCAGCCGGTCCGGCGGCGCCTGCAGGTGGCGCACGCGGCAGGCCATCAGCACCGACTGCTTGATCTGCGCCGCGCGCACCGAGCTCGGCCGGTCTCCGGTGAGGTCGACAGCCGCCAGCACGCGGCCGTTCGGGCTGCAGATCGCGAAGGTCACGTGCGCGCTGCCCAGCAGGTCATACCAGTAGCGCACGTCCTTCGGGTCGACCGGCTGGCAGAAGCGCATCAGCGGCAGCTTGGCCAGCACCACGTGGTGCGGCAGCGCTTCGCGCAGCAGGCGGTAGACGCGCCGCTCATCGGCGTTGAAGACCGGGCGGGCGATCACCGACCATTGGCTGGGCAGGGGGACGAGCGCGGGCTTGCGCAGGCGGACGGGCCACGGCAGCAGGCGTGCCGCGGCGGCCCCGGACGCGAGCAGCAACACGATCCAGGGCAGGGAAGGAAGGCTCAAGGGACAGGTTCCGGTGGGAGACGACGGCCGCCCGCGCCAACGCGCCACCGGCCGGGCCGGGATCTCCGGCACGGACGCAAATGTAACAAGGTGCGATACCCGCCTGCCAGGTTGAATCGACCCCGGCTCGGGGTGTCCGTCGCGCCACCGCCGCAGATCGCTGGTGCGCCGCGGTGCTTCGGCCGGGTTGGCGCCGGCCGGCCGGGTCACTCGGAGGCGGTGTCGGTCTTGCCGCTGCGCAGGGCGCGCAGGTCGGACACGGCGTCCAGGAACTCGTTCACGCGCCAGGATTGCAGCTTGAGCTGGAAATCGATCTCGGCGGCGCCCTGCTCGACGATCTCGTCGACCTGCGTCGCCAGGGTTTCGGGCGGCAGGCGCAGGCTGGCCTGCGACTCGCTGCCTTCGTGCACGACGACCGCGCCGGCATGGCGGGCGATGCGCAGCATCGCGGTGTTCTCGCTCAGCGCCTGGATCTCCAGCCGCTCGATGCCGTGGTTGCGGGCGTGCAGCACCGCGCGCTCGAACAGCCGCGCGCCATAGCCGCGCCCGCGGGCGTGCGGCAGCACCGACACGCCGAACTCGGCCACCGCCGGCGCGCCGCCCTGGCCGGCGGCGGGGGCGTTCGCGAGGTGGGCGGTGGCGATCAGCTCGAGCCGGCGGTTGAAGATGCCGAACACCTCGTCGCGCTCGAAATCGAGGGTGTCGACGTACTTGCCGATCTGGCCGTCGGTGGCGGCGTAGCCGAAGCGCAGGTAGCGGTCGCGCTCGGGCAGCGCCACCAGGTGGGCGACGATGCGTTCGCGATGGCGCGGGCCGAGCGACCGGATCGGAATCCAGGCGCGCGCCGCGGGCGGCGGGGTGGCGTTGACCCCGACCGGCGGGGCCGGCGACGGGATCAGGGTGTCTCGGTGGCTGTTCATGACAGGTCCTCCGTATACGGGTTTACCCCAGTCTAGGCCATCGATGCGATGCCGCGTCACCTGTGTGGTGAGGAAGCCGAAGGATGGACCGCGGCTGCGGGTCGATTTCGCGAAGAACTCGGATAGAATCGCAGGCTTTTCCCGAAATCCACCCCCTCGGGAATAGCGCGCCCACGGCGCGCGACGCACCTGTCTGCCGGCCGAGCCCGCCACCACGAAGCGGATCCGGCCCCCACCAGAGAGGTTGCGTGCCTCCACCGACCTTGCCTTGCCGATTTCCGGCGTGGCGCCGCCGGCAGGAGGCCGGGGGTTCATCGAACCAGAGCATCTCCCATGAAAACCTTCAGCGCCAAGCCGGCCGAAGTGACGCATGACTGGTATGTGATTGACGCGAACGACAAGGTTCTCGGACGGGTGGCCAGTGAAGTCGCCCTCCGCCTGCGCGGCAAGCACAAGGCCATCTACACGCCTCACGTCGACACCGGCGATTTCATCATCGTCGTCAACGCAGACAAGATCCGCGTCACCGGCAACAAGGCCAACGACAAGGTGTACTACCGCCACTCGGGCTACCCGGGCGGCATCTACGGCACCACCTTCAAGGACATGCAGGCCCGCCACCCGGGCCGCGCGCTCGAGAAGGCCGTCAAGGGCATGCTGCCCAAGGGCCCGCTGGGCTACGCGATGGCGAAGAAGCTGAAGGTGTATGCCGGTGCCTCGCATCCGCACACCGCCCAGCAGCCCAAGGCGCTGGAAATCTAAGGAGCGGTGATGATCGGAAATTGGAACTACGGAACCGGCCGCCGCAAGTCGTCGGTGGCGCGCGTCTTCATCAAGAAGGGCACCGGCCAGATCGTCGTCAACGGCAAGTCCGTCGAGGACTATTTCGGCCGCCAGACCTCGATCATGATCGTCAAGCAGCCGCTGATGCTGACGGCCAACGACGCCGCGTTCGACGTCAAGGTCAACGTGCACGGCGGTGGCGAATCGGGCCAGGCCGGTGCGGTGCGCCACGGCATCACCCGCGCGCTGATCGACTACGACGTCGCGCTCAAGCCCGAACTGAGCCGCGCCGGCTTCGTGACGCGCGATGCGCGCGAAGTCGAGCGGAAGAAGGTCGGCCTGCACGGCGCCCGCCGCCGGAAGCAGTTCAGCAAGCGCTGATCGATCGCGGCACGGCGGGCTCGTCTGCCGCATGCCGAACGAAACAAGGCCACCCGCGGGTGGCCTTTTTCGTGTCCGCGGCGTTGCGATTGGCCCAATCCCGGATGGGGTCGAGGGTCAAGCCGCAGCGGCGCCCCCCTTGAACCGCCGATAATCCCGACCAAATTGCTAATCTGTTGTTGTCAATCCTGTCCAAGGACCGTCCATGAGCGCCATCGCCGAATCCCTCTCGTCCGCCACGACCATCGATGAACCGCCGCCGCCGCTGGTGTTCACCGACAGCGCCGCGAGCAAGGTCAAGGAACTGGTGGACGAGGAAGGCAACCCCGACCTGAAGCTGCGCGTGTTCGTGCAGGGCGGCGGCTGCTCCGGCTTCCAGTACGGCTTCACGTTCGACGAGATCGTCAACGAGGACGACACGCAGATGCACAAGAACGGCGTCGTGCTGCTGATCGACGCGATGAGCCTGCAGTACCTGGCCGGCGCCGAGATCGACTACAAGGACGACCTGCAGGGCGCCCAGTTCGTGATCAAGAACCCGAACGCGACGACGACCTGCGGCTGCGGGTCGAGCTTCTCGGTCTGACCCTCTCGGACTGCCCCCCGGTCTGAGTTTCCGGGGCGGCGGCCGGATCAGGCGGGGTACAACGCCCCCAGCAGCCTCGGTCCCGCGGCACCGGTGACGCTCGGCAGGTTGCCGGCTCGCCGCTCCACCAGCGCACGCGCCAGCCAGGCGAAGGCGGTCGCCTCGACCTGCTGCGCCGGCAGCCCGAAGTCGTCGGTCGGCCGCACGTCGACGCCCGGCAAGCGCTGCGCCAGCCGGGCCATCACATACCCGTTCAGCGCCCCGCCGCCGCAGACGCGCAGGCCGCGCGCCTCCGGCGCGTGGCGGCGCAGCGCATCGGCCGCGGTCGATGCGGTCAGTTCGGCCAGCGTCGCCTGCACGTCCTGCGGCGCTGGCGGCGGATGGTCGGCGCCGAACGCGGCCAACTGCGCATCCAGCCAGGCCGGGTTGAACAGGTCGCGGCCGGTGCTCTTCGGCGGCGCCTTCGCGAAGTACGGATCGGCGCGCAGACGCTCGAGCAGCGGTGCGACCACCCGGCCGCCGGCCGCCCAGGCGCCGCCGTCGTCGTAGGCGCGGCCGGTGTGGCGCCGGCACCAGTGGTCCATCAGGCCGTTGCCGGGGCCGGTGTCGAAGCCGAGCGTGGGCCCGTCGGCCGCCAGCACGGTCAGGTTGCCGATGCCGCCCAGGTTCAGCACGCCCACGCTCTCGCCGAGGCGCGCGAACAGCTCGCGGTGGAAGGCCGGCACCAGCGGAGCGCCCTGGCCGCGCGCGGCCACGTCGCGCGCGCGGAAATCCGCCACCACGTCGATGCCGGTCAGCTCTGCCAGCAGCGCCGGCTGGTTGATCTGCACCGTGTAGCCGGTGCCGTCGAACTCTCCCGGGCGGTGCCGCACCGTCTGACCGTGGGCGCCGATCGCCCGTACCGCGGCGGCCGGCAGCGCCGCCGCCTGCAGCAGATCGCCGATCACCGCTGCATAGGCGCGTGCCAGCGCGTTGCCGGCCAGCGCGACGCGGTGCACTTCATCCGCACCCGGTGTATTCAGTGCGAGCAGTTCAGCCGCGAGCGTGGCGTCGAACGGGCGGTGCGCATGCGCGAGCACCCGCAGGCCGCCGTCGAAGCCGGCCAGCACGCCGTCAATGCCGTCGATCGAGGTGCCGGACATCAGCCCGGCATAGAGCGTCTCGGGCGCCGGTGTCACTCGCCGAGGGCGCCGCCGCTGGCGGCCAAAGTCTCGGCGGCGTCGAGCTGCGCGCGGGCGCTGCGCGCCCACTCGGCGAAGCGCGGGCGTGCCGCGGCCGAGATCGACACGCTGTCCGACGCCTTCGCGATCGTCAGCGGGTCCTGCTGCTCGCCGTGCAGCCGCACCTCGAAGTGCAGGTGCGGGCCGGTCGCCCATCCGGTGGAGCCGACTTCGCCGATCGTCGTGCCCTGCGCGATCGTCTGGCCCTTGCGCACGTCGATGTGCGACAGGTGGGCGTAGACGGTGGTGCGGTCGCCGCTGTGCTGGACCTCGACGACGTTGCCGTAGCCGTTCTGCCAGCCGGCGAACTCGACGACGCCGTCGCCCACGGTGCGCACCGGCGTGCCGCGCGGCGCGCCGTAGTCCACGCCCTTGTGCTGGCGCCAGGTCTGCAGGATCGGGTGCACGCGCATCTCGAAACCGGAGGTCACGCGCGAGAACGCCAGCGGCGCGGCGAGGAACGAGCGCCGCTTGCTCTGGCCGTCGAGGTCGAAGTAGCCGCCGCGGCCGGAGGTCGACAGCGGGTCCTGGTACCAGACCGCGGAGTACGTCTTGCCGTTGGCGATGAATTCGGCGGCCAGCACGCGGCCGGAGGCCTGGTTCCAGGTGATCGGCTCGCCGTCGGCCGTCAGCGCCTCGTAGAGCACCGTGAAGGTGTCGCCGCGGCGCAGGCCGCTGTGGAAATCGAGGTCGGTCGCGAAGATCTCGGCGATCTGGCTGGCCACCGGGTCGGGGATGTGTGCCTCGTCGGTGGCGGCGAACAGCGTGTTGCGGATCGTGCCGCTGCCCAGGCGCACCTGCGCCGCGAGCGGAGCCAGCTCGACGCTGGCGCGGAAGCCGTTCGCCGAGCGCACGACGCGCAGCCGGTTGAAATGCGTCTCGAAGCGTTCGCTGGTTTCGGCCGCGTAGCGCGCGGTGAGCTCCTGCAGGTCGCCGCTGGCATCGGTGCGCACCTGCACCATCTTGCCGGGGCGGCCGCTCAGCAGCCGGCGCGCGACCGGATCGGTGCGCAGGAAGGCGGCGGCGGCCGGGTCGATGACGTTCAGGCGGCGCAGCAGCGTGTCGGCGGTGTCGGAGCTGCGCGTCAGGTCGTTCCGGTACAGCTCGAGCTCGTGGCCGGCCAGCGCCTCGAGCTGGGTCTGCATGTCGGTCGGCGTGACGAATTCCGTCACGATGCGACGCGGCACGTCGGCCGGATCGGGACCGAGCGCGGCCGTGCCGAAGGCCGTGGCGGCGAAACCGGCGAGCGACACCACCACCAGCGCGGCCAGGCTGCGCGGGTGGCGGGCGACGAATCGGGTGGTGCGCTGGCCGGCTCGGGCCAGCGACTGATCAATGAAATCCAACGAACTCAATTTCGGTGCGGAGCGTTGAGCGCTCTTCTGTCAGGTGCGCACCGTTGCGGGGCGCCACCCGGGGGTGATTCGGGTGCCGGGCGTCCACTAGAATCGCCGGCTCTCGCCTTCGGCCACGGACTGCTTGGGTCCACCTGGTTCCGAGGAAATGGCCCGAAGGGCCGCAGCCGGAACCTCATCCACCCTGATTCCGGCCGCCGCGCAGTATATCGACCCGACTTCCGGCCCGACTCCGAAATACCCCGTAATGCCCCGCGCAACCCGCAGGCCATTGCCAGCCGGGACATTCCGTGCTCCCCACCTCGAAGACTGTCGACATGACCGCTGATCCGTCCGCCGCGCCGTCTGCTGAATCGTCCGCCGTGGCCGCACCGAACCCGGGCGCCTCGCCCGCCCACCCGGTCACCGATCGCGTGCGGCATGCGCTCGCGGTGTCGCTGCGCGGCTGTGACGAGCTGCTGCCCGAGGCCGACTGGCTGTCCAAGCTGGCACGGTCCGAAGCAACCGGCGTGCCATTGCGCATCAAGTTGGGGCTGGACCCGACCGCGCCCGACATCCACATCGGCCACACCGTGGTGCTCAACAAGATGCGCCAGCTGCAGGACCTGGGGCACGAGGTGATCTTCCTGATCGGCGACTTCACGTCGATGATCGGCGACCCGTCCGGCCGCAACGTCACCCGCCCGCCGCTGACGCGCGAGCAGATCGAGGCCAACGCCAAGACCTACTACGCCCAGGCGAGCCTGGTGCTCGACCCGGCGAAGACCGAGATCCGCTACAACTCCGAATGGAGCGACCCGCTCGGCGCGCGCGGCATGATCCAGCTTGCGTCGCGCTACACCGTGGCGCGGATGATGGAGCGCGACGACTTCACCAAGCGCTTCAAGGCCGGCACGCCGATCTCGGTGCACGAGCTGCTGTACCCGCTGATGCAGGGCTACGACTCGGTGGCGCTGAAGAGCGACCTCGAACTCGGCGGCACCGACCAGAAGTTCAACCTGCTCGTCGGCCGCACGCTGCAGGCCGAGTACGGCCAGGAGCCGCAGTGCATCCTGACGATGCCGCTGCTGGAAGGGCTCGACGGCGTCGAGAAGATGTCCAAGAGCAAGGGCAACTACATCGGCATCACCGACGCGCCGAACGACATGTTCGCCAAGCTGCTGTCGATCAGCGACACGCTGATGTGGCGCTACTTCACGCTGCTGAGCTTCCGCCCCGAGGCCGAGATCGCCGCGCTGCGCGCCGAGGTCGAGGGCGGCCGCAACCCGAAGGACGCCAAGGTGATGCTCGCCCGCGAGATCACCACGCGCTTCCACAGCGCCGCGGCGGCCGACGCCGCCGAGCAGGACTTCAACCTGCGCGCACGCGGCGGCATCCCTGACGACATCGCCGAGCTGGCGCTGTCGGGCGCACCGCTGGGCATCGGCGCGTTGCTGAAGCAGGCCGGCCTCGCGCCGTCGACCAGCGAGGCCAACCGCCTGATCGACGGCGGCGGCGTGCGCATCGATGGCAGCCCCGTGGCCGACAAGGGGCTCAAGCTCGCCGCCGGCACCTACGTCGTGCAGGTCGGCAAGCGGCGCTTCGCGCGGGTCACGCTCGCGGCCTGATCGGGCGGCACGCCGGCCCCGACGATGCTCGCACTGGTGCAACGCGTCGCGACGGCGCGGGTCGAGGTCGCGGGGCAGGCCATCGGAGCGATCGGCCGCGGCCTGCTGGTGCTGGTGTGCGCCGAGCCGGCGGATGGCGAGGCGCAGGCCGAGCGGCTGGTCGCCAAGCTGCTGAAGCTGCGCATCTTCAGCGACGAGGCCGGCAAGATGAACCGCAGCGTGGTCGACGTCGGCGGCGGGCTGCTGATCGTCAGCCAGTTCACGCTGGCCGCCGACACCTCGGGCGGCAACCGGCCCAGCTTCACCGGCGCGGCGCCGCCCGATCTGGGCCGCCGCCTCTACGAGCGCGTGCTCGCGGTGGCGCGCGCTTCGCATCCGGAGGTCGCCAGCGGCGAGTTCGGCGCGGAGATGCAGGTGCATCTGGTCAACGACGGGCCGGTCACGATCCCGATCCGGGTCTGACCCGAACCGGGTCCGCGCGCCCGACCCGCCCGCCCGCCGCCGCCATCGCGGATCAGGCGGCGATCGGTCGGCGAACGGTCGGCGATCAGTCGATCAATCCGCGTACTGGCCGGCGGCCTTGATGATCGGCCCCCACTTGTTGATCTCGGCCTCGACGAACTTCTTGTGCTCGGCGCCGCCGGTGCGCGCGTCGCTGACGATCACCGCGCCCAGCGCCTCCTCGCGCTTGTGGAAGTCCGGGTCGGCCAGCGCCACCTTCAGCGCGCCGTTGAGCTTGTCGGTGATCGCCTTCGGCGTGCCCTTGGGCGCGTACAGGCCGTGCCAGATCGTCACGTTGAAGCCCTTCAGCCCGGCCTCGTCGAGCGTCGGCAGCTTGGCCAGCGTGGGCGAGCTGAGGCGCTTCAGGCTCGTCACCGCGTAGGCCTTGACCTTGCCGCTCTCGATCTGGCTGGTGGTGTTGGTGGTCTGGTCGCACATCAGGTCGACCTGGCCGCCGAGCAGGTCGGTCATCGCCGGGCCGGTGCCCTTGTACGGCACGGTCACCATGTCGACCTTCACGGTGCTCTGGAACAGCAGCCCGCACAGGTGCGAGGCCGAGCCCAGGCCGGCGTTCGCCAGGTTGATCTTGCCCTTGTTGGCATCGATCCACTTGCTCAGCTCGGCATAGTTCGTGGCCGGCAGCGCGGGCTTGCCGATCAGCGTCATCGGTACTTCGTTGATGAGGCCCAGGTACTCGAAGTCCTCGAGCGGCTTGTACTGCATCGTGCGGTACAGGGCCGGCGCGGTCGCCATGCCGATGTGGTGCAGCAGCAGCGTGTAGCCGTCGTTCGACGCCTTGGCGACCTTGGTGGCGCCCAGCGTGCCGCCGGCGCCGCCGACGTTCTCGATGATCAGCGTCACGTTGCCCAGCGGCTTGCGCAGCGCCTCCGCCAGGTCCCGCGCCACCTTGTCGGTCGGCCCGCCGGCCGCGAAGGGCACGACGATGGTGACCGGCTTGTCCGGGTATTCGGCCCACGCGGTCGCGGCAACGAGGGTGGCGGCGGCGGCGATCAGCAGACGCTTCATGGAGGATCCTTTCGGGTGCAGGCGGGAAACGCCCGGATTGTGGGCAGCGGCCGCAGCAGCGGCATGGCGGAAACTACGTAACGTCCGGGTAATGGTGGGGGCCCGTCCGAGGTGGTGTGCGCAAGTGCCGGCCCCGTGGCGGCGAGACCTCAGCGGTAGCTGCGCCGGTCCTCGATCACGCGGCCGTCGTTCGGCAGGCTGCCCGGCTCGCACCAGGCCACGGCGCCGCGCAGCTTGGTCACCTCGCGCAGGCTCAGCGCCACCTGATCGGCCAGCGCCGCGGGCATCGCGGCAACGTCCCGCTCGACCTGCAACTCCATCCGGTCATCGCCCGCCTCGCCGCTGACCACCAGCCGCGCGCGGCCCAGCCCCGGGTGCCGGCGCAGCACCTCGGCCACCTGGCCCGGGTGCACGAACATGCCGCGCACCTTGGTGGTCTGGTCGGCGCGGCCGAGCCAGCCGCGGATGCGCGTGTTCGTGCGGCCGGTCGGGCAGCGGCCCGGCAGCACCGCCGACAGGTCGCCGGTGCCGAAGCGGATCAGCGGGTAGTCGGCGTTCAGCGTCGTCACCACCACCTCGCCGACCTCGCCGTCGGGCAGCGGATCGCCGGTGCCCGGCCGCACGATCTCGACGATCACGCCCTCGTCGATCACCAGGCCTTCGCGTGCGGCGGTCTCGTAGGCGATGAGCCCGAGATCGGCGGTGCCGTAGCTCTGGTAGGCGGCCACGCCGCGCGCGGCCAGCGCGTCGCGCAGGCTGGGCGGGAAGGCCTCGCCACCGACGGACGCCTTGGTCAGCGCCGGCAGCGGCGTGCCGAGTTCGGCCGCCTTGTCGAGCAGGATGCGCAGGAAGCCGGGCGTGCCGATGTAGGCCTGCGCGCCGAGCTGAGCCAGCGCTTGCACCTGCAGTTCGGTCTGGCCGGTGCCGGCCGGGAAGACGGTGCAGCCGAGCGCGTGGGCGCCGCTTTCCATCATCGCGCCGGCCGGCGTGAAGTGGTAGCTGAAGGCGTTGTGCACCAGGTCGCCGGCGCGCAGCCCGGCGGCATGCAGCGCGCGTGCCATGCGCCACCAGTCGGCGCCGCGGCCCTCGGGTTCGTAGATCGGCCCGGGCGATGCGAACACGCGCAGCGCGCCGCGCCCGGTCGCCCGCCCGGCGCCCCAGCCGATCGCCGCATGGCCGCCGAACGGGTCGGGCGCGGCGGCATCGCGCTGGCGCGCCAGCAGCTCGTGCTTGCGCAGCACCGGCAGGCCGGCCAGCGCGGCCCGGTGGTCGATCGCGCGGGGGTCGACGCCCGCCAGTGCCGCCGCCGCTGCCGGCGCGTGCGCCATCGCATGCGCGATCAGCCCGGGCAGCGCCGTGAACAGCGCGCGCTCGCGCTCGGCGGGGTCGCGGGTTTCGAGCGCGTCGTGGTGCTCGCTCATCACGGCACCCGCCGGCCGTCGGCCGCCCCCGCCCAGCGGGAGCCTTCGCGGTTCGAGCGGCCCGTCGAGCGGCCCGGCGGGCCCACACGGCCGAGCTTCGCGGCGTGCATCATTCCTCGTCGTCCCGCGCCCGCCGCTTCGCGTCGTCGATGAACTTGCGCTGTTGCGGCGCGTCGTTCACCGGGTAGCGGTCGAAGCCGCTGCCGCCGGGCTTCTTCAGGTCGGCGTGCAGCGAGCCGGCCTCGTCGTGGAAGTGTGCGAACGCCGCGTTGCGCAGGTAGAAGATGCCGGGCTGCTTCTCGCGGATGCCCTTGATGTCGCGCAACTGGCGCAGCAGCGGCTGCAGCCGGGCCAGTGCGTCGGGGCCGATGTGGGCCATCGTGCGGATCCTTGGTCAGAGGGTGGGGACGTCAGCTGAGCCAGCGCTTGCGCCGGCGGTAGCTCTTCACGTCGCTGAAGCGGCGCCGTTCGCCGTCATCGGTGCTGCCGGTGCCGAGGTAGAACTCCTTCACGTCCTCGTTGGCGGCCAGCGCGGCGGCGGCGCCGTCCATCACCACGCGGCCGTTCTCGAGGATGTAGCCATGGTCGGCGTAGCGCAGCGCCATGAAGGTGTTCTGCTCGGCCAGCAGGAAGGTCACGCCCTCGCGCCGGTTCAGGTCCTTCACGATCTCGAAGACTTCCTCGACGATCTGCGGCGCCAGGCCCATCGACGGCTCGTCCAGCAGCACCATCTTCGGCTCGGCCATCAGCGCGCGGCCGATCGCGCACATCTGCTGCTCGCCGCCGGAGGTGTAGGCGGCCTGCGAGCCGCGCCGCGTCTTCAGCCGCGGGAAGTAGCCGTAGACCTTCTCCAGCGTGGCCGCGATCGCCGCCTTGCCGTCGCGCCGGGTGTAGGCGCCGGCGAGCAGGTTCTCCTCGATCGTCAGGTGCGCGAAGCAGTGCCGGCCCTCCATCACCTGGATCACGCCGCGGCGCACCATGTCGGCCGGCGACAGCGCCTCGATGCGCTCGCCGCGCAGTTCGATCGCGCCCTTGGTGACGGCGCCGCGCTCGCCCGCCAGCAGGTTGCTGACCGCCCGCAGCGTGGTCGTCTTGCCGGCGCCGTTGCCGCCCAGCAGCGCCACGATGCGGCCCTCCGGCACCTGCAGCGACACGCCCTTGAGCACCAGGATCACGTGGTTGTAGATGACCTCGATGCCGTTGACGTCGAGCAGGGCCGCGCCCGCGCCAGCCGCCGCGCCGGCGCCCGCGGACCCGCCCGCCACCGCGCTCCCCGCCCCGGTCACGACTGGCAGTCCTCCGGCGTGCGCCGGGTCAGCTTCTTGTCGCTCAGGTACTTCTCGGACGCGGTCTTGACCATCGGCTTCAGGATCTGCTCGTCGGCCTGCATGAAATCGGAGCTGAAGCTCCACTTGCTGCCGTCCCAGGTGTGCACGCGCGCCCAGGTGGAGCCGCTGTGGTCGGCGCAGGAGGTGGAGAGCGGGCGCAGCACGCCCTCGAAGCCCAGCGCGTCCAGCCGCTTCTGGTCGAGCGCCAGGTTCTCCAGGCCCCAGCGCACCTGCTCGCCGGTCATCGGCTTGCCCTTGCCGAAGCGCTCCTGCGCGCGCCGCACCGCCTCCACGCCGAGCATCTGGATGATCAGGCCGCGGGTGTACAGCACCGAGCCCACCTCTTCCTTCGGGCCGGTGCCCTGGCCCTTGTCGTGCACGTACTTCAGGATGTCCTGGATCACCTTCGGCGTCTGGCCCGAGGTGTTCAGCGCCAGCGCGTTGTAGCCCTTGGCGCCTTCGCCCACGTCCTTCACGTCCGGCTCGGCGCCGGCCCACCACACGCCGTACATCTTGTCGCGCGGGTAGCCGGTGGCCTGCGCCTCCTTCAGCGCGGTGGAGTTCATCACGCCCCAGCCCCACAGCAGCACGTAGTCGGGCCGCGTCTGGCGCACCTGCAGCCAGGTGGCCTTCTGCTCGACGCCCGGCGCCGTCACCGGCAGCAGCCCGAGCTCGAAGCCGTGCATCGCCGCGCGCGCCTGCAGCAGCGGGATCGGCTCCTTGCCGAACGGCGAGTCGTGGTAGACGAGGGTGATCTTCTTGCCCTTGAGCTTGTCGAGCCCGCCTTCCTTCTTGCCGATGTACTGGATCAGGATGTCGGCCGCCGTCCAGTAGGTGCCCATCAGCGGGAAGTTCCACTTGAAGGCCAGCCCGTCCTGCGAGGCCGCGAGGCCGTAGCCCAGCGTGATCAGCGGGATCTTGTCGGCTGGCACCTTCTCGGTCAGCGCGAAGGTGATGCCGGTGGCCTGCGGGTCGAACAGCGAGGCGCCCTTGCCCTTGAGCCGCTCGTAGCACTCCACGCCGCGGTCGGTGGCGTAGCCGGTCTCGCATTCCTCGTAGGTGAGCTTCACGCCGTTCACGCCGCCGTCGCGGGCGTTGATCATCTTCAGGTAGTCCTGCTTGCCGTTGGCCCAGGGCGTGCCGTTCGGCGCGTAGGGGCCGGTGCGGTAGACGAGCAGCGGGAAGAACTGCTCCTTCGCCTGCGCCCGCGCGTCCGGCGCGGCGCCCAGGCCGGCGAGCCCGGCGGCGGCGACGGTGGCGGCGAGGGCCAGGCCTTTCAGGGTTTCCAGATTCATGGGATGCCTCCTTGGTGGCTTGGGAACACTCAATGCGGGAACGGCCACAGCCGCAGCTTCTCCTTCGCGATCGACCACAGCCGGGCCAGCCCGTGCGGTTCGACGATCAGGAAGAACACGATCAGCGCGCCGAAGATCATCAGCTCCAGGTGCGACGCGGTGGCGGTGGAAATCGGGATGCCGAACCAGGCCGGGATCTGGCTCAGCACCAGCGGCAGGATCACGATGAAGCCGGCGCCGAAGAAGCTGCCCATGATCGAGCCCAGCCCGCCGATGATCACCATGAACAGCAACTGGAACGAGCGGTCGATCGAGAACGCCGCCGGCTCCCACGAGCCCAGGTGCACGAAGCCCCACAGCGCGCCCGCCACGCCCACGATGAACGAGCTGACCGCGAACGCGCTCAGCTTCGCGTACACCGGGCGGATGCCGATGACGGCGGCGGCCACGTCCATGTCGCGGATCGCCATCCACTCGCGGCCGATCGCGCCGCGCACCAGGTTCTTGGCCAGCAGCGCGAACACGCCCACGAAGCCGAGGCAGAACAGGTACTTCTGCACCGGCGTCTCGATCGGCAGGCCGAACACCGTGAGCCCGGCCACGCTGACCGAACCGGAGCTCGAATCGTTCGTGAACCAGCGGATGCGCAGGAACGCCCAGTCGGTGAAGAACTGCGCCGCCAGCGTGGCCACCGCCAGGTACAGCCCCTTGATGCGCAGCGAGGGGATGCCGAACAGCACGCCTACGCCGGTGGCGCACAGCCCGCCGAACAGCAGCGCCGGGATCAGCGGCATGCCGGGGATGCGCACCATCGCGTTGTAGGCCGCGTAGGCGCCCACCGCCATGAACGCGCCGGTGCCCAGCGAGATCTGCCCGCAGTAGCCCACCAGCACGTTCAGCCCGATGGCCGCCAGCGACAGGATCAGGAACGGGATCAGGATCGCGCGGAACAGGTATTCCGGCGCCGCCAGCGGCACCACCACCGCCGCCACCAGCAGCAGCCCGAGCATCACCACGCGGTCCTGCAGGATCGGGAAGATCTGCCCGTCGGCCTGGTAGCTGGTCTTGAACTGGCCGTTCTCGCGGTACAGCATGGTGGCGGGTTCCCGTGGCTACACGCGATCGATGATCTTCTCGCCGAAGATCCCCTGCGGCCGCACCAGCAGGAAGATCAGCGCCAGCACGTACGCGAACCAGATCTCGATGCCGCCGCCGAGCATCGGCCCGATGTACACCTCCGACAGCTTCTCGCCCACGCCGATGATCAGCCCGCCGAGGATCGCGCCGGGGATCGACGTCAGCCCGCCGAGGATCACCACCGGCAGCGCCTTCAGCGCCACCAGCGTCAGCGAGAACTGCACGCCCAGCTTGCTGCCCCAGATCACGCCGGCCACCAGCGCCACCACCCCGGCCACCGACCACACGATGATCCAGATGCGCGACAGCGCGATGCCGATCGACTGCGCCGCCTGGTGGTCGTCGGCCACCGCGCGCAGCGCGCGGCCGGTGCCCGTCTTCTGGAAGAACAGCGCCAGCAGCGCCACCAGCGCGGCCGCCACCACCGCGGCGATCAGGTCTTCCTGGCTGACCAGCACGCCGCCGGGGAACACGCCGTCGAGCAGGAACAGCGGGTCCTTGGGCATGCCGACGTCGATCTTGTAGATGTCGTTGCCGAACAGCATCTGCCCCGCGCCCTCGAGGAAGTAGGTGACGCCCAGCGTCGCCATCAGCAGCGTGATGCCTTCCTGGTTGACCAGGTGGCGCAGCATCAGCCGCTCCACCAGCCAGGCCACCACCACCATCACCGCCGCGGCGAGCACGAAGGCGGCGAGGTTGGCCAGCGCCTTGTCGTGCAGGCCCGTCCACTGCGGGATCCATTCGGCGAAGCGCGCCATCGCCAGCGCGGCGAACAGCACCATCGCGCCCTGCGCGAAATTGAACACGCCGCTCGCCTTGAAGATCAGCACGAAGCCCAGCGCGATCAGCGAATACAGCATGCCGGCCATCAGGCCGCCGAACAGCGTTTCGAGGAAGAAGCCCATCGTTGCGTCCGCCCGTCAATGCCGCGTCAGTGCGTGGTGCCGAGATAGGCGCGGATCACGTCCGGGTGGCGGCGCACCTCCGCGGGCGGGCCGTCGCCGATCTTCTTGCCGTAGTCGAGCACCACCACGCGGTCGGAGATGTCCATCACCACGCCCATGTCGTGCTCGATCAGCACGATGGTGGTGCCGAACTCGTCGTTCACGTCGAGGATGAAGCGGCACATGTCCTGTTTCTCCTCCACGTTCATGCCGGCCATCGGCTCGTCGAGCAGCAGCACCTGCGGCTCCATCGCCAGCGCGCGGCCCAGGTCCACCCGCTTCTGCAGGCCGTAGGGCAGGCGGCCGACGGGCGTCTTGCGGTGCGCCTGGATCTCCAGGAAATCGATGATCCGCTCGACCACGCCGCGGTGCGCGATCTCCTCGCGCTGGGCCGGGCCCAGGCGCAGCGCCTGCGCGAACAGGCCGCATTTCATCTTCAGCGTGCGCCCGGTCATGATGTTGTCGAGCACGCTCATGCCCTTGAACAGCGCCAGGTTCTGGAAGGTGCGCGCCACGCCCATCTCGGCCACCTGCCGGCTGTTCATGTGGTGGAAGGTCTGGCCGCGGAAGGTGATCGAGCCCTGCTGCGGCTGGTACACGCCGTTGATGCAGTTCAGCATCGAGCTCTTGCCGGCGCCGTTCGGGCCGATGATCGCCCGCACCTCGTGCTCGCGCACGTTGAAGCTGATGTCGGTCAGCGCCTTCACGCCGCCGAAGGCCAGCGAGATGTTCTTGATGTCGAGGATGACCTCGCCGCTGCGG
>JBGAMJ010000128.1:0-15831 GCA_044223035.1 Piscinibacter sp.
GCTGTACCTGCGGGTGGCGGGCGCCACCGGGCGCTACTGAGCGTGGGGGGCGCGGCGATGCGGTGGGCGGCGGCAATCGTGTCCCGGCGGGCGGGGCCGCGGTGATGTCGTCCGGCGGCGAACCCGGCGCCGGCGCCGGCAGCTCGGCGCATTCCCCGGTCGCCGCCGGCTCCACCGACGACCTCGTCGTCGAACGGCCCGAGGGCCTGTACTGCCCGCCCGGCGACTTCCACATCGACCCGTGGCGCCCGGTGGAGCGCGCGGTGATCACGCACGCGCATGCCGACCACGCGCGCGCCGGGCATGCGCACTACCTGGCTTCGGCCGACAGCGAAGGCGTGCTGCGCGCACGGCTCGGCGACATCACGCTGCAACCGCTGGCCTACGGCGAGGTGGTCGAGCACCGCGGCGTTCGCATCAGCCTGCATCCGGCCGGCCACGTGCTCGGCTCGGCGCAGGTGCGGCTGGAGCACCGCGGGCGCGTCTGGGTGGCCTCGGGCGACTACTACGCGAGCGGCGCCGCCGCCGATGCCGCCGAGGACAACCCGACCTGCGCGCCGTTCGAGCCAGTGCGCTGCCACTGTTTCATCACGGAATCGACCTTCGGCCTGCCGATCTACCGCTGGCGCCCGCAGCGCGAGGTGTTCGCCGAGATCGACGCCTGGTGGCGCGCCAACGCCGCCGCCGGCCGCGCCAGCCTGCTGATGGGCTACAGCTTCGGCAAGGCGCAGCGGCTGCTCGCCGGCGTCGACCCGACGATCGGCCCGATCGTCGTGCACGGCGCCGTCGAGGTGCTGAACCGCGCCTACCGCGCCGCCGGCGTGCGCCTGCCGGCGACCCACCTCGCCGACAAACCGGGTGAGATCGGCGGACGCGCCGCGCTGTCGCAGGCGCTGGTGATCGCGCCGCCGTCGGTGCAGGGCAGCCCGTGGCTGCGCCGCTTCGGCGACCCGGGCGATGCCTTCGCCAGCGGCTGGATGCAGTTGCGCGGCACGCGGCGGCGGCGCGGGCTCGACCGCGGCTTCGTGCTCAGCGACCACGCCGACTGGCCCGGGCTGCAGCGCGCGATCGCCGCCACCCGTGCCGAACGCGTGATCGTGACGCACGGCTACGAGGCGGTGATGGTGCGCTGGCTGGGCGAGCAGGGCTTGCAGGCCGGCTCCTTCCAGACGCAGTACGGCGACGAGCGCGAGGACGCCGCCGAAGCGGCAGGCCTCCCGGCAGGCGGCGACCCTGCGCGCGGCGGCGAAGCCGGCCGCGATGACGAACCCGGCCTCGGCGACGAATCCGGCGGCCCCGGTCCCGAACCCGCGCCATGAAGGCCTTCGCCGACCTGTTCAACGCGCTCGACGCCAGCACCGCGACCGGCGCGAAGTTGCAGGCGCTGGAACGCTACTTCGCCGCCGCGCCGGATGCCGACGCCGCCTGGGCCGCCTACTTCCTCGCCGGCGGCAGGCCGCGCCAGGTGGTGCCCACCGCGGTGCTGCGCGCGCTGGCCTGCCGCCGCGCCGGTATCGACGACTGGCTGTTCGACGAGTGCTACCAGGCCGTCGGCGACCTGGCCGAGACGATCGCGCTGGTGCTGCCGCCGCCCGCCGCGCGGCGCGAGATCGGCCTGGCCGAGTGGGTCGAGCAGCGCCTGCTGCCGCTGCGCGAGCAGCCGCTGGAGGAGCAGGCGCAGCGCATCGCCGGCTGGTGGGACGAGCTGGACACCCCCGGCCGCTTCCTGCTGACCAAGCTGATCGGCGGCGGCTTCCGCGTCGGCGTCAGCCGGCTGCTGGTGCAGCGCGCGCTTGCCGCGGTGGCCGGCGTGGACGCCAAGCGCGTCGCGCAACGCATGATGGGTTACACCGACAAGGCCGCGCGGCCCGATGCCGCGGCCTTCCGCCGCCTGCTGTCGAGCGACGACCTGCCGGCGGCCGACGCCGGCCAGCCGTACCCGTTCTTCCTCGCCCACGCGCTCGACGCGCCGGCCGCGAGCTTCGAGGCGCGCATCGGCCCGCCCGTCGAGTGGATCGTCGAATGGAAGCACGACGGCATCCGCGCGCAGGTCGTGCGCCGCGCCGGCCAGGTCTGGATCTGGTCGCGCGGCGAGGAACTCGTCACCGACCGCTTCCCCGAGGTGGTCTCCGCCGCGCAGCCGCTGCCCGACGGCACCGTGCTCGACGGCGAGATCCTGGTCTGGAAGGACGGGTGGCCGGCGCCGTTCAACCTGCTGCAGCAGCGCATCGGCCGCAAGACGCTGACGCGCCGCGTGCTGGCCGACGCGCCGGTGCGCTTCATCGCCTACGACCTGCTCGAATCCGACGGCATCGACCGGCGCGACGAACCGCAGCGCCGCCGCCGCGAGCGGCTGGAGGCCGCCTGCGCCGTGGCCGGCGTGCCGCTGTCGCCGATCGTCGAGGCCGCCGACTGGCAGGCGCTGGCCGCGCTGCGCGAGAGCTCGCGCGAGCGCGGCGTCGAGGGCTTCATGCTCAAGCACGTCGACGCGCGCTACGGCAGCGGGCGGACCAAGACCGAAGGCACTTGGTGGAAGTGGAAGATCGAGCCGCTGCGCGTCGATGCGGTGCTGGTCTATGCGCAGGCCGGCCACGGCCGCCGCGCCAGCGTCTACACCGACTACACCTTCGCCGTCTGGAACCGCGCGCCGGCGGACGCCGCCGAGGCGCAGGCGGTGCTCGACGCGATCGCCGCGAAGCGGCCGGCCGCGCCGGGCGCGCTGCAGCTCGTCGCCTTCGCGAAGGCGTATTCGGGCCTCACCGACGCGGAATTCCGCGAGGTCGACCGCGTGATCCGCCAGACCACGCTGGAGAAGTTCGGCCCGGTGCGCAGCGTGCGGCCGTCGCTGGTGTTCGAACTGGGCTTCGAGGGCATCAACCGCAGCCCGCGGCACAAGAGCGGCGTTGCGGTGCGCTTCCCGCGCATGCTGCGCATCCGGCACGACAAGCCGCTGCACGAGGCGGATGCACTGCCGACGCTGGAGGCGATGCTGGGCGGGTGAGCGAGTCGCCACCGCACCGCGCCGAGCGGCCCGCTGGCCGCCGTCAGCGGCTCATCAGGTGCTTGGTGAGGAACACGATCTGCGACAGCTCGTCGGGCTGCAGCAGGCTGTTGTCCAGCATGAAGCAGACGATCTTGTAGACGCGGTCGAACTCGGCACGCGCGAACTTGGTGCCCGCCTTGGCCTCGGTGCGCGACCCGAGCAACTGTTTCGCCCGCTGGTTGAAGCGCTTGACGAACTCTGCGGCGTCTTCCTTCACCAGCGGCTGCGCCACGAACGCGGACGCGATCGGCTCGGTCTTCTCCGGTTTGACCTCCTCGGATTTGACGGCTTCCGGTTTGACGGCTTCGGGCTCGGCTTCTTCGGATTTGGGTTTCGGCGCGACGACCTTGGAGAGCAGCGATCCGAGCAGGCCCCGCGTCATGTCGGAGGTCTCGGCGGCCAGCAGGGGCGCGTTCGTCACGTCCAGCTTGCCGGTCAGGCCGTCCAGCAGCAAGAGGGCCTTCTGCGCGTCTTCCTGGCCCGGCAGGTCCGTCTTCAGCGCCTGGCAGATCGACGCCACGTCCTGCTGGCCGAACTGGTAGACGCTGCCCTTGACCTCGGTCTCCTTGCCGCGATAGCCGCTGTACAGCAGCGAGTTGTAGAGGGCGGCGAGCTTTCCCAGGTACTCGGCCACCAGCTTCACGTCGGGGGGGATCTTTTCCGCGTGGAAGACGGCGTACTTGGTCGACAGCACCGGCTCGAGCGCCTTCTTGCCGCCCTGCGTGCCCTGGGCATCGACGACCGCCCGGCCGGTGGTGTCCTTGGCATGGGACATCTCCTCCATCAACAGCTTGCAGCTCGCCAGCGATTCGTGGCGAGACCCGAGGTGGCTGCCCAGCGCCATCAGCGTGCCCACGCGCTTGTAGTTCGGCAGCGGGCCCGCGTTCTTCGTCTCGTGCTCCGTCTGCGCCTGTTCCGGTGCCCCTTCGCGGATCAGCGCCCCGCGGCCCTTGGCCGCGCTGCCGGCCCAGAACTCCATCCGCTCCTCGGCGTTGTTGCCCAGGTCGTCGAGGAAGATCACCTTCATGCCCAGCAGCGCCATGCCTTCCAGGCTGCCGCTGCGCATGCCGATCGACACCGCGCCGTTCTGCTCCGAGAAGAGCTGGAACAGGTAGCGCTGGGCGTTGCGGTCCGCCAGGTACTTGCCGTACTTGTCGTCGTTCCAGAACTTGCCGAGGACCGCGGTGCGGTTGGCGATGCCGAGCTTCTGCAGGTCGCCCACCGACTCGATGCCGGTGATCGGGTCGCCGACCAGCACCAGCGTGTGGCCCGGGAACGCCGTGACCAGCGTCTTCGCAAGCTGGATCTGCATCAGCGTGTGCGAATCCAGTTCGGGGTGGGCGCCGCCCGTCTGGCCGCTGGTGCGCCCCCAAAGGAACAGCAGCGGCGTCTTGGCACCGAAGCGCGGATCCAGCACCGTCTCCTTGAACTCCGCGACCTTGGTCTTCTTCAGCGTGTCCGCCTCCGAGCTGCCCAGGCGGATCGGCGCCTGCAGGCGCTCGCGCTGCTCTTCGTGGGAGAGGGCCTTGCCGATCACGTCGGTGGCCTCCCAGGTCTCCTTGTTCCACGGCTTAATGTTC
This sequence comes from Piscinibacter sp., assembly GCA_044223035.1. Lineage (GTDB taxonomy): Bacteria > Pseudomonadota > Gammaproteobacteria > Burkholderiales > Burkholderiaceae_C > JBGAMJ01. The sequence continues at coordinate 4,624 of JBGAMJ010000128.1, forward strand.
TTGCCGATGTGCTCGTTGTACTTCTGGCCGTAGCGGTGCTGCGTACCGGTGTACTTCTTCTTCTTGTCGGTGTCGCTGACGACCACCTGGCCGAGCCGGACCGCGCTCTCGAAATAGCCCGGCAGCTCCTTTGTCTTGCGGTCCAGGAACGTGGGCACGAGGGGCTTGGCGACCTCCTTCTTCTCCGGCTCGACCGGCTCGGTCGCCTCCATCTTCTCCGGCTTGACCAGGTCGGGGATTTCCATCTTCTCCGGCTTGACCTCGGTGCCGACGCTCGTCTTTTCGGGCTTGACCGTGCTGCCGACGCCCTCCGACTTGCGCTTCTCCTGCTCGCCGCTGAGCACCTTGATCGTCAGCGCCGGGTCCACCAGCGGCGCCAGCGCGAGGCCGGTGGCGTCGCCGGTCATGTACTCGGCCACGCCGACCGAACGCCAGTTCAGCTCGGAGTGCAGGTACCACTTGAAGAGGTGCTTCAACAGCCGGGTGTAGCCGGCAGCGTCGTGCTCGTAGCTCCACACCTCCTGCCGGGCGTGCCACTCACTCAGCAGGCGGAGCTGGAAGTCGCGCTTCTCGACATCGACGAACTTCAGCCGCGGGTCCTCCAGCAGCGAGGCCGGCTTGCCGCGGAGCACCTCGCCATAGATCGCGTCGGCATCGGCGAGCACGCCATGGGTGCCCATCTGGCCCAGGATCACCTCGGGCGTGAGTTCGAGCTCGAGTTTCGGGATCGTGATCTTGCGCTGCACCGGCGCCGCCGGACCGAACAGCCGGTGAATCTCCTGCCGCTGCGTGACCGCGTAACGGCTGCCGTCGAACGCACCGGCGGCGGCCGCGTCGGCAGACACCCGCGCCTGCGTTGCGGCGGGCTGGGCCGGCGCGTGCCGCGACGTCGCGGAAGCATTGATCTTGTCCGTGCGCGGCATCGGGCGGAGCGGGCGGGGGGCAGATTCGGCGGGTATAGCGCGCGACTCGCCGTCCGCCCATCGGCGGATTGCTGATTCGCGACGGCAGAAATGCCGAGACGGGCAGGGTGGCGGTGTCCACCGGGGTGCGCCGTGGCAGAGCACCAGGGCACGCGGCGCCACGAGGCCGCGCCTGGCCCGGCAGCGCTCAGTCCGGCCCCGGCTCGTCCACATCGGTCTCGGAATGCTTGCGCCACGCCCGCGTGGCACGCCGCATGAAGTTGAGCTGCGACACGAAGCGCTGGCAGGCGAAGCAGATCTTCACGTGGACCTGCAGCGCCAGTCGGTCCGACGCCGGCAGCTCGCGGTCCTCGTCCTCGAGCAGCAGCCGGGTGGCGTCGCGGCAGGTGAGCGTGTTCTTCATGGTGCGATCAGCCCGCGGCCGTGGCGTTGAACCAGCGCGTCTGCAGGCAGTCGCGCAGGCGCAGGCGGGCCCGGTGCAGCAGCACCCACAGGTTGGACGAGGTGATCGCGAGCTCGCGGCAGATCTCGTCCGATTCGAGTTCCAGCCACTCGCGCATCATGAACACGCGTGCCTGCACCGGTGGCAGGTTCTCGCAGCAGACCTGAAGTACCTCGAAGAACTGGCGGCGGCTGCAGGCGGCATCCGGGTCGCCCCAATCCTGCGGGGCGTCGCGCCAGTGGCCGTCGGCCTGGAAGAGCTCGTCGTCGAGGTCCTCGCCGTCCTCGCCGACGAGGATCGTCGCCTCGCGCGTGTGGCGCCGCAGCTGGTCGACGATCTTGTGCTTGAGGATGCCGACGAGCCAGGTCTTCAACTGCGACTGGCCGCCGAACGACTGGGGTCGCTCGAGCGCGGCGAGCAGGCTTTCGGATACGGCGTCCTCGGCCCATGCGTCGTTGCGCAACTGCGCCCGGGCGAATCGAAGCAACTGGGGACGCAGCCTTTCGACCTGAAGCGAGAAGTCCGACATCGGCAGACCCACGGGTGACGCGACCCGCGAGTGTACGAAATGGGCGCAGCGCGGCACGCTGCCTGCCACCGGGCTGGCGTGGGCTGGTTACACGCGATTGCGATCACCGAACCGTAGGGCCATGCGAACCGCCATAGTTCCTTCGAGCGCTGGTGCCTCTGCACCGCCACCCATCGCCCGGCAGTCCGGTTCAGTTGTTCCAGCAGGCCCCCGACTCCGCGATGACGCTGATGCAGTCCGGTGCCTTCGCCCACCGGATGCATGGCATGCTGAAGAACGACACCGACTTCCTGACCGAAATCGCACCGCGGGGCTGGCCCGGAACGCGCCCAGCCTCGTCACGGACTCGATGGCGGCGAGCGCCAGGTCCGGCGTCACGTCGTCGGAGACCCGAATGAAATGTCGGCGTCCGGCGCGTGGCCCGGCGCCGAGCGGGCTCAGGGAAGGATGGCCGCGGCCGCCGCCTCGCCGATCAGCCGGTCCGCATCGCGGCGCAGCAGGAAGCGCTGCGCGACGAGCTGGTTGGCCGCGGCCGTGACCGCAGCCACGTAACCCGCCTGGTTGCCGTACAGCGATTCGAGCGACGGCCGGGTGTCCCCCGCTGCGAGGCGCGTGGCCTCGGTCCGGTGGAACGGGATGTAGCCACCGGTCAGGCTCACGTTCTCGCCGAAGAGCGGATTGGCCATCGGGTTGAACTCGATGCTGGTGCCGAGCGGCGCGCGCACCGCGACGCTGCGGATGCCCGACAGCGCCAGGCCCGTGTGGGCGCTCACCTGGGGAACGAGGATCGCGTAGTCCTTGCCCAGGTTGGACGGCGGAAGCTGCGTCGCGATGCCGGATTCGTCCTGCGGCCGGTATTGCGGGCCGAAGTCGAGCAGCGAGAAGCCGTTGTAGCGCGCCAGGTACTGGAATTCGGGGATCGCGGTCGGCGTGCCCGCCACCGGCCAGCTCAGGCCCTTCATGACCGGGAACACGACCTGGCTGGGCCGCACCAGCGTGCCGTCGGCGATCGTCGGCACCTGGCTGTCCGGCGGCTGCGTGCCGTTCACCACCCATTGCTCGAGATCGATGAACAGCGCGCGGAAGGTGTCGACGTGCTGCGCCACCGTGCCGAGCGGGTAGGTGCCCACGGCCGGCAGGTAGGAGATGCTGGCGGTGCCGCCGGCGCCGCCGTGCTGTGTGCTGGCGTAGTAGTAGATGCGCGCGTTGTCGGGCTGAACCAGGTCATGCAGGCCATTGGCGTCGGTCAGCGCCGGCGAGCCCTGCAACTGCCAGAACTCCGTGCCCGACAGGCCGAGGAAGAACTTCGGGCAGGTCGCGCTCGCGCTGCAGCGCGCCATCACGCCACCAGTGCGGCCGGACACATCGTCGTGGTAGTCGGCCGCCAGCCCGCGCGGTGCCGTCTGCCCGAAGGCCGTGTGGTCGGTGCGGATGGCACCGCCGCCGCCCGGCACCGCGAATCGCGTGTTGATGTTCGTCTGCCTCGCGGCGACGTGCGCATACAGGCCGTCGAACACCTTGCCGCCGTCAAGTGCCTCGTTGAAGCCCAGGTGCAGGAAGGTCTTCATCGCGTTGCCCGACTGCGAGGTGCCCTGGCCGATGGCGTAGCGGATCCTGCCGGCCACCGGGTTGGCGGTGCCGGCAGCGTCCGCGGCGGACTTGCGGAAGAAGCCGACCGTGTCGCGCAGCGCCGCCAGGCCGACGCCCATGACCTTCGGGTCTTTCGCCACATAGACCAGCTCGTACAGGTAGCTGGGATCGAAGCCGCCCTTGACGCACACCTTGCTGCCGTCGGCGGTGCCGGGATAGACGTTGGTCGTCGTGTTGCAGTCGGCGAACTTCCAGTCGCTCGCCGGAACCGGCACGCGCGGATCGGATTCCTTGATCCGACGGGTGAGGCTGTAGCCGGGAAGCGTGTTGTCCAGGCTGGCCGGCGCATACGGGATCATGCTGCCGTTGAACACGCCGCTCGGCAGGGTCACCACCGGCGTGGGCGCCGAGATGATCAGCTCGGCGCGGTACGGCCCGGTGATCGAGGAACCGTCGGCGTTCTTCGCCACCGGCACGCTCAGCGTCAGCCGCGCGGGGTTCGACTTCGGTACGTCGCCCTGCCAGGCGGCATACAGCAGCGTGTAGCCGCGCTCCAGGAATTCGGCATCGCCGGGAACCGCGGCCGGATTCGGCATCGTCAGGATGTTGCCGCGGTTGGGCGCGTCGTAGCGCAGCACGCCGTTCGCCTTGCCCATGTCCTTGGGCTTGAGCATCACGAACTCGGTCTTGTACTCGACCATGCCGCGTGCGTTGACCGGCGCGAGCGCCAGGTCCTGGATGATCGCGTTGTGTCGGTCCTTCGGGTCCACTTCGCCGGCCAGCGTGCCGGTGAGCTTCTCGTAGGCGCCCACGGTGCCGTAGCTGCCGGGGAAGTCCTCGGTCGCGGTGACGGTGAGCGTCATCGTCGGTGTCGACGTGCCTGCGGTCGAGCCGCCGCCGCATCCGGCCAGCAGAGCGGCCAGCAGAGCGGCCAGCGGAACGGCCGCCAGCGCGACCACCCGTGCGGCCGGCGCGGTGGCGAAGGCGAAGGAACGGGCGGCTTCGTGCCCGACGAAGGAATGCGTCATGGGAAAGTCTCCTGTGTGAGCGTGCGTGCATCCCGCCCGCCGGTGCGGCGGGCTGTGCAAGGGGTGACTGCGGCGAACGCGGCGCGCGGCCGCGGCGTCACTCGGCTTCGATGCCGGCGGCCTTGATCACGCGGCCCCACTTCTGGGACTCGGCCTGCTGGAAGCGGGCGAGCTCGTCGGGCGTGGTGGTCCACGCGTCGGAGCCGGTGCTTTCGAAGAAGGCCGTGGCCGCGGCATTCCTGGTGCCGCTGACCAGCAGTTCGCGCAGGCGGGCGGCAGCCGGCGCCGGCGTTCCAGCCGGCACGTAGGCGGCGAACCAGTAGCCCATGTCGTAGCCGGTGACGCCGGCCTCGTCGAGGGTCGGCACGTCTTTGAGCATCGCGATGCGCCGGGTCGTCGACACACCCAGCGCACGCAGCTTGCCGCCCTTGATCTGCGGCACGCCCGTCGCGGTGTCGGTGATCATGAAGTCGATCTGGCCGCCGAGCAGGTCGGTGAGCGCGTTCGGGTTGCTCTTGTACGGCACGTGCAGGATGTCGGTGTGGGTGAGCTGCTTGAACATCTCCCCCGCCACGCGGCTGGACGAGCTGCCGCTGCCGAAGCTCAGCTTGCCCGGCTCCTTCTTCGCCTTGGCCACGAGATCGGCCACCGTCTTGTAGGGCGACTCGGCCTTGACGACCAGCACCTGGCCGCCCTTGCCCAGGCCCGTCACCGGAGCGAAGTCCTTCACCGGGTCGTAGGGCAGCTTCTTGTACAGGTGCTCGTTGGCGGCCTGTGTCGTGTTGGTCGTGATCAGCACGGTGTAGCCGTCGGCAGGGGCCTTGGCCGCCGCCTGTGCGGCCATCATGCCGCTGGCGCCGGCCTTGTTGTCGACGATGACGGCCTGCTTCGTTTCCTGCGTGATCGAGTTGCCGAGCGCGCGGGCGAGCTGGTCGGTGGCGCTGCCGGCCGCGAACGGCACGATGAAGGTGATCGGCTTGGCGGGGTAGGTCTGGGCCGCGGCGTGGCCGCCGGCGGCCAGTGCGGCGATGGCGAAGATGCACGCCAGCGAGCGGCGTCGGGCGAATGTCGGGGAGCGGTGGCGGGTCATGGTCTTGTCTCCGGGGCAGGTGTTGCGGACGTTGGAAAAGCGGCGCGGGCTAGCGGCCCTCGAGGCAGCCCGCCAGGGCGGACGGAACCTCGATCGGCAGATCGAGCAGCAGGAACGACAAGGCCTTGCCGTGGCTGTCGAGGTTCAGCGCGTCGTTGACGCCGCCGTCGAGCACGTCGTCGAGCACGAAGTTCATCGCGTGGAGCTGCGGCAGCAGGTGGCGCGTCACCCGGCTCGGCCGGCGGTGCGCGAACTGGCGCATCACTGCCTCCTCGGTGACCTGCGCGACGAGGCTGTCCCACAGCCGCGGGTCCCAGGCGATGACGCTGATGTTCGATCGGTTGCCCTTGTCGCCGGTGCGGCCGTGGGCGGCGCGGTGCAGCGGCACCGTGAGCGTTTCTGTCATGGTCGGCTCCGTGCGGCAGGTCAGTCGAAGGGCAGGAATTCGTGCGAGGTCGGCACCTGCTCGCGAGGCACCGTGCACGACACCGTGCCGAGCCGCGGCCGCACGCTGGTGCGCACGCCGCCGCCGCCGGCCGGCCCGCAGGTGTAGAGCGCGGTCACCTCGCGTCCGAGCCGCTCGGCCGCCGCGCGGTCGGCGTGGTTGAGCGCGACACGCAGGCGCACGTCGCGCGCCTCGCCGGGCGGCGTCTGCGCGAGCCCGCGGCCAGCGTCGTCGCCCAGCACGCTGAGCACGCCGATCAGGTCGACGCGCAGCGGCCCGAGCCCGTGCAGGCGCTCGCGCAGCACGTCGGCGGCCAGCCGGGCCCGCGCCTCGGCCCGCGCGCCGGCATAAGAGATCTCGCCCTCGGCCAGCCAGCCGCTCTCGTGGCAGACGTTGACCTTCAGCTCGGCGGGCCGGGCATGGCCGCGCACGCCGGCCAGGCGCACGCGGTCGGGTCCCAGCTCGGCGACCGTGGCTTCGCTGATGTCGGCCACGACGTCGGGCGTCAGGTAGGCGCGCGGGTCGTGCACCTCGTAGAGAAGCTGCTCCTTGACGGTGTGCGCATCGATGCGGCCGCCGGTGTGGTCCGGCTTCGTGATGACGCAGTGCCCGTCGGCGTCGATCTCGGCGATCGGGTAGCCCAGGCGGGCGAGGCCGGGCACGTCCTTGTAGCCCGGGTCCGCGTAGTAGCCACCGCTGACCTGGGCGCCGCATTCGAGCAGGTGGCCGGCCATCGTGGCGCGCGCGAGCCGGTCCCAGTCATCGCGCGCCCAGCCGAAATGCGCGAGTGCCGGACCCACTGTCAACGAAGGATCGGCGACGCGGCCGCAGACGACGATGTCGGCGCCGGCGATCAGCGCGTCGGCAATCGCTTCGGCGCCGATGTAGGCGTTGGCGCTGACGATCTTCAGCGGCTCGATGGCCGGGCCGATCGCGGCGTCGAGCAAGCCGCGCTGCGGCTCGCCGCTCAGGTCGTCGCCGCGCACGACGGCGACGCGCGCCACGCGCAGGCCGAGCTCGCGGGCGAGCCCGGCGATCCGCCGCGCCGCGCCGGCCGGATGGGCCGCGCCGAAGTTGCTGACGATCCGCACGCCCGACGCGAGGCAGCGCGCCAGCACCGGCCGCAGCAGGTCGTCCAGCAGCGGCTCGTAGCCGGCTTCCGGGTCGTTGCGCCGCGCCAGTTGCGCCAGCGCCAGCGTGCGCTCGGCCAGGGTTTCGAAGATCAGCACCGCCGGGCCGCCGGCGGCAATCAGCGCGTCGACCACCGGGCCGGCGGCGTCGGTGCGATCGCCCGAAAAGCCGGCGGCACAACCGACGCGCAGGATGGCTTCGCGCTGCATGGTGTCCTCTCGTCGAACCCGCGGGATGCGGCTTCCATGCAACGAATGTAGGCACGGTGATCTAATCTGTGAATTCGAAAATGAGGATGACTTGATCTGCCATGCAAATCAATCTGTCGACCCGGCAACTGCGCGCCTTCATTGATCTCGCCGAGCAGCGCAGCTTCACCCGAGCGGCCGCGCTCACGCACCTGTCGCAGCCGGCCTTCAGCGCGCTGATCCGCGCGTTGGAGGAGGCGCTCGGCCAGCGGCTGTTCGATCGCAGCACGCGGCATGTCGAGCTCACCAGCGAAGGCCGCCAGTTCGAGGCCTCGGCGCGCCGCGTGCTGGCCGAGTTCGACCTTGCCGTGGCCGGTGCGCAGGACCATGCGGCGCGCCGCCGCGGGCGGGTGTCGATCGCGTTGCTGCCCTCGCTGGCGGCCGGCTGGCTGCCGGGCGTGCTGGCGGAGTTTCGGGCCGCCTATCCGGGCATCGAACTGGAGGTGACCGACGTGCTGTCGGAGCCCTGCATCGAGCAGGTGCGCAGCGGCAAGGCCGATTTCGCGATCGCCGCCACCCGGGCCGAGACGCCGGAACTGCGGGCGGACCTGTTCTGCAGCGACGGTTTCCACCTCGTGTGCCCGGTCGACCATCCGCTCGCGCATGCGACCGAGCTGCGTGCGCGCGACTTCGCGGCGTTCCCGTTCATCCACCTGTCGCGCACGAGCAGCGTGCGCCAGTACCTGGATGCTGCCATCCACCCGCTGCAGATGAACACGCTGATGGAGGTCGACCAGCTCGCCACCGTGATGGGGATGGTGCGCGCGGGGCTGGGCATCAGCGTGGTGCCGTCGCTGACGCTGTTCCACTTCCAGCACCCGGAGATCCTGATGCGGCCGCTCGCCTGGGCCGGGCTCACGCGGCGGATCTACCTGGTCCGGCGCCGTGACCGCGGCCTGTCGCTGGCGGCCCAGAGCCTGCACGACCTGGTCGTGCAACGAAAGCCGGCTCCGGATGCCGCCCAGGCCGGCGCCGCGCGGAAGCCGCGAACCGGCCGCGGCGCGGGAGCGTCGGCTCGCCGCGGCAAATCGGTGGATCGTCCCGCGGCGGATCGGCCGCCACCGCGGCCGCGGTGACGGACATCAAGGCGTGCCGTTGATGGCGCATCCGGCCACCGTGGGCCATCCTGGGGGCGCCCGCCACGAGGTGGGCCATGCCGACACGGTGCGCATGCTGTGCCGAGCGCCGTGCGCCGTGCGCCGTGCGCCAGGGCGTCGCTGCCGCGGGTCAGGCGTCGTCGTGCGCGAGCGAGCAAGACAGGGCGCGGTGGGCGTCGGCCTGGGCAATCAAGGCCCTGGCCTTCTCGTGGAAGGTCTGCACGGCATCGGCACCCGCGGCAAAGCGGGCCAGCGGCTCCGCCAGCCCCGCAAGCGTCACCAGCGCGTCGGCGAGCCTGGCGGGATCACCCCCTGCCGACCGTCCATGCTCGCGAGCAACAGGCCCGACCGCAGTTTGCGCATCACCGGAAGGACGGCGCGGGTGACATTCATCGGGCCGAACAGCAGGGTCTCGATCTGTTCGCGGACTCGTTCGGGGCGGAGTTCCTCGAAGAAGCCCGCGTGGAAGTTGCCCGCGTTGTTGACGAGAACGTCGATCCGGCCGAACGCGCCGATGGCGGCCTTGGCGATGGCGGTGCCCAGACCTCGGCCAGCGCCGGTGATGAGCCACACGTTCTTGTTCGTCATGGGATGTGCCTTCTGCAATGCGGGACAGGTCGATGGCCGGGACTGTAGGAAGGCCCACCAGGAAGAAAAAGCACCCAACGCTGAAGACCGTGTGAAGAAATTCTTCAGGATATGAGACTGAACCAGCTCGACGGCCTGCTCGCCTTCTGGAAGGTGGCCGAGCACCGCGGCTTCTCCGCCGCGGCGGCCGCGCTGGAGGTGTCGCCCTCCGCGCTCAGCCAGGCGATCCGCAGCCTGGAGGCGCGGCTCGGCGTGCGGCTGCTGAACCGGACCACCCGCAGCGTCAGCCTGACCGAGGCCGGCGAGGCTTACCTGTCACGCATCGGGCCCGCGCTGGGCGATGTGCTGGAGGCCGGCGAACAACTCCATGCGCTGAAGGGCCGGCCGTCGGGCGTGTTGCGCATCAACGCGGCACGCATCTCGATCGCGATGGTGCTGCGGCCGCTGCTCGCCGGGTTCCTGGAGGCGTGCCCGGACGTGCAGGTCGAGTCGAGCCACGACGAGGGCTGTGTCGACATCGTCGAAAGAGGGTTCGAAGCCGGCATCCGCCCGGGCGAAAGCGTGCAGAAGGACATGGTCGCGGTGCCGCTCGGCGGCCCGGTCTCCGTGGCGATCGTCGGCTCTCCCGCCCATTTCGAGCGGCACCCGGCGCCGCGACACCCGTCCGACCTGGTGCACCACGATGGCGTGCGCTTCCGGTTCTCGGGCAGCGGCGCCATCCACAAGTGGGAGCTGAGCGTCGACGACCGCATCGTCGAGTACGAGATCGGTGGCAGCCTCACGATCAGCGACTCGCTGTTCTCGATCGAGGCCGCGCTGGACGGCATCGGGCTGGCCTACACCTTCGAGCCGCTCGCGCGGCCGCACCTCCAGGCCGGGACGCTGAGGCAGGTGTTGAGCGATTTCTCGCCGACGTTCCCCGGCTTCTACCTGTACTACCCCAGCCGGCGCCAGCAGCCTTCCAAGCTGAAGGCCTTCTTGGAATACGCGCTGGCGCGGTCCGGAAAGCATTGAGGACTTCGACGGGTCGGCGATGGCATCGTTGTCCAGTTCGCCGGCCGTCGAGCGGCTCGAACTGGCACGCGGCGGCACGCGCCGCACTTCGCCCGTTTCAGTTCCAAGTCTCGATCACTCGGCTGTCGTCACGCTGGCCGAGGCCGGCTTCTGCCGCGCGGCAGAAGCGCTGATGCGCGATGGCAAGCAACGGCAACTGCGCGCCGCATGACTCTCCCGCGGACGACACCAATCCGCTGTCCTTGACGAAGATGTTGATGGCACTTGTCACTTCAACGTCGGTGCCGGCGACCATTCGAGGCCCTCGGTCGGACAGCATCCACGACCCAGCCGCTCCCTTCTCGACAAGCTGAAGTACGGTGGCCGGATCGAGCCCCAGGGAGCGCGCCAGACTGAGTGCCTCGGCAGCCGCAACGATATGGACGGAGCACAGATGCTGATTGACGACCTTGATGCTTTGCCCATCACCGAGCCGATGTCCGGTGAAGCGCACGGCTCCCATGGCGTCGAGTACGGGCGAAGCCGCAGCAACATCGCTCGGCGCGCCAGCCGCAAAGACGACCAGCTCGCCGGTTCTTGCGCGTGCCACGCCTCCCGTGACAGGCGCATCCACCACACGCGCACCGTCACGCTGCAGAGCTTCGCCCTGGACACGCACGGATTGCGGCCCGACCGTGGACATGATCAGCCACAGCTGCCCTCGAACCGAGCCGGTGACTCGGGCGACAAGTGCGGCCAGCTGATCCGGGGTGGCGACCATCACGACAACGAGTTCCGCGGCCGGCGCGTCGGCGAACTCCTTGACCGTTTCAATGCCGCTCGACTTCGCGTTGGCGATGGCGGTGTCGGACACGTCGACGCCTGTGACCTCATGTCCCGCGCGTTGGATCTGCAACGCCATCGGCAGGCCGATGGCACCCATGCCGATGAAAGTGACCTTCATGACTCCATCCTTTTGAACAGTATTCCTTGGCCGGGAGCCACTCGACATCGATCGGAGAAGCTGCATCGCCAGCGGAGCAATGCCGCCCGTCTCAGGCGTTCAGCGCCGCCTGCACCTCCTCGAGCATCTTCTTCGCGTCG
>JBGAMJ010000129.1:0-15971 GCA_044223035.1 Piscinibacter sp.
GCATCGCGGGCGTCGAGCGCGTCGAGGCGCAGCGCGTGACGCAGGTCCAGCTCGACCCGGCGCGGCCGGCGGTGGCGCTGATCGCGCGCCCGCTGCCGGACGCCGACGCGTCGCTGCCGCTCGTCGGCGCGACCGTCCCCGCCGCGCCCGGCACGATCGGCGTCTACGCGAGCGAGGCGATGCAAAGCCTGTACGGCGCGGCCCCCGGCACGACGCTCGTGCTGCCGCTGCCCGACGGCCGCGTGCAGCCGCTGCAGGTGCGCGGCGTGTGGCGCGACTACGCGCGCCAGCAGGGTGCGCTGCTGCTCGCCGCGTCCGACTACCCCGCGCTCACCGGCGATGCGCGCGTCGACAGTCTCGCGCTCTGGCTCGCCCCGGGCGTCGATCTGGAGGCGGTGCAGCGCGCGATCACCGCGCTCGCCGGCGACGCGGCGATCGAGTTCGCGACGACCGGCGAGATCCGCGCCGTCTCGCTGCGCATCTTCGACCGCAGCTTCGCCGTCACGACCTGGCTGCAGGCGGTCGCGATCGCGATCGGGCTGGTCGGCATCGCGGCGAGCTTCTCGGCGCAGGTGCTCGCGCGGCGCAAGGAGTTCGGGCTGCTCGCGCACCTCGGGCTGACGCGGCGCCAGATCGTCGCCGTCGTCAGCGCCGAGGGCGCGGTCTGGACGGCGGCCGGCACGCTGCTCGGCCTGCTGCTCGGCCTCGCGGTGAGCGTGATCCTCGTGAAGGTCGTGAACCCGCAGAGCTTTCACTGGACGATGGAGCTCGCGCTGCCGGCGGCGCGGCTCGCGCTGCTGTGCGGCGCGGTGGTGATCGCCGGCAGCGCGACGGCGTGGCTCGCGTCGCGTGCGCTCGCGGCGACCGACATGGCGCTCGCGGTGAAGGAGGACTGGTGAGCCTGACGCGCCGCGCGTTCGTCCCGATCGCCGTGTTCGCCGCCGCCGCCCTCGGCGCGCGGCGCACCGCGGCGCAGGACGGCGCGCACCCGGGCGCGGCGATCGAGCTGCCGCGCGACTTCGGCGCGCATCCGGCATTTCGCGTCGAGTGGTGGTACGTCACCGGCGCGCTCGACGTGCCCGGCGCCACCGACCCGTTCGGCTTCCAGGTCACGTTCTTTCGCACCCGCACCGACGTGCCGGCCGACAACCCGAGCGCGTTCGCCGCGCGCCAGCTGGTCTTCGCGCACGCGGCGCTCACCGACCCGGTCGCGCGCCGGCTGCGGCACGACCAGCGCATCGCGCGCGAGGGCTTCGGCATCGCGCAGGCGGGCGAGCGCGACACCGACCTGAAGCTGCGCGACTGGACGCTGCGGCGCGAAGCGGCGCCCGGCGGCCACGCCTATCTCGCCCGCGTCGGCGCCCCGGCGCAAGGCTTCGTGCTCGACCTGCGCCTCGCCGCGACACGGCCGGTGCTGCTGCAGGGCGACGCCGGCCATTCGCGCAAGGGGCCGGACGCGGCGCAGGTGAGCTGGTACCTGAGCGAGCCGCAACTCGCAGTGAGCGGCACGCTCGGGCTCGACGGCCGCACGCTCGCCGTCACCGGGCGCGCCTGGCTCGACCACGAGTGGAGCGACGCGCTGCTGCACCCCGACGCCGTCGGCTGGGACTGGATCGGCATGAACCTCGACGACGGCGGCGCGCTGACCGCGTTCCGCCTGCGGCGGGCCGACGGTACGGCGCTGTACGCCGGCGGCAGCTTCCGCGCGGCGGGCGGCACGGTGCGCGCCTTCGGCCCGGCGGAGGTGGTGTTCACGCCCGGCCGCACCTGGGCCAGCCCTGGCACGCGCGCCCGCTACCCGGTCGAATGGACGATCGACACGCCGGCGGGCCGCCACAGCGTGCACGCCGCGCTCGACGCACAGGAACTGGACAGCCGCGGCAGCACCGGCTCGGTCTACTGGGAGGGGCTGAGCGAGCTGCGCGACGCCGCCGGGCGTCGCGTCGGCCAGGGCTACCTGGAGATGACCGGGTACGCGGCTCGGATGCAGCTCTGAGGGTCAGTGCGCCCCGCCCCCACCGGCCGCCGCGCCCGGCTTGACGCGCCGCGTCATCCACACCAGCGGGATCAGCACCAGGAACAACCCTGCCGACAGGTAGAACAGGTCGGTCGCCGCCATCGTGTAGGCCTGCTGGTCGATCAGGCGGTTCAGCGTGGCGAGCTGCTGCGGGTTGCCGAGCCCGGCCGCGTCGAGCTGCGCGAACGCAGCGTTGGCGCCGGCGCTGGCGCGGTTGATGCCCTCGGCCAGATGGGCGTGGTGCATCGCTGCGCGGTCTTCCCAGGCGGTCGTGAACAGCGAGGTGCCGAACGCACCGGCGGTGATGCGCACGAAGTTCGACAGCCCGGCGCCGGCTGGCATGCGCTCCGGCGACAGCCCCGCGAAGATGATGTTCTGCAGCGGGATGAAGAAGAACGCCATCGCCGCGCCCTGCAGCAGCGTGGGCAGGATCAGCGTGGCGAAATCGGCCTGGGTGTTGAAGTGCGAGCGCATCCACAGCACCAGCGCGAAGCCGACGAAGGCCACGGTAGCGAGGCGGCGCGGGTCGATGCGCGACACGTTCTTGCCGACCCATGGCGACAGCACGATCGCCAGCAGCCCCACCGGCGCCATCAGCAGCCCGGCCCAGGTGGCGGTGTAGTTCATGTACTGCTGCAGCCACAGCGGCAGCAGCACCACGTTGCCGAAGAACACGCCGTAGGCCACCGACAGCGCGGTCGTCGCCGCCCAGAAATTGCGGTTCGCGAACAGCCGCAGGTCGACGATGGGGTGCGTCTCGGTCAACTCCCAGGCGAGGAAGAACAGGAACGCGATCACCGCCACCGCCGCCAGCACGACGATCTGCGTCGACGCGAACCAGTCCAGCTCCTTGCCCTTGTCGATCATGATCTGCAGCGCGCCGACCCACAGGATCAGCAGGCCGAGGCCGACCCAGTCCAGCGGCACGCGGCGCGGCCCGGGGTCGCGGGTGCGGTAGATCGACCAGGTGATGCCCGCCGCCAGCAGGCCCACCGGCACGTTGATGTAGAAGATCCAGGGCCAGGAGACGTTGTCGGTGATCCAGCCGCCGAGCAGCGGGCCGACCACCGGCGCCACCAGCACCGTCATCGCCCACATCGCCATCGCCGAGCCGGCCTTGGCACGCGGGTAGCTGGCCAGCAGCAGCGTCTGCGACAGCGGGATCATCGGCCCCGCCACCAGCCCCTGCAGCACGCGGAAGAAGATCAGCAGGCCGATGTTCGGCGCCAGGCCGCAGAGCCAGGACGAGATCACGAACAGCAGCACGCTGGCGACGAACAGCCGCACCTGGCCGAAGCGCTGCGTCAGCCAGCCGGTCAGCGGCACCGAGATCGCATTGGCCACCGCGAACGAGGTGATGACCCAGGTGCCCTGCGACGGGCTCACGCCCATGTCGCCGGCGATCGCCGGGATCGACACGTTGGCGATCGACGAGTCGAGCACGTTCATGAAGGTCGCGAGCGACAGCGACAGCGTGCCCAGCACGAGTTGCGTGCCGCGCAGCGGGCCGGCCGCGGCGGGGGACGCCGGTGCCGCGGGAGCGGGCTTGGGCAACGGCGCCGGCCGCGCGCCGCCATCGGCCGCGAGGGTGGTGCTCATGACGACCTCAGCGAGCGGCGACCGGCACGACGGCCGCGGCGTGCGCGGCCACGCGCGTGACGCCCGGCGCGGCCGACGCCAGCGGCTGCGGCGCCGGCAGCACGGCGGCGCGCGACGTGGCCTTGCCGATGTTGGCCGCGATGATGTCGCGCACCAGTCGGTCGGCCTCGGCCTGCTCGCCGTCGAACACGCCGGTGGAATTGCTGCGCGGGTTCGCGCTGACCGCGGTCAGCGGCTGGCCCTTGGGATCGGCGACGTCGACCTCCGCCTCCATCGACAGCCCGACGCGCAGCGGATGCGCGGCCAACTGCTGTGGGTCGATCTCGACGCGCACCGGCACCCGCTGCACCACCTTGATCCAGTTGCCGGTGGCGTTCTGCGCCGGCAGCAGCGAGAACGCCGAGCCGGTGCCGGCCCCCAGGCCGACCACGCGGCCGTGGTATTCGACCTTGCTGCCGTACACGTCGGCATGCAGCGTCACCGGCTGGCCGATGCGCATCTGGCGGAGCTGCACTTCCTTGAAGTTCGCCTCGACCCAGACCTGGTCGAGCGGGATCACCGACATCAGCGGCGCCCCGGCGGCGATGCGCTGGCCGACCTGCACCGTGCGCTTGGCCACCTGGCCCGACACCGGCGCCGGCAGTTCGGTGCGCTGCAGCGCCAGGAAGGCCTCGCGCACCGCGCCGGCGGCGCGCAGCACGTTCGGGTGGTTCTCGACCGTCGTGCCCTCGGTCAGCGCGCGGTTGCTGACCGCCTGCTCCTGCGCCGCGGCGAGTGCCGACTCGGCGCTGGCCACCGCGCTGCGCGCACCGGCGAGCGTGGTCTCGGCGTGCTTCATCTCCTCGCCGCCGACGGCGCCGGTGGCCAGCAGCGGCTTGCGGCGGTTCACGTCTTCCTGGGCGCGCGCCAATTCGGACTGGACCCGCGCGACCTCGGCCTCGCGCAGCCGGATGTTGGCGGACAGCGTGGCGTTGGTCGCGTAGGTGGTGCGCACCTCGCGCACCGTCTGCGCGAGCTGCGCCTGCGCGCGTTCGAGCGCGAGCTTGGCGTCGGCCGGATCGAGGCGGACCAGCGGCTGGCCGACCTTCACGATGTCGGTGTCGTCGGCCAGGATCGCCAGCACGGTGCCGCCGACCTGCGGCGTGATCTGCACCATCGGCGCCTGCACGTAGGCGTTGTCGGTCGATTCGTAGTGGCGCAGGTACAGGCCCCAGTAGGCGCCGTAGGCGGCGCCGGCCAGCAGCACCGCGGCCGTGACGCCCAGCAGCGCCGGCCGGCGCTTGCTGGCGGACACCGCCGGGGCGGGGGCGGCGGGAGCGGCGGGGGTTTCGTTCGGGTTGCTCATGATCGGTCTCTCGTCTGGGTGTTCGCCTCCGGCGGGGCGTCGGGTTCGGGTCCGATGCCGCGATCGATGGCGAATGCGTGTTCGTCGGGGTGGGGCGCGGATTCGGGGCGGGCGCTCAGGGCGCCGGCGTTCCCGGGAGCGCGGCCCAGGCGGTGGTCTCGGTGCTCTCGTAGCCGCCACCGAGCGCGCGGGCCAGCGCGACCTCGGCGCCCAGGTGGCGCGCCTTCAGCTCGGCACTCGCGCGGCGCTGCGCGATCACGTTCGAATCGGCCGTCAGCACGATCAGGAAGTTGCCGAGCCCGGAGCGGTAGCGCTGCACGGACAGGTCGAATGCGGACTCGGCGGCCGCCAGCGCATCGTTCTGCGCGGCCTGCTGGCGCTCGAGCGACTGCAGGCTGGCGACCTCGTCGGCCACCTCGCGCAGCGCACGCAGCAGCGCGCCGTTGTAGCCGTCGATCGCGGCGTCGACCTCGGCGTTCTTCGCGCCCAGGTTGGCGCGCAGCCGGCCGCCCTCGAAGATCGGCAGCCGCAGCGCCGGGCCGGCGCCGTAGGTCAGGCTGCCGGACTTGACGAACGAGTCCAGCCCCAGGCTCGACAGGCCGACGAACGCGGTCAGGTTGACGTTCGGATAGAACTGGGCGCGCGCCTGGTCCACGTCCTTCAGCGCCGCCTCGACGCGCCAGCGCTGGGCCACCAGGTCGGCGCGGCGGCCCAGCAGGTCGGCCGGCAGGCCGGCGGGCAGCGGCCGTGCGTGCACCGCCGCCAGCTCGGGCGCCAGCGAATCCAGCGCGTGCGGGCCGAGCCCGGCCAGTTCGGCCAGCGCGTGGCGGCTGCGGGCGATCGCCTCGTCGGTGGCTTCCAGGTCGACGCGCGCTTGGGCGATCGTCCCTTCGGCCTGGCGGCGTTCCACGTTGGTGTCCAGCCCGGCATCGATGCGCTGGCGCACCAGCGTGGTCACCTGCTCGCGCTGGCGCAGCGCGGCCTCGGCCAGCCGGCGTGTTTCCACCAACCGGGCCAGGTTGACGTAGCCGGTGGCGACGTTGCCGGCCAGCAGCACGCGGGCGGCCTGGGCGTCGGCCTCGGCGGCGCGCATCTGGCCGATCGCGGCATCGAGCGCCGCGCGCTGGCGGCCGAACAGGTCCAGCTCCCAGCTGGCGCCGATCTGCGCATCGTTGCTCCAGGCGATCGTGCCGGCCAGCGGCGGCGGGATCAGCCCGTTCTCGGTGAAGCGCTGGTCGGTCAGCGAGACCGAGCCGTTCACCTGCGGCTTCGTCGCCGCGCCGGCGATGTCGACTGCCGCGCGGGCCTGCACCAGCCGCGCCTGCACGACCTGCAGGCTGGGCTGGCGGGCCAGCGCCTGCTCGATCAGGCGGTCAAGCTGCGGGTCGCCCCAGGCGGCGGCACCTTCGGCCTTCGGCCACACGGCGGTGGCGGCGCTGCCACCGGCGGCGTCGGCGGTGGCG
The DNA here is from genome assembly GCA_044223035.1 of Piscinibacter sp. Lineage (GTDB taxonomy): Bacteria > Pseudomonadota > Gammaproteobacteria > Burkholderiales > Burkholderiaceae_C > JBGAMJ01. Next base: position 6,425 of record JBGAMJ010000129.1, read on the forward strand.
AGCAGTGCCGGATGTGCCGGCGCCGGGCCGGGGCTGGCGCAGCCGACCAGCAGCGCCGCGGTGGCGACGACCGCGCCGACCAGCGTCGCGGCGGTCATCAGCAGGCCGGGCACGTTCTCGCGTTCCGCACACGGGCCCGACAGCGCGCGCCACAGCGCGCCGGTGCGGGAGGGGACTTGGGGCGCATTCATGGGACTACCCTCCGCGCTGCGCGCTCTGGGATGAAAGCTTGGGAGCGGCCCGGCGTATTCATGCGGCCTCCTTCGGGTTCTGGGGTTGCGGCGCGGCGGCGTCCGCCGGCGTCTGGTTCAGTGCCTGTCCGTTCGCGATCATCCGGTCGAGCAACCCCTTCAGGCCGCTCCATTCGTCGTGGCTGAAGCCGCGCAGGTACTCGTTGTTGATGGTCGCCAGCAACTGCGGGATCTGCGCCGCGACGGCCTTGCCGGCCGGCGTGAGCTGGAGCTGCACCACGCGGCGGTCGCTCTCCGAGCGCACGCGTTCGATCAGGCCCTTGGCCTCCAGGCGGTCGAGCGTGCGCGTCATCGCGCCGCCATCGCTGTCGAGCTCGCGGCACAGCGCCTGCGCGGTGCCGCCGCCGTCGCGGCTGAGCAGCCAGATCGGCTTCCACTGGGTGTCGGTCAGGCCGAGCGTCGACATCCGGGCGTCGACCTCGCGGCGCAGGCTGGACATCACGACGAACAGCCGGTGGGCGACGCTGTCGCCCCAGATGTAGTTGTCGCCGGCGTAGAACGCGATGCAGCGCGGCGCGCGGCCGACATCGGCGTCGTTCGCCGGCTCGTTCGCGGACGGGCTCGCGGACCGGTTCGCCGCATCGGCGGATGGGTCGGTCACGACGGGCGCCGGCTTGTCGGAGGGATTCGGGGTATGCATGATCAACTACAGCCACGTCAATATTTGCTCAGGCAAATTCTGCCCGTGCAGTGATATCCGAGTCGCGCCTGGGGGTATCGCGGGGTCGTGCACGGATCACGGGTCATCCGTCCGCCGCGGGCAACCGCCTAGACTGGGCGAATGCCTGCTCCCGATACCTTGTCGCCGCCAGTGCGCCCGGCGCCCGAAGCGCCCACCCCGTCCCGCCATCCGGCCGGCACCGCCAGCGGCCGCCCGCAGGACGCCGCGTCCCGCAACGTCCGCTCGCTCTCCGGCCTGCTGCCCTTCCTGCGGCCCTACCGCGGGCGCATCGGGCTGGCGGTGGTCTTCCTGGTGCTGGCGGCCGTCAGCACCCTGGTGTTTCCGGCGGCGCTGAAATCGCTGATCGACGAGGGCCTGGTGTCCACCGACCCCGGCGCGCGCGTGATGGCGTTGCGCGAGCACTTCTTCGCGCTGTTCGCGGTGGGCGCGGCGCTGGGCTTGTTCTCCGCCGCGCGCTTCTACACCGTGTCCTGGCTCGGCGAGCGCGTCACGGCCGACCTGCGCAACGCCGTCTACGCCCACGTTGTGCGGCAGAGCCCGGAGTTCTTCGAGACCACGCAGACCGGCGAGGTGCTGTCGCGTCTGACCACCGACACGACGCTGGTGCAGACCGTCGTCGGCTCCAGCCTGAGCCTGGGCCTGCGCAACGGCGTGATGGGCCTGGGCGCGATGCTGATGCTGATCGTCACCAACCCGTACGTGATGACGCAGGTGCTGGGCATCCTGGTGATCGTGGTGCTGCCGTCGCTGTACTTCGGCCGCCGCGTGCGCAAGCTCTCACGCGCCAGCCAGGACCGCGTGGCCGACTCCAGCGCCATCGCCGCCGAGGTGCTGAACGCGGTGCCGGTGGTGCAGAGCTACACGCAGGAGGCGCGCGAGGCGGAGCGCTTCGACCGCTCCACCGCCAGCGCCTTCGTCACCGCGATCCGCCGCACGCGGGTGCGCGCCGGCCTGGTCGCGTTCATCATCACCGCCACCTTCGGTGCGCTGCTGTGGGGCCTGTACCAGGGTACGCAGGCGGTGATGGCCGGGCGCATCACGGCCGGCCACCTGGGACAGACCGTCGTCTACGTGATCATCCTGGTCAGCAGCGTCGCGGTGCTGGCCGAGGTCTACGGCGACCTGCTGCGCGCCGCCGGCGCCACCGAGCGCCTGATGGAACTGCTGGCGACGCGCTCGCCGATCGCCACGCCCGAGCGCCCGCGTGCGCTGCCGGCCACGCGCGGCGGCTCGGCGGTGGCGCTGCGCGACGTGAGCTTCCGCTACCCGTCGCGGCCGCAGCATGCGGCGCTCGCCCACTTCACGCTGGAGGTGGCGCCCGGCGAGACGGTGGCGCTGGTCGGCCCCAGCGGCGCCGGCAAGAGCACGGTGTTCCAGCTGCTGCTGCGCTTCTACGACGTGGCCGAGGGCCGGGTGGAGGTCGACGGCGTACCGGTGCGCGAGGCCGCGCTGCACGCGCTGCGCGAGCGCATCGGCATCGTGCCGCAGGACAGCGTGATCTTCTCGGCCGACGCGATGGAGAACATCCGCTACGGCCGCCCCGGCGCCAGTGACGACGAGGTGCGCGCCGCCGCCCGCGCCGCCCACGCGCACGAGTTCATCAGCGCGCTGCCCGAGGGCTACCGCACCTTCCTCGGCGAGCGCGGCGTGCGCCTGTCGGGCGGGCAGCGGCAGCGCATCAGCATCGCGCGGGCGATCCTGAAGAACCCGCCGCTGCTGCTGCTCGACGAGGCCACCAGCGCGCTGGACGCCGAGAGCGAACGCATGGTGCAGGCCGCTCTCGAGGCGGCGATGAAGGACCGCACGACGCTCGTGATCGCCCACCGGCTGTCGACCGTGCAGCGTGCCGACCGCATCGTGGTGCTGGAAGCGGGCGAGATCGTCGAATCGGGCACGCACGCCGAACTGTCGGCGGCCGGCGGGCTGTACGCCCGGCTGGCGGCGCTGCAGTTCGATCGCTAAGGCGTACCACCCTGCGGAACACTCGCACACGCCCGACGCCCCGGCGCAACGCGTGGATGCGCTTGTAGGCGCAAACCGACAGCCGATCGTGGTGTCGGCTGACATGGAGCCATGTGCCACGCCCCGGAGAATGAAGAATCCGTCGCGGCGGCCGGCATGGCCCCAACCTGCCGCGCCGCCGTGCACGCGATGCACGCGGCGCCCGCCCTCGGCACGCCGGGCGCCACCCGGCGCCGGCACCGATCCGGACCACGTTCCCAGGAGAAATACGATGAAGCACATTTCCGCCGGGCGCAGCAGCGCCCTCACCGCCCTCGCACTCGCCACCGCCCTGGCCGCCACCGGATGCGCCGACATGACGCCGCGCCAGAAGGGAACCGCGGTCGGGGCGGGCGTCGGCGCCGGCGTCGGCGCCGTCGTGGGCTCGGCCACCGGCGGCAAGGCCGGCACCGGCGCGGTCGTCGGCGGCGCCATCGGCGCGGTGGTCGGCAACCTGTGGTCCAAGCGCATGGAAGACCGCCGCGTTGCGATGGAGCAGGCGACGAAGGGCACCGGCGTGGAGGTCAGCCGCACGCAGGACAACCAGCTCAAGCTGAACATCCCGAACGAGATCTCGTTCGACACCAACAGCAGCGCCATCAAGCCGCAGCTTCGCAGCGTGCTCGATCCGTTCGCGAACAGCCTGCGCGACGACCCGCATTCCCGCCTGGTGGTCATCGGCCACACCGACAGCACCGGCTCGCCGGCGATCAACGACCCGCTGTCGCTCGACCGGGCGCAGAGCGTGCGCGACTACCTGGCCGCGCGCGGCGTGGCGCCGACGCGCATCGAGACCGCCGGCCACGGCGAACGCGAACCGGTGGCCGACAACGCCACCGAGGCCGGCCGCGCGAAGAACCGGCGCGTCGAGATCTTCCTGCGCGAGCCGAACCCGACCTGAGCGTGAACCGGCGCGCGGCGCGCGGCGCGCTCGGGCCGCGCGCCGCGGCGCCCATTCGCAGCCTCGCCAGCGGCGGCGGCAGTGGGCGGAGCCTCCCTGGCGCCTTCGCGGCGCGGCCCCCGGCGGCATAATCCGCCGCTTTGCCCGCCCCGCCCGCGGGCAGGCCCCGGGGAAACCGCCGCATGGACGCCCGTCCGATCCGCACCCAGTTCGAAGATTTCATGCGCCATGTGTTCGAGCATGGCGTGGCCAAGGCCGACCGCACCGGCACCGGCACGCGCAGCGTGTTCGGCCACCAGATGCGCTTCGACCTGAACGACGGCTTCCCGCTGGTGACCACTAAGAAGGTGCACCTGAAGTCCATCATCCTGGAGCTGCTGTGGTTCCTGCGCGGCGACGGCAACGCCCGCTGGCTGCAGGAACGCGGCGTGACGATCTGGGACGAGTGGGCCGCGCCGGACGGCGATCTCGGCCCGGTGTACGGCGTGCAGTGGCGCTCCTGGCCGACACCCGAGGGTGGCCACGTCGACCAGATCGCCGAGGTGGTGCGGCAGCTGCGCACCGACCCGAACTCGCGCCGCATCGTCGTCAGCGCGTGGAACGTGGCCGAACTGCCGAAGATGGCGCTGGCGCCGTGCCATGCGTTCTTCCAGTTCTACGTGGCGCCGGGCGTCGACGGTGGCCGCGGCCGGCTGAGCTGCCAGCTCTACCAGCGCAGCGCCGACATCTTCCTCGGCGTTCCGTTCAACATCGCGAGCTACGCGCTGCTGACGCACATGCTGGCCCAGCAGTGCGACCTGGACGTCGGCGACTTCATCTGGACGGGCGGCGACTGCCACCTCTACAACGACCACCTGGCGCAGGCCGAGCTGCAGCTCTCGCGTGCGCCCTTCCCGTTCCCGCGGCTCGCGATCCGGCGCCGGCCGGAATCGATCTTCGACTACGCCTACGAGGATTTCGCCGTCGAAGGCTACGAATGCCATCCGGCCATCGCGGCACGGGTGTCGAAGTAGCCGCCGCCTCAGCGCCGGCGGCCGGCCAGCACGCCCAGCAGCAGGCCGAGTGCCGCCGCCCCGCCGATCACCGGCCAGGGCTCATGGCGGATGAAGTCGTGCGCGGCGAGGCCGTTCACCTTCGCCTGTTGAAGCACGTTGCCGTCGAGCGCCGCGGCGGTCGCCCGCGCGTGGCGCAGCGTGGCGCGCACCTGGCCGCGCGCGCGCGCCGACATCCGCGCCGAGGAACGCGCGGAAGCGCCTGACTCGGCCGCCGAGCCGTCGTTGGCGGCGGGTGCGGCGGCCGGCGGCGCCTCGACCGCCTTGCGCAGCAGCGCCTCGGCGTCGGACACGATCGACTGCAGCCCATCGCGGAACATCGCCTTCTGCTCGTCGGTCAGGTCCGCACGCGTGCGCGTGCCGACGCCGTCGGCCGTCGGCGGCGCCCCCCAACGCAGGCGCGGTGGCGCGGTGGCGTCGCTGGGGCGGTAACGACTCACGGGGGCATCTCCGGCTTCATCCATGGGGCCCGGATTGTCCATCGATCCGGCCGCGCCGGACGCGCCCCGTCGGCGCGCAACGACAAGGATTTGTATCGGAGGCGCCCGCGGCGGCGGTCCGGCCGGGGCCGTCGCCGCCGCAGATCACCCGGCCGCCGTCACCCCAGCGCCGCGACGATCTCCGGCGGCGCCTGCACCAGTTCGATCAGCACGCCCTCCCCGCCGACGGGAAATTCGTCGCTGCCCTTCGGGTGCAGGAAGCAGATGTCGTGGCCGGCGGCGCCCTTGCGGATGCCGCCGGGCGCGAAGCGCACGCCGTTCGCCGACAGCCATTCGACGGCCTTCGGCAGGTCGTCGATCCACAGCCCGACGTGGTTCAGCGGCGTCGTGTGCACCGCCGGCTTCTTCTCGGGGTCGAGCGGCTGCATCAGGTCGACCTCGACGCGGAAGGCGCCCTGGCCCATCGCGCAGATGTCCTCGTCGACGTTCTCGCGCTCGGAGCGGAAGTGGCCGGTGACCTCGAGGCCGAGCTTGTCGACCCACAGCGTGCGCAGCCGGTCCTTGCTGGGCCCGCCGATCGCCACCTGCTGGATGCCCAGCACGCGGAACGGGCGTGCAATGTCAGTACCGCTCATTGGAACTCCAGAATCACCTGGTCGACCGCCAGGCTCTCGCCCTTGCTCGCCGCCACCTTGGCCACCACGCCGTCCTGCTGGGCGACGAGGATGTTCTCCATCTTCATCGCCTCGATCACGGCGAGCTTCTCGCCGGCGCGCACCGCCTGCCCGGGCACCACCGCCACGTCGACCAGCAGCCCCGGCATCGGCGACAGCAGGAAGCGCGACAGGTCCGGCGGCGCCTTGATCGGCATCAGCTCGTAGAGCTCGGCGGCGCGCGGCGAAAGCACCCGCGCCAGCACGCTCAGCCCGTTGTGGGTGATGCGGTAGTCGATGCCCATGCGCTCGATCTGCGCGCAGAACGGCTTCTCGTCGCATTCGCCATGGACTGCGATTTCACGCATCGAGCCGCGCAGCCGGATCAGGTGCGCGCGGCCCTTGACCTCGACATCGAACAGCGGCCCCTCGACCTTGACCCGCACCGGCGTCTGGCGGCGCGTGCCGTCCTCGTTGAGTTGCACGACGACGAAATCCTCGCGGATCGACATCTCGTGGCCGCGAAGCTGCCCGCTGAGGCCGGCGGCGCGCTCCAGCGAGCGGCGCTTGAACACCGCCGCCAGCGCGAACAGGAAGTCGGGGTCGTCGGCCGGCAGCAGCGCGGCGGAGAAGCCCTTCGGGTACTGCTCGGCGATGAAGCCGGTGTTGAAGTCGCCGGCGACGAACTTCGGATGCGCCAGCAGCGCCGACTGGAACGGGATGTTGCTGCTGACGCCGCGGATCACGAAGGCGTTCAGCGCGGCGCGCATCTTGGCGATCGCGTCGTCGCGGTCGAGGCCGTGCACGATGAGCTTGCAGATCATCGAGTCGTAGTACATCGGGATCTCGCCGCCCTCGTACACGCCGGTGTCCACGCGCACGCCGCCGCCCTCGGGCACCGGCATCGAGGCCTCCATCGTCGTCAGCGGCGGCTGGTACTTCACCAGCCGGCCGGTCGACGGCAGGAAGTTGCGGAACGGGTCCTCGGCGTTGATCCGGCATTCCATCGCCCAGCCGCGGCGCTGCACATCGGCCTGGGCGAACGACAGCTTCTCGCCGGCCGCGACGCGGATCATCTGCTCCACCAGGTCGAGCCCGGTGATGCATTCGGTGACCGGGTGCTCCACCTGCAGCCGGGTGTTCATCTCGAGGAAGTAGAAGCTCTGATCCTTGCCGACCACGAACTCCACGGTGCCCGCGCTCTGGTAGTTCACCGCCTTCGCGAGCGCCACCGCCTGCTCGCCCATCGCGCGCCGGGTGGCGTCGGAGATGAACGGCGACGGCGCCTCCTCGATCACCTTCTGGTGGCGGCGCTGGATCGAGCATTCGCGCTCGTTCAGGTAGACGCAGTTGCCGTGCGCGTCGCCCAGCACCTGGATCTCGATGTGGCGCGGCTCCTCGACGAACTTCTCGATGAACACGCGGTCGTCGCCGAAGCTGTTGCGCGCCTCGTTGCGGCACGAACTGAAGCCCTCGAAGGCCTCCTTGTCGTTGTAGGCGACGCGCAGCCCCTTGCCGCCGCCGCCGGCCGACGCCTTGATCATCACCGGGTAGCCGATGCCGCGCGCGATCTCGACCGCATGCTCGGCAGTGTCGATCGCGGCGTTGAAGCCCGGGATGGTGTTGACGCGCGCCTCGCCGGCGAGCTTCTTGGACGCGATCTTGTCGCCCATCGCCGCGATCGAGCCGTGCTTCGGGCCGATGAAGACGATGCCTTCCTCCTCGACCCGGCGCGCGAACTCCTCGTTCTCCGACAGGAAGCCGTAGCCCGGGTGCACCGCCTCGGCGCCGGTCTGCTTGCAGGCGGCGATGATCTTGTCCATCACCAGGTAGGACTCGCGCGACGGCGCCGGCCCGATGTGCACCGCCTCGTCGGCGAGCTCGACGTGGCGGGCGTCGCGGTCGGCCTCGGAATGCACCGCCACCGTCAGGATGCCCATCTTGCGCGCCGTGCGGATCACGCGGCAGGCGATCTCCCCGCGATTGGCAATGAGGATCTTCTTGAACATGTTGCTGTCCCCTGCCCGTCAGAGCGGAATGTTGCCGTGCTTGCGCCACGGGTTCTGGATCTTCTTCTCGCGCAGCATCATCAGCGAGCGGCAGATGCGCTTGCGCGTCTCGTGCGGCTGGATCACGTCGTCGATGTAGCCGCGGGCGCCGGCCACGAAGGGGTTGGCGAAGCGGTCCTTGTATTCGCCCTCTTTCAGCGCCAGCTTGACCGGATCGCCCTTGTCCTCGCGGAAGATGATCTCCACCGCGCCCTTGGCGCCCATCACCGCGATCTCGGCGTTCGGCCAGGCGAAGTTGACGTCGCCGCGCAGGTGCTTGGAACTCATCACGTCGTAGGCGCCGCCGTAGGCCTTGCGCGTGATCACCGTCACCTTCGGCACCGTGCACTCGGCGTAGGCGTACAACAGCTTGGCGCCGTGCTTGATGATGCCGCCGTATTCCTGGGCCGTGCCGGGCATGAAGCCGGGCACGTCGACGAAGGTGATCACCGGGATGTTGAACGCATCGCAGAAGCGCACGAAGCGCGCCGCCTTGATGCTGCTCTTGATGTCCAGGCAGCCGGCCAGCACCAGCGGCTGGTTGGCGACGATGCCCACCGCCTGCCCGTCCATGCGGCCGAAGCCGATCACGATGTTCTTCGCGTAGTCGGGCTGCAGCTCGAAGAAGTCGCCGTCGTCGACCGTCTTGACGATCAGCTCCTTCATGTCGTAGGGCTTGTTGGCGTTGTCGGGCACCAGCGTGTCGAGCGACAGGTCGATGCGCTCGGCGGCGTCGCCGGAGCGCCGCACCGGCGCCGGCTCGCGGTTGTTCAGCGGCAGGTAGTTGAAGAAGCGGCGCAGCATCAGCAGCGCGTCGACGTCGTTCTCGAACGCCAGGTCGGCCACGCCGCTGCGCCCGGTGTGGGTGGCGGCGCCGCCCAGTTCCTCGGCGCTGACCTCCTCGTGCGTCACGGTCTTCACCACCTCGGGGCCGGTGACGAACATGTAGGAGCTGTCCTTCACCATGAAGATGAAGTCCGTCATCGCCGGCGAGTACACCGCGCCGCCGGCACAGGGGCCCATGATCATGCTGATCTGCGGCACCACGCCCGAGGCCATCACGTTGCGCTGGAACACCTCGGCATAGCCGCCGAGCGAGGCGACGCCCTCCTGGATGCGCGCGCCGCCGGAGTCGTTCAGGCCGATCACCGGCGCGCCGACCTTCATCGCCTGGTCCATCACCTTGCAGATCTTCTCGGCATGGGCCTCGCTGAGCGCGCCGCCGAAGACGGTGAAATCCTGGCTGAACACGAACACCAGCCGGCCGTTGATCATCCCGTAGCCGGTGACCACGCCGTCGCCGGGGATCTTGTTGTCCTGCATCCCGAAGTCGTGGCAGCGGTGCTCGACGAACATGTCCCACTCCTCGAACGTGCCCTCGTCGAGCAGCAGTTCGAGCCGCTCTCGCGCCGTCAGCTTGCCCTTCGCGTGCTGGGCGGCGATGCGCTTGTCGCCGCCGCCCAGGCGGGCCTTGGCGCGCTTGTCGTCGAGCTGCTGGATGATGTCGTGCATGGGTTCC
>JBGAMJ010000130.1:0-15603 GCA_044223035.1 Piscinibacter sp.
CCCCCCGAACGGCGCCGTGACCGCTTCCGCCTCGCCGGCGGTCCACGGCTGGGCCGGCGCATCGTGCATGCGGTGGTGATCTCGGCCGGCACCGCGCTGGGCGTGTCCGGGCTGATGTTCGACGGCTACGTCTACCTGTCGCTGCGCCAGGCGCTGGTCGACGAAGTGACCGTGCAGGCGCAGATCGCCGCCCGCCACGGCGCTGCCGCGCTGCGCCAGCGCGACGCCGATCCGGCGCGCCGGGCCGCCGGCGACGCACTCGCCGACCTGCAGGCCACCGCACCGATCCTGCACGCCGAGCTGCGCGACGCCGGTGGCCGGCTCGTCGCCGGGCACGACGCGAATCTCCCGCCCAGCGCGGCCGCAGCGCTCGGCCGGCTCGCCGGCGCAGACCCCAAAGCCGGCGACAGCCGGGCGGAGTTCATCGGGCGGCACCTCGTCGTGCGGGAAGGCGTGCATGAAGTCATGCCTGAATTCGTGCCTGAAGTCGTGCGTGAACACGTGCTGGCTGCTGCCTCCGACAGGGCGCCAGTCGCTTCGCCCGACGGCGCCTCCGCCGCCGCAACGCCGCTGCTCGGCTCGGTGCGCCTCGTCGCAAGCCTGGACCCGCTGTACCGCCGCGTCGCCGCCTGTGTCGGCATCACGCTGCTGGCCAGCCTGCTGTCCTTCCTGCTCGCCTTCATGCTGGTGCGCCGCATCCGGCGCGAGGTCGACGGCACCGAGCGCCGGCTGGACGAGCTGGCCTACTACGACCCGGTCACGCAGCTGCGCAACCGCCACGCCGCCAACGAGCAGATCCAGCGCCTGATCGACACCCACGGCGACGGCCGCCCGGGCTTCGCGCTGCTGCTGCTCGACCTGGACGACTTCAAGATGGTCAACGACACCTTCGGCCACGGCGTCGGCGACGAGCTGCTGAAGGCGGTGGCGGCGCGGCTCGCCTCCGGCGTGCAGGCGTCGGACCTGTTGTACCGGTTCGGCGGCGACGAGTTCGTGATGCTGGCGCCGCGCGTCGACACGCGCGAGGGCATGCGCCGGCTCGGCCAGACCGTGCTCCACACGCTGCACGAGCCGTTCGCGATCGGCCGCAACGAGATCCGCGTGCGCTGCAGCATCGGCGTCGCCCACTACCCGGCCGACGCCGCCGACGCCGCCACGCTGCTGCGCAGCGCCGACACGGCGATGTACGTCGCCAAGGGCATGGGCAAGAACATCTGCGCCACCTTCCGCCAGGAGATGGAACAGGGTGCTCGCGCCCGCATGCAGCTCGACAACGACCTGCGCCGCGCGATCGAGCGCGACGAGCTGCGGCTGCAGTACCAGCCGATCGTCGACATCGAGCGGCGCCGCATGGTCGGCGTCGAGGCACTGCTTCGCTGGCGCCATCCCGGACGCGGCGAGGTGCCGCCGGCCGAGTTCGTGCCGGTGGCCGAGAGCAGCGGGCTGATCGTCGACATCGGCCAGTGGGTGCTGCGCACCGCCTGCCGGCAGATGAAGGAATGGGTCGACCAGGGGCACCCGGAGTTCTTCGTGTCGGTCAACGTGTCGGCACGGCAGGTGCGGCGCGGCGTGAAGGAGCAGGTCGACGCGGCGCTCGCCGCCTCCGGGCTGGATCCGCGCTGCCTCGAGGTCGAGATCACCGAGCACTCGATGGTCGAGGACATCGAATCCAACGTCGTGCAGCTCGCGCGGCTGCGCGACCTGGGCGTGCAGGTGGCGGTGGACGACTTCGGCACGGGGCTGTCGTCGCTGGCCTACCTGAAGCGGCTGCCGATCACCAAGCTGAAGATCGACCGCGTCTTCGTGAAGGACCTGCCCGAGAGCAGCGACGACGCGGCCATCGCCGCGGCCATCCTGTCGATGGCGCGCCGGCTCGGCCTGACGGTGGTGGCCGAGGGCGTCGAGACCGTCGCCCAGCGCGACCTGCTGTGGACCCAGGGCTGCTGGCTGGTGCAGGGCTACCTGTACAGCCGCCCGCTCGATGCGGACGCCGTGGCGGAGCTGCTGGAGCGCCAGGCCGGCGGCGAGACGCTGTTCCAGACGTCGAGCCCCTCGCGGCCGCCCGACCGGCCGTCGACGATGCTCGACACCTTGTCGCTGCGCGCGGTGCCGGCCTGACCGGGAAGGGACGTTCGCGTGGCCTCGAAGCGGCCAGGGAATCTGGTGGGCGGTGCAGGGTTCGAACCTGCGACTTCCACCGTGTGAAGGTGGCACTCTACCGCTGAGTTAACCGCCCGCTGCGCGGCGCAGGGTGCCCTGAAAAGGGCTCCGGTGCGCCGGCCTCGGTTTTCGCGGAGCCGTGCTCCGGAAAGCCCTAGATTATGCCACAAGCCTATGGGGCTTCGAGCGCACGCCAGGTGGTGCGCCCGCGCGATGCCTTGTCCAGCTCGGCCAGCACGGCCTCGTGCGCGGCGCGTTCGTCGTCGCCGGCCTCGAGCACCACCAGCTCGAAAGCCGCGAAGTCGATCGGCGCGGCGGCCTCTTCCTGCGCGGCGGCCTCGGCGGCGTCGATCACCAGCGAGTCCTGTCCGCGCGTCATGCGGATGTAGACCTCGGCCAGCAGGCCGGCGTCGAGCAGCGCGCCGTGCAGCGTGCGGTTCGAGTTGTCGACCTCCAGGCGGCGGCACAGCGCGTCCAGCGAGTTCGACTTGCCGGGGAACATCTCGCGCGCCATCAGCAGGCTGTCGGTCACCGACGCGACGATGTCGGTGATCTTCGGCTTGCCGAGGCGGCGCATCTCCTCGTTCAGGAAGCCGATGTCGAAGGCCGCGTTGTGGATCACCAGGTCGGCGCCGGCCAGGTAGGCGACCAGCTCGTCGGCGACGCTCGCGAACAGCGGCTTGTCGGCCAGGAAGGCATCGGTCAACCCGTGGATGCGCACCGCGTCCGGATGGTTCGGCCGCTGCGGATTCAGGTAGTGGTGCAGGTTGCGGTCGGTCGGGCGGCGGTTGACCCATTCGACGCAGCCGATCTCGATGACGCGGTCGCCGGCCTCGGCGTTCAGGCCGGTGGTTTCGGTGTCGAGGAAGATCTGTCTCATGGTCGTCGATTCCGGGTCTTGGGCGCGGCGGCCGGCCTGGCGGCGGGCGCTGGTGCCGAGGGAGCTGCGCGCGGATCTTCGCGGCGGCCGGCGATCACCCAGATCACCGCGCCGGCCAGCACCATCGGCACGCACAGCCATTGCCCCATGCTCATGCCGAGCGACAGCAGGCCGAGGAAGTTGTCCGGCTCGCGGAAGAACTCGGCGATGAAGCGGAAGATGCCGTAGCCGACGAGAAACGCGCCGGACACCTGCCCCAGCCGGCGCGGCCTGCGCGCGTACAGCCACAGCAGCACGAACAGCAGCAGCCCTTCGAGCAGGAACTGGTAGAGCTGCGACGGGTGCCGCGGCACGTTGTCGCCGGTCTGCGGGAACAGCATCGCCCAGGGCAGCGACGGGTCGGCCGGCCGGCCCCACAGCTCGCCGTTGATGAAGTTGCCGATGCGGCCCGACGCCAGCCCGGTCGGGATGCAGGGCGCGATCAGGTCGGTGACCTCGAGGAAGGGCCGGCCGCGCAGCCGCGCGAACAGCGCCATCGCGGCGATCACGCCGAGCAGCCCGCCGTGGAAGGCCATGCCGCCCTTCCACACCGCGAACACCTCGAGCGGGTTGGCGAGGTAGTAGCCCGGCTTGTAGAACAGCACGTAGCCCAGGCGGCCACCCAGCACCACGCCGAGCACGCCGTAGAACAGCAGGTCCTCGACGTCGCGGCGCGTCCAGCCGCGCGCCGCGTACATCGGCTGCGCCACGCGAAGCGACGCCAGAGCGAGGAACAGCAGGAACGCGACCAAATAGGTCAGCCCGTACCAATGGACCGCAACCGGCCCGACCTGGATCGCGATCGGGTTGAACTGGGGATGAACGAGCATGGACCGGCAGGGGAGCGGCGAAGCGAGGCGCGAACGATACCCGAGCGCGGCGGCGTGCCCGGGCCAACCCGCCCGTCGGGTCGTGTCGGTGCTTCGTCAGGCGTCGGCTCCGGTGCGGTTCGAGACGGTTCGCACCGGTGCACAGCGGTTGATGTTGCATTGCACAAACACTTCGATTGACGAATGACCGGCGGTCAGTCAGACTTCGATCCATCGATGACCAACGGTCATTTACGTGCTGTCCGGCCGATTCACCCCGGCCGCTACCGAAAGGACTCGCCATGCTTCGCACCACGACCCTCACCGCCCGCCGCGTCGCCGCCGTGGCCGCCACGCTCGCGCTCTCGCTGCCGCTGATGGCCGGCGCCACGCCTGCCGTTACGCCCACAGCCGCGCCCGCGGCCACCGTGGCGATCCCCGACCACACGCTGTTCGTCGACCCGCCGACGCGCTTCGCCTTCATCAAGCTGCCCAGCGGCTGGAAGTTCGTCGGCCAGATCGACGCGCAGGCGATGAACCGGCTGCCCGCCGGCACCGTGTCGGCGCTGCTGCCGGCCGACGCCGCCGTCGTCGCGGAGCGGTGACCCGCTTCCGCCCGGCCGGTGCCGGCGGGCGCGTCGGAAGACCGGGGTCGCCCGCGGCGCACAATTCGCGGCCATGACGCAGCCCGCCCGCCTCGACGAAGACAAGGTCGCGCGCCGGGCCGCGATCCTTGCCGCGGCACGCGGGCTGTTCCTCGAGAACTCGCGCGAGTTGCCGTCGGCCGCGCGCATCGCCGACGCGGCCGGCCTCGCCAAGGGCACGGTCTACCTCTACTTCCGCACCAAGGAAGAGATCTTCGCGGCGCTGCTGGGGCAGGACTTCGCCGACATGTTCGACAGCGTCGAGCGTGCGTTCGCGGACGACGCGCCGGGGTCGGACGAAGGGACGGCGGAGGGCATCCCCCAATCGGGGCGCGTCGCGACGGTCGCCCCGCAGCGCGATGCCGCGAAGCCCATCGGCTCCGCGACCTCGGCCCCCGACACCCGCGTGCGCCGCTTCATCGACGACTTCATCGCCTACCACGACCACCGGCCGGAGATGCTGCGGCTCGACGCGATGTCGTACAACGTGCTGGAACGCAACGTCGGCCCGGCGCAGCTGCGCGACTACAAGCTGCGCCTGATGCAGCACCTGATGCGCGCCGGCGCCCGCGTCGACGCGGCACTCGGCTTGCCCGCCGGCCGCGGTGCGACGCTGCTGATGCGCTCCTACGCGCTGGCCCGCGGCCTGTGGCAGTTGCTCGACCACCCGCCGGCGTTGCGCGAGGCGATCGCCGAGCCGATGTTCGCGCCGGTTCGGCCGGAGTTCCGCGGCGAGCTGCGCGAGGCGCTGGCGGACTTCTGGCGCGGCGCGCTGGCGCCGGGCTGAACCGGCCCGACGCGGGCGGCCATCAAGGCAGCCGCGACACCCGCGCCCGCCGCATCGCCGGATCGGCCGGGTCCAGCGGCGGCGGCTCCGCGCCGCCGCGCGTTCGCAGGTGCTCGATCAGCGCATCCAGGTCCTGCGCACCGCCCAGCACGTCGCGCCCGCGCCGCAGCACGGCGAATCCGTCGCCGCCGGCGGCGAGGAAGCTGTTGACGGTGATGCGCACCGGCCGCTGCGGATCGGTCAGCACGCCGCCGCGCACCAGCACCATCGGCGGCCCGAGCGGCGCCGGCGGCCGCGCGGCCACGTCGGTCGGCGTGATCGTCAGGTCGGCGATGCGCGCGCACGGTGCGGCGGACGCGCGCCAGCGCAGGTCCACCCCGGCCGAGACCTGCAACACCCGATGGCTGCGCTGCCCGCCGCAGCCCGGGAACTGCTGCTCCAGCAGGTCCTTCAGTTCGCGCGCGCTCAGCGTCATCGTCACCAGGCTGTTGCCGAAGGGCTGCGCGGTGTAGGCCTCGCCGTAGGTCAGCGCATGCGGGTAGCGGCCGTCCGGCGCCACCAGGCCGGGGTGGCGCACGCCGCCCGGGTTCATGAACGCCGCGACTGCGCCGCCCAGCGCCGGCGCCTGCGTGGCGCGCAACTGCGCATCGGCGATCAGCTTGCCGGCGGGCGACTCGCCGTTGTCGTCCGGCGTCGCCGACCAGGCGGCGGCGATGCGCCCGATCACCTGCCGCGACAGCGGCGCGACCAGCCGGTCGTAGCCGGCCACGAGGTCGCGCACGGCCGGTTGCGCGTCAATCGCGGCGCGGATCTCCGGGTCGGTCTGGTCGACGAGGCGGTTGGTGGCGGTGACGCGCAGCACGTCGTGCGTTGCCGGGTCGAGCGTCATGTCGATGTCGGTCAGCACGCGGCCGTAGGCGTGGGCGCTGGTCACCGGCACCAGCCGGCCGCGTGCGTTCGGCAGGCCGGTCGGCCGCGGCGTCACCACCGCGCGGCCATCGACGCTGGCGACGTCGACGGTGCCGGCCGAGCAGTTGTAGGCGGCGTGGGTGTGGCCGCTGACGACGAGATCGACCGCGTCGTCCAGCCGGCGCACGATGGCGCGGATCTCCGAGTCGCGGCCGTCGGCCTCGCGCAGGTCGCCGTCGCAGCCGTTGATGTCGCCCACGCCGCCGCTCTCCTGCGCGCCGCCCTGATGCACGAGCACGACGATCGCCTCGATGCCGCGCGCGCGCAGCGCGGGCACCAGCGCGTTGACGGTCGCCGCCTCGTCGCGGAACTCCAGCCCGGCCACGCCGGTGGGCACGACGATGCCGGGCGTGCCTCGCAGCGTCATGCCGATGAAGGCCACCGGCACGCCGGCGAAGGTCTTGATGCCGTACGGCGGCAGCAGCGTGCGGCCGGTGGCGCGCTCGATCACGTTGGCCGACAGCCACTGGAAGTGCGCGCCGTCGAAACGCCCCGGCGCCGACGAGCCCAGCCCGCGGCAGCTGTTGGCATCCGCGACGCCGCCGACGCGCTTGCAGCCGCCGCGCTGAAGGCGCAGCAGTTCGTCGGCGCCGTGGTCGAACTCGTGGTTGCCGACGGCGTTGAACTCGACGCCGATGCCGTTCAGCGTCTCGACCGCCGGTTCGTCGTGGAACAGCGAGGAGATCAACGGCGACGCGCCGATGAAGTCGCCCGCGCCGACGACCACGTTCAACGGGTTCCGTGCCTTCATCCGCGCGACATAGGCCGCCAGGTATTCGGCGCCGCCGACCGGCGGCCGCTGGTCGACCGGCACCAGCAGGTTGGCGGCGAAGCGCCCGGGCGACTGCAGGTGGCCGTGGTAGTCGTTGAAGCCGATGACCTTGACGGTGATGGCGGCGGGCGTTGCCGGCGCGCCGGACGCTGCCTTGGAGCTTGCGGCCGGCACAGTTGCCGCCATAGGGGCCGACGCCGCACCCGCGGGCGACACCGGGCTGGCGGCGCAGCCGGCCAGCCACGCCGCGGCGGCGCCGGCGACGATCCAGGTGGCAACAGCTCCAGCGCCGATCCGCCATGGCGTCGCGAGGCGCTCCCCTGCGCCGAACATCGACCGTCTGCCAGTGCTCATGCCGCTCACCCCAGCGCCAGCGCCTGCGCGATGTCGGCCTTCAGGTCGTCGACGTGCTCGAGCCCGACCGACAGCCGAACCAGCCGCGGGTCGATGCCGGCGGCGAGCATCTGCGCGTCGTTCATCGTGCCCGCCCACATCGCCGCCGCGTGCACGACCAGCGACTCGACGCCGCCCAGGCTCACCGCGTGCGTCGCCAGCCGCAGCGCGCCGACGAAGCGGCTGGTGCGCTGGTAGTCGCCGCGCAGCGAGAACGCGATCACCGGCCCGCCGCCGCTCATCTGGCGATGCGCCAGCGCGTGCTGCGGGTGGCTCTCGAGGCCGGGGTAGTGCACCCGCTCCACGTCCGGCCGCGTCTCCAGCCAGCGCGCCAGCGCCAGCGCGTTGGCGTTGATGCGCTCCACGCGCACCGGCAGCGTGCGCAGCCCGCGCAGCAGCAGCCAGGCGTCCATCGGCGACAGCACCGAGCCCAGCGTGATGTGCATGCGCCAGATGCGCTCGGCCTGCGCCTCGGAGCAGCAGACGACGCCGGCGGTGATGTCGTGGTGGCCGCCGAGGATCTTGGTGGCGCTGTGCACGACGATGTCGATGCCCAGGCGGTGCGGCTGCTGGTTCAGCGGCGAGGCGAAGGTGTTGTCGGCGATCGTCAGGATGCCGCGCGGCCGCGCCAGCGCCGCCACGGCCGCCAGGTCGGTCAGCACCAGCGTCGGGTTGGCCGGCGTCTCGACCATCACCAGCCGCGTGTTCGGCCGCAGCGCAGCGGCCAGCGCCTCGCTGTCGGCCTGCTCGACCAGCGTGGTCTCGACGCCCCAGCGCGGCAGCACCTCGTCGAACAGCTTCGCGGTGCTCATGTAGTGGCGCGTCTGCGCGACGACGTGGTCGCCGGACTGCACCTGCGCCAGCACCGTGGTGCTGATCGCGCCCATGCCGGAGGCCGTCAGCAGCGCGGTCTCGGTGCCCTCCAGCCCGGCCAGGATCGCCGCCACGCGCTCGTGCACCGGGTTGCCGTAGCGCGTGTAGTAGGCCGCGTGGCGCGGCTCGTTGGCCATCTGCGCGAACTCCGCCGCGTCGCGCGCGCGGAAAGTGACGCTGTAGTGGATCGGCGCGACCAGCGCGGTGTCGTCATCGCCCGCCGGCCCGCCGTGGCCGGCGCGGTCGGCGTGGAGGACGCGGGTGTCGGGGTGGCAGGGGTACGAGCCGAGGTGTGCGGTGGATGTCGGGTTGTCGTCAGGCATGGAGATTCCTCAGGTCTTGCCTCTTGCGTCGATAGCCTCGATTGCGTAAGCAATGCCGACGATCCTGACGCCCTGATGCTCGGCGACGGAGAGCAGCGGCTTGTCCCCGGTGACGATGAGATCGGCCCTGGAGCCGAGCGCCGCGCCGATAACCACATCGTCATCTGGATCCGGCGCAATGCGTGGCGTGGCCACCGGCCGCACCAGTGCCGCGAGCTGCGCATAGCCATCGACGAGCTGATCGACGGTGAGCTGCGAGGCGGCGATGCGCCTGGCGATCGAGAACGAGCCGCACGGACGGTGCATTCAGCCCACGATCTTCGCGCGCCGCTCGGCGCGCATGGCGGCGATCTCCTGGGCGACTTCCTCCGGCGACATCACCGCCGGCTCGTCGACCGCCGCCATGCGGTCGATTGCCGCGAAAAGCTCATCCACGCGCTGCGTCTTGAGCTGATCACGCAGCCAGCGCTCCAGCATCGCCGGCGACAACAGCCCCGCGCGTTGCGCCTCCTGGGCGAGTTGGTCGGGCAAAGTGATTTGCACGGTGGTCATGGTCGGGCTCCTTGCGCATCAACGCGCTGCTTGAGCTTGTCGCGCTCGATGAAAGTATCCAGCAACTGGGCGATCTGTCGTTGATCGCATCGGCGATGCGCCGCTCGCACCGGATCGCGTCGACTCACAGCCCCGCCACCGCCCCTTCACTCCACCACCGTCAGCTTCGCCACCGACAGCGCCAGCCACTTCATCCCGTGACGCCCGAAGTTGATCTGCGCTCGGGCGTCGTCGCCAGCGCCTTCGAGGGTGATCACCACGCCCTCGCCGAACTTGGTGTGGAACACGTTGCGGCCGATCGCCAGCCCGTGCGATGGCGCGGCCTTGGATGCACCGCCCGAGCGAGAGGCCGACGGCAGCGACGCCGCCAGCGGCGCCGACGGCGGGAAGCCGGCGACGCGGCCGGCGCCGACCACCGAGCCCAGGCCCTGGCCGCGCGACCAGGCCGACTGGTACTCGCGCGCATAGCCCGAGCCGAAGCCCTGGTTGCGCGGCGTCAGCCAGCGCAGCGCCGCCTCGGGCAGTTCCTCCAGGAAGCGGCTCTTGACGTTGTAGCGGGTCTGGCCGTGCAGCATGCGCGTCTGGCTGAAGCTCAGGTACAGGCGCTGGCGCGCCCGCGTGATCGCCACGTACATCAGCCGCCGCTCCTCTTCCAGCCCGGCCAGTTCGCTGACGCTGTTCTCGTGCGGAAACAGGCCTTCCTCCAGCCCGGTGATGAACACCGCGTCGAACTCCAGGCCCTTGGCGGCGTGCACCGTCATGAGTTGCACCGCGTCCTGCCCGGCCTGCGCCTGGTTGTCGCCGGCCTCCAGCGACGCATGCGTCAGGAAGGCGGCCAGCGGCGACACGATCTCGCCGGTCTCGGCGTCGGGTGTCGTGCCGGCCGCGGCGGCGGCGAGCGACTGTTCGTCCAGCGGCAGCGCCACTGCGTCCTTGCCGAAGCCTTCCTGCGTCACGAAGGCCTCGGCCGCGTTGACCAGTTCGTCCAGGTTCTCCAGCCGGTCCTTGCCGTCCTTGTCGGTCTTGTAGAACTCGGTCAGGCCGGAGGCTTCGAGCACGTGCTCGATGATCCGGCGCAGCGTCTGGCCGGTGGTGGCGGCGCGCATCGCGTCGATCAGCGCGACGAAGGCCTGCAGGTTGGCACCGCTCTTGCCCGCCACCGCGCCGACGCTCTGCGCCAGGCTGCGGCCGCTGGCGCGCGCCACGTCCTGCAACTGCTCGATGCTGCGCGCGCCGATGCCGCGCACCGGGAAGTTGACGACGCGCAGGAAGCTGGTGTCGTCGTTGGCGTTCTCGATCAGCCGCAGGTAGGCCAGCGCGTGCTTGACCTCGGCGCGCTCGAAGAAGCGCAGCCCTCCATAGACCTTGTACGGGATGCCGGCGTTGAACAGCCCGCTCTCGATCACCCGGCTCTGCGCGTTGCTGCGGTACAGCAGCGCCATCTCGCGGCGCGGCAGGCCGTCGCGGTGGAGCTGGCGCAGCTCCTCGATGATCCACTGCGCCTCGGCGAAGTCGCTCGTCGCCTCGTAGATGCGCACCGGCTCGCCGGGGCCGGCCTCGGTGCGCAGGTTCTTGCCCAGGCGCTTGGTGTTGCGCGAGATCAGCTCGTTGGCCGAATCCAGGATGTTGCTGAACGAGCGGTAGTTGCGCTCCAGCTTGATCACCTTGGTCACGTGGAACTCGCGCTGGAAGTCCGACATGTTGCCGACCTGCGCGCCGCGGAACGCGTAGATGCTCTGGTCGTCGTCGCCCACCGCGAACACCGCCGCCTCCGGCCCGGCGAACATCTTCAGCCAGGCGTACTGCAGCCGGTTCGTGTCCTGGAACTCGTCGACCAACAGGTGGCGGAAGCGGTGCTGGTAGTGCTCGCGCAGCGCGGCGTTGTCGCGCATCAGCTCGTAGGTGCGCAGCATCAGTTCGGCGAAGTCGACCACGCCCTCGCGCTGGCACTGCTCCTCGTAGGCCTGGTAGACCTCCACCATCACGCGCGTCGGCTCGTCGCGCACCTCCACGTCCTTCGGGCGCAGGCCGTCGTCCTTGCGGCCGGCGATGAACCAGGTCACCTGCTTCGGTACGTAGCGTTCCTCGTCGAGCTTCATCGCCTTGATGACGCGCTTGACGGCCGAGAGCTGGTCCGCCGAATCCAGGATCTGGAAGCCCTGCGGCAGCGCAGCGAGCTTCCAGTGCGCGCGCAGGAAGCGGTTGCACAGCCCGTGGAAGGTGCCGATCCACATGCCGCGCACGGGGATCGGCAGCATCGCCGACAGCCGCGCCAGCATCTCCTTGGCGGCCTTGTTCGTGAAGGTCACCGCCAGCACGCCGCCCGGCCCGACCTGCCCGGTCTGGATCAGCCAGGCGATGCGCGTCGTCAGCACGCGCGTCTTGCCCGAGCCGGCACCGGCGAGGATCAGCGCCGGCTGCGGCGGCAGCGTGACGGCCGCACGCTGCTCTGGGTTCAGCGAGGCGAGCAGCGGCGAGTCGACGGAGGCGGCGTCGGGGCCGGCTGCCGGGGCGGCCTGGAAGGGCGATTCGAACGAGGTGTCGGCGGGCATCCGCGCATTGTCGGGCTTGTGCCGCGGCCCACCGCCGTGCCGCCGCGAGGCCTGCCGCCGACCGGCCCGTAGCCCGGCGACCAGCGGCGTAGAATTCGCCACCGGGCCCAAATTTCGCGCCCGGTTCCTCTTTCGGCCCCCCTGCACGCCCAGGGCCTTCGGCCGCCGGACCGGGCTCCGAGTCAAGCGCTCTCCCCTCTTCCCCTTTGGAGCCTGACCCATGGACATCTTCGACTACGACAACGTGCTGCTGCTGCCGCGCATGTGCCGCGTGGAAAGCCGCAGCGAGTGCGACCCCTCGGTGGATTTCGGCGGGCGCCGCTTCAAGCTGCCGGTGGTGCCGGCCAACATGAAGACCGTGGTCGACGAGCCGATCAGCCAGTGGCTGGCCGCCAACGGCTACTTCTACGTGATGCACCGCTTCGACCTCGACAACGTGGCCTACGCGAAGCGCATGCGCGACAAGGGCCTGTTCGTGTCGATCAGCTCGGGCGTGAAGCCGGCCGATTTCGAGGTGATCGACCGCCTGGCGGCCGAGGGCGTCGGCGCTGACTACATCACGATCGACATCGCCCACGGCCATGCCGAGACGGTGCGCCGCACGATCGAGCACATCAAGAAGCGCCTGCCGCAGACCTTCGTGATCGCCGGCAACGTGGCCACGCCCGAGGCGGTGATCGACCTGGAACATTGGGGCGCGGACGCCACCAAGGTCGGCGTCGGGCCGGGCAAGGTCTGCATCACGCGGCTCAAGACCGGCTTCGGCACCGGCGGCTGGCAGCTCAGCGCCCTGAAATGGTGCGCCCGCGTCGCCACCAAGCCGATGATTGCCGACGGCGGCATCCGCGACCATGGCGACATCGCCAAGAGCGTGCGCTTCGGCGCCGGCATGGTGATGATCGGCTCGCTGTTCGCCGGCCACGAGGAATCGCCAGGCCAGACGGTCGAGGTCGACGGCAAGCTCTACAAGGAGTACTACGGCTCGGCCAGCGACTTCAACAAGGGCGAGTACAAGCACGTCGAGGGCAAGCGCATCCTGGAGCCGATCAAGGGCCGGCTGGCCGACACGCTGCGCGAGATGCGCGAGGACGTGCAAAGCTCGATCAGCTACGCCGGGGGCACCAAGCTCGCCGACATCCGCAAGGTCAACTACGTGATCCTCGGCGGCGACAACGCGGGCGAACACCTTCTGATGTGATGGGTGCCACCGCCGCGGCCACCGCGACCTACGAGGCGGCGCTGCTGCAGCGCTTCT
Source organism: Piscinibacter sp. (assembly GCA_044223035.1). Classification (GTDB taxonomy): domain Bacteria; phylum Pseudomonadota; class Gammaproteobacteria; order Burkholderiales; family Burkholderiaceae_C; genus JBGAMJ01. Next base: position 13,009 of record JBGAMJ010000130.1, read on the forward strand.
ATGCCGCGTTCGCCGCGCTCGACGGCGCCGCGATGCAGGCCTGCTACGCGCCCGACGCCCGCTTCGAGGACCCGGTATTCACGCTCGCCGGCCGAGACGAGATCGGCGCGATGTGGCGCATGCTGTGCGACGCGGTGCGCCGCCGCGGGCGCGACGACTGGCAGCTCGAGGCCCGCGGCATCGAGGCCGACGCTGCCGCCGGCCGCGCCCACTGGGAGGCGCGCTACCGCTTCAGCGCCACCGGCCGCCTGGTGCACAACGTGATCGACGCCGAGTTCGGCTTCCGCGACGGATTGATCGCGACGCACCGCGACCGTTTCGACTTCTGGCGCTGGTCGCGCCAGGCGCTCGGCCCGGCGGGGCTGGCGCTCGGCTGGTCCACGATGCTTCGCGGCAAGGTGCGGGCGCAGGCGGCGGCGAACCTGGCGGCGTACCGGAAGCTGGCGCCGGGTTGACGCTTCCCGGCATGCGTCGGTGCGGCGGCCGCGGACACCGGGCAGCCGCCTCCGCGAATGTCCCCCGGGGCGGGCTACGCCCGCCCCTCCTCCTTGATTTCGCTCCGGCGGCTGCCCGGCGCCCACGGCTGGCAACCGTGCCTGCCTGCGCCCCGCGGCCCGGCACCGGGGTGCCGGATGGCGATTCAGCGCAGCCGCAAGCGGCCCGGCCCACCCGGCTCCACCACCGTCGAGCGGCGTACACCCGCCAGCGCCGCCGGCGTCGCCCGCTCGTCCGCCACCGGGCAGTTGCCGCCGCCGAGCACGGTGAGGGCCGCGGCGGTCAGCCGCTCGGTCGGGCTGCCGAGCGTGCCGGTGAAGTCGTCGGCCACCGCGCAGGTCGGTGCGATGCCGTCGTAGTAGCGGCCCTGTCCGAGCGCGTTGAATGCCTCGAAGTTGACCGCGCTGAAGGTGTTGCCGCAGTGGTCGACGGGCACGAAGCCGAACGGCTTGCCGCAGGTGCCGGCGCCCACCGTCAGGACCGCGGTGTACGGCTTCAGCCCGTTGATCACCAGTTCGCTCGCCGAGCAGGTGCGCGGCCCGGTGAGCAGCAGCACGCGCTTGAAGGCGGGGCCGGCGTCCGCTTGCAGCAGGAAGCTGGTGTCCTGGTCCCGGTGCGCGGCGTTGAAGCTCAACTGCGCGAAGGGGCGGCCGGCGTTCGACGCGCCGACCACCAGCGACGCCAGCCGGTTGGCCACCGACACCAGCCCGCCGCCGTCGTAGCGCAGGTCGATCACCAGTTCGCTCGCGCCCGCCGCGCGGAAGCTCGCCAGTGCCGCCGCGAGCGGCGCTTCCGCCTGCGCGATGAAGTCCTTCAGCAGCAGGTAGCCGGCGCTGCGGCCGCCCGGCAGCGGCAGCAGCGCGGTGCTCGCCACCGGTGTCAGCGTGTAGACGGCGGCCTGCAGCGTCAACGTGCGCCGCGTGCCGGCGGAATCGACCTCCAGCGTCACCGTGTCGCCCGCGCGGGCCGGCGACAAGGAACCGAAGTCGCCGCTCGCCACCAGGTCGGCGGCGGGGCGGCCGTTGACCGAGACGACGGTGTCGCCGCGCTTCAGCCCGGCCCGCGCCGCCGGCGACTGCGCCTCGACGAAACGCAGCCGCAGCGGCAGCGTCTGCTCGATGCCGTTGACGAAGACGCCGTAGCCGAGCGTCTGGCCGTCGCCGAAGAACTGGTCGTAGCTCGCCGTGTCCTGGATGTAGCTCCAGCGGTCGGCGGGCACCACGCCGTCGCCGCGGAAGCGCAATGCATCGAAGTAGCCGGCGAGATCGGTGCTCGCCGGCGGCTCGGCGGCCGGCAGGCTGGACGCCCAATAGTACCGGTCGGCCATCATCGAGCGCAGCCAGGCCTTCTGCGCCGGCAGCGCGCATTCGGCCGAGACGGGTGGGGTGGGCGGCGTGCCGCTGTCGCCGCCACCGCCGCCGCCGCAGGCCGCGAGCAGCGATGCGCCGAGCCAGGCCGTCACGGCGGCCAGCGATCTTCGGGCCGCGATTTTCCTTGTCTCCATGTCCCTTGCTCCCTCGATTGTTGGTTCGAACCGGACGAGCTTAGCCGCGGCACCCCGCCACCTACAATCGCCGCCTCCCCCTGTCGCTTCCCTCTTCCGTAGGACGTTGTTCTTGCGGACGGAGTTGCTTTCCATGACCGAACTCGCGAAATCCTTCGAGCCCGCCGACATCGAGGCCCGCTGGGGCGCACGCTGGGATGCGGGCGACGCCTACGCGCCCACGCTCGACCCGGCGAAGCCGTCGTTCTCGATCCAGTTGCCGCCGCCGAACGTCACCGGCACGCTGCACATGGGCCATGCGTTCAACCAGACGATCATGGACGCCCTCACGCGCTATCACCGCATGAAGGGCGACAACACGCTCTGGGTGCCCGGCACCGACCATGCCGGCATCGCGACGCAGATCGTCGTCGAGCGGCAACTGCAGGAGGCCGGCGTGTCGCGCCACGACCTCGGCCGCCCCGCCTTCGTCGAGCGGGTCTGGGAGTGGAAGCAGCAGAGCGGCTCGACCATCACGCGGCAGATGCGCCGCATGGGCGACTCGGTGAGCTGGCGCCACGAGTACTTCACGATGGACGAGACGCTGTCCAAGGTCG
>JBGAMJ010000003.1:0-101511 GCA_044223035.1 Piscinibacter sp.
CCGCGGTTCGGGTGCGAGCAGCCCCAGCGCGGCTTCGAGCCGCTCGTGCGCCGCCTGCGTGCCGTGGCGCAGCGCGTGGCGGAGATCGTCGGTGCCGCGGGCGGCAGCCGCGGCGGTGGGCGGGGTCATGGCGCGGGCGCGGTGGTGGGCGGTGGCGGGTGGGCCCGGGTGCGGGTCGGCGGACGGGGCAAGCGGGGCAGACGAGGCCGGCGGGAGATCGGCGCGAATCATTATGCGACCCGCGGTCCGACCCCCGCGCACCGCCGCTACATGACCGTCGCGTGGGGATGCAGCGGGTGTTCGATGGTCTCGGCGATCAGCCGCAGCGCGCGGTCGCAGTCGTCCAGCGACTGCGGGCCGCCCAGGCACACGCGCACCGCGTCGGGCGGGTCGGCATCGGTGCAGAAGGCGGCGCTCGCCACCACCGCGACGCCCTGCGTGCGCAGGTAGGACGCGAACTCGACCACGCTCCACGACGAGGCGACCGGCAGCCACAGGTGGAAGCCTTCGGGCTGGGCGGCGATGCCGTGGTCGCCGAGATGGCGCGCGGCGAGCTCCTGCCGCGCCATCGAGGCGGTGCGGATCGCCTGCAGCACCGCCTCGGCGGTGCCGTCCTGCACCCAGCGCGTGGCCAGCGCGTTGGTCAGCGGCGAGGCCATCACCGTGGTGGCACGCAGCGCGCCGGCCAGCCGCTGCGCCTGGCGCGCGTTCGGCGCGCAGACGTAGGCGCTGCGCAGCCCGGCGCCCAGGCACTTGGAAAAGCCGGTCACGTACCAGGTGAGCTCGGGCGCGAAATGCGCCAGCGGCGGCAGCAGCCGGCGCGGCAGCATCGCGTAGGCGTCGTCCTCGATGATCGGGATGCTGTAGCGCAGCGCGATGTCGGCGATCGCCTCGCGGCGGGCCAGCGACATCGTCGCGGTGGTCGGGTTCAGCAGCGTCGGGTTGCAGTACAGCGCGCGCGGCGCGAGCGTGCGGCAGGCGTGCTCGAAGGCGTCCGGGTCGGGCCCTTCGTCGTCCAGCGGCAGCGCGTGCAACTGCACGCCGAGCTGGCTGGCGATGGCCTTCAGCCCGGGGTAGGCGAGCGCCTCCACGCAGACCAGCTCGCCCGGCCGCGCGAACTGCGACAGCAGCGCCAGCAGCACCGAATGGATGCCCGGGCAGACGAGCACGCGCTCGGCGGTGGCGCCGGCGAGGCGGCGGCGCAGCCAGGCGGCACCGGCCTCGCGGTCGGCGTCGCTGCCGCCGAAGTCCTGGTAGCGCAGCAGCGCGTTCAGGTCGGCGTGCGCCATCACCTCGGCCGCGCTGTCGCGCAGCCGCGCCAGCAGCAGCGGGTCGTCGGGCTCGGGCGGCAGGTTCATCGTCATCTCGGCGCCGGTGCCGCCGCGCAGCGGCAGCCCGGGGCTCTTGCTGCGCACGTAGGTGCCGGTGCCCACGCGCGAGTCGATCAGCCCGCGCTTGCGCGCCTCGGCGTAGGCGCGCGCGACGGTGGTGTAGTTGAGCTCCAGCGCGCCGGCCAGCTCGCGCAGCGTGGGCAGGCGGTCGCGCGCGGCGAGGCGGCCGTCGCGCAGGTCCTCGGCGATCAGGTCGGGGATCAGCAGATAGGCCGGACGGTCGCTGGCGTCGAGGCGCTTGCGCCAGTGCGGGACGAACTTGTTCATGGGCGCGGCCGCGGCGGAAACCGACGGATTGATCGGAGGCGGAGCGCCGCTTGATCGCATCAAGCGTGCCCGGCGGCCGCTGGGCCCGCAGCCCGCGGCGCCCACCGGGCTGCCAGGCGGGCTGCGCGATGCTGGTGCGGGCCGCCGCGGCCTCGGGCCGTTGATCGGGTGCATTGATCGCAGCGCCGCCGCACCCGCGCGGTGCGGCTCGGGCGCGGCGTTTCGACCCCCGCCGGGCGGCCGATCGGGGTATGCGGGGGCCGCTTCGCGGCGCGGTCCGCGCCGCTGCTGCTTGATCGCCGGTTGATCGCATGAGCAGGCCGCCGCGATGGCATGCGGCATGCGATTCGGCCGCGGCGGGCGCCCCCATCCCGCCCCCCGAATCCCTCGATCCATCCCCGAACGGAGTACCCCATGCCGAAAGTCACCAAGCCCGCCAACCAGAAGGGCGATGTCCTCGTCGACTACGAAGAGAAGGTGTTCGAGGACGTCAAGGCCGAGCCCGGCGAGAAGGCGCTCGTGACCTTCCACACCGTCGCCTTCGAAGGCTCGATCGGCTTCGTCAACCTGCTGCAGGCCACGCGGCTGCAGCGCAAGGGCTTCGACACCAGCGTGCTGCTGTACGGCCCGGGCGTCACGCTGGGCGTGAAGCGCGGCTTCCCGACGCTCGGCGACGAGGCCTTCCCCGGCCACCAGAACTTCAACAACCAGATCACCAAGTTCATCGCCGAGGGCGGCAAGGTCTACGCCTGCCGCTTCGCGCTGCAGGCGCTGTACGGCCACGGCGAGGGCGCGCTGATCGAGGGCGTGCGGCCGATCAGCCCGCTGGACGTGCTGGACATCATCCTGCTGCACCGCAAGTCCAACGCGTTCATCCTCGACACCTGGACGCTGTGAGCATGGAACGGCCGGGCGCCCGCGTCGTTCGTGCCGCGGCGGTGCAGATCGCGCCGGATCTCGACCGGCCCGACGGCACGCTCGACCGCGTCTGCTCGGCCATCGACGAGGCGGCCGGCCGGGGCGCGCAGCTCGTGGTCTTCCCCGAGACCTTCGTTCCTTACTACCCGTACTTCTCGTTCGTGCAGCCGCCGGTGCTGCAGGGCCCGGCGCACTTGCGGCTGTACGAGCGCGCGGTGGTGGTGCCGGGGCCGGTGACGCAGGCGGTGGCCGAGCGGGCGCGTGCGCGCGGCGTGGTGGTGCTGCTGGGCGTCAACGAGCGCGACCACGGCAGCCTCTACAACACGCAGCTCCTGTTCGACGCCGACGGCACGCTGTGCCTGAAGCGCCGCAAGATCACGCCCACCTACCACGAGCGCATGGTGTGGGGGCAGGGCGATGCGTCGGGGCTGAAGGTGGTCGACACCGCGGTCGGCCGGGTCGGCGCACTGGCCTGCTGGGAGCACTACAACCCGCTCGCGCGCTACGCGCTGATGGCGCAGCACGAGGAGATCCACTGCGCGCAGTTTCCCGGCTCGCTGGTCGGCCAGGTCTTCGCCGACCAGATGGGCGTGACGATCCGCCACCATGCGCTCGAAGCCGCCTGCTTCGTCGTCAACGCCACCGGCTGGCTGACCGACGCGCAGATCGAATCGGTCACTGCCGACCCCGGCCTGCAGAAGGCGCTGCGCGGCGGCTGCCACACGGCGATCGTCTCGCCCGAGGGCCGCTACCTCGCCGAGCCGCTGACCGAAGGCGAGGGCATGGTGGTCGCCGACCTGGACCTGGCGCTCGTCACCAAGCGCAAACGGATGATGGATTCGGTTGGCCACTACGCCCGGCCGGAACTGCTGAGCCTGGCGATCAACGACCGGCCGGCGACGCCGACGATGCCGATGCCGATGGCCGAACCGGCGCCACGCCGACCTGGCCCCACCCCCTTCCCGAAGGACCATGATGAATCCCTCCAGCCGCCAACTGATGACCGAGCTGCAGTCCTTCGGGTTGCGGCTGGCTGACCCGGGCGCGGGTGTCGCCAGCCGCCGCGGCGGCGCCGGCCCGTCGGACCACAAGGCCGTCACCGTCGACGGCCACACGATCATGGTGCCGGTGCACACCTCGTCGGCCTGGCAGTCGCCGTTCGTCGCCGAGGCGCCGGATGCGGCGGGCCGCAGCGCGCTGCGGCGCGGCGCCATCCCGATCGCGAGCATCGTGTTCCCGAAGCAGCCGCGCTTCTACGCGCTGCAGACGCTGGACGGCGTGCCCTACTCGCACATCGCCACGCTGCACGGCAGCGACGTGCTGGCGACTACCGTGCTGCAGACCTGCATCCGCTACGAGAGCCGGCGCAAGGCGTGCAGGTTCTGCGCGATCGGCCAGTCGCTCGCCGCCGGCCGCACGATCGCGCACAAGACGCCGGAACAACTCGCCGAGGTGGCGCGCATGGCGGTGCTGCTGGACGGCGTCCGGCACATGGTGATGACCACCGGCACGCCGCCCGGCGACGACCGCGGCGCCAAGGTGCTGGCCGACAGCGCGTTCGCGATCAAGGCGGCCGTCGACCTGCCGCTGCAAGGCCAGTGCGAGCCGCCGGACGACGACCGCTGGTTCGACCGCATGAAGGCCGCCGGCATCGACACGCTGGGCATGCACCTCGAGGCGGTGAGCCCGGCGGTGCGCGAACGCATCATGCCGGGCAAGGCGACGGTGCCGGTGTCGCGCTACCTCGAGGCCTTCGCCGCCGCGGTGCGGGTGTTCGGCCGCGCGCAGGTCAGCACCTACATCCTGGCCGGGCTGGGCGACACGCGGGAGGAGATCCTCGCGATGGGCGAGCGGCTGGTCGCGCTGGGCGTGTACCCGTTCGTCGTGCCCTTCGTGCCGATCAGCGGCACGCCGCTGGAGGACCACCCGGCGCCGGCCGCCGACTGGATGCAATCGATCCTCGAGCCGCTGGGCGCGATGCTCGCGCGCGCCGGGCTGCGCTCGGCGGACATCCGCGCCGGCTGCGGCAAGTGCGGCGCCTGCTCGTCGCTGTCGCAGTACGAGACCGCCGCCCAATGACCGCCTGGAGCACCCGATGAACTGCCTCGAATCGATGGTCACGCCCGACACGCCGCCGGACGCGCCGTTCGTGCCCTGCGAGTTCCGCGTCAAGTGGGCGAGCGCCGGCTGGGAGCAGCGCGAGGCGATGGCGCTGCGGCGCGCGGTGTTCTGCATCGAGCAGGGCGTGTTCGTCGGCGACGACCGGGATGCCGTCGATCCGCAGGCGCAGACGATCGTCGCGCTGTCGTGCATCGGCGGCGCGCCGGACGCGGTGGTCGGCACGGTGCGCATCCACGAGGCCGAGCCCGGGCTGTGGTGGGGGTCGCGGCTGGCGGTGCACGCCGCGTTCCGCCACCACGGGCGCATCGGCGCCACGCTGATCCGGCTGGCGGTGTCGAGCGCGCATGCGCGCGGCTGCCGCATCTTCCTGGCGCACGTGCAGAGCCAGAACGCCGCGATGTTCCAGCGCCTGCACTGGCGCACGCTGAAGGAGGAGGTGCTGCACGGCCGCCCGCACCACCTGATGCAGGCCGACCTGGAGCAGTACCCGCCGTGCCACGACCCGCTGGGCGGCTTCGTGACGCGCGCGGTGGGCGCGGCCGCCGCCGCCGCGGGAGCGCGGGCATGACGGTCGAGGCCCTGTGCGAGGCGCTGCGCGCGAGCCGCGGCTTCGCGCACAAGCGCGACATCTCCGACGTGATGGCGACGCTGGCGCGCGCGCTGCCGGCCGGCGCGGCGGGGAGTGCGCGGGGTGCCGTGGTGGCCGATGCGGCGGCTGGTGTGACGGCTGGTGTGACGGCTGGTGTGTCGGCTGGCGCAGCGGCCGGTGCCGGGCCGGGCATCGCCAACGGCGACGACTGCGCCGCCATCCCGATGCCGGGGGCGGGGGGCGACGGCGGCCACCTGCTGTTCGCGATCGAGGGCCTGGTCGACGACTTCGTCGAGCGCATGCCCTGGTTCGCCGGCTGGTGCGGCGTGATGGTCAACGTCAGCGACATCTACGCGATGGGCGGCCGGCCGCTGGCGGTCGTCGATGCGCTGTGGAGCGCCGGCGCCGGGGCCGGCGAACCGGTGCTGCAGGGCATGGCGGCGGCCGCGCAGCGCTACGGCGTGCCGCTGGTCGGCGGCCACAGCAACCACCGCAGCGCCCGCTCGCAGCTCGCGGTCGCCATCGTCGGCCAGGCGAAGCGGCTGCTGACGAGCTTTGCAGCGAGGCCCGGCGACCTGCTGCTGATGGCGATCGACCTGCGCGGCGCGTGGGAGGAGCCGTATCCGTACTGGAACGCCTCGACCCGCGCGCCGGGCGAGCGCCTGCGCGCCGACCTGGAACTGCTGCCGGCGCTGGCCGAGGACGGCCTGGCCGATGCCGCCAAGGACATCAGCATGGCCGGCGCCGTGGGCACCACGCTGATGCTGCTGGAGGCCTCGGGCGCCGGCGGCTGCGTGGACGTGGACGCGATCCCGCGGCCGCCGGCGGTGGCGGCCGCCACCGCCGCGGGCGACGACGCGGCGCTGCTGCGCTGGCTCAGCGCCTTTCCGAGCTACGGCTTCGTGCTCAGCGTGCGGCCGGCACGGGCGGCGGCGGTGCTCGAGCGATTCCGCCGCCGAGACATCGCCTGCGCCGTCGTCGGCACGGTCGACGCCGGCACGCAGCTGCGGCTGCGCCACGCCGGCCGCGAGGCCACGCTGTGGGACCTGGCGGCGCAGCCGTTCATCGGCGCGGCGGCGCGTGCTGCGGTGCCGGCTGCGACCGCGGTTGAATCGGTGACGCTCGCAGTGGTGGCGCATGCTTGAAGCGATGGCGCTTGCGTCGGCGGCGCCGCTGCTCCCGCAGACGGCGACGCCGCTCGGCGTCACCGCCGATGCCGCCGCGCTGTCGGCCGCTGCCGTCGCGCCTTCCGAGTTGCCGCGCCTGCGCATCGCCCTGCTGACCCATTCGGTGCACCCGCGCGGCGGCGTGGTGCACGTGCTCGAACTCGGCCGCGCGCTGGCCGGCGCCGGCCACGAGGTGACGGTGATGGCGCCGGCCGCGCCGGGCCAGACGATGTTTCGCGACACGCGCTGCCGCGTCGAACTGGTGCCGGTGCCGCCGGCGCGGGCGGGCGTCGACGGCGACCTGGCGCAGGTGGTGCGCACCCGCGTGGCCGCGTTCTTCGCCCACCTCGCCGGCGGCCGGCGCCACGCCCGCCACGACGTGTTCCACGCCCACGACGGCATCGGCGCCAACGCGCTGGCCGACCTGAAGGAGCGCGGCATCGTGCCCGGCTACCTGCGCACCGTGCACCACGTCGACCGCTTCGACGACCCGCTGGTGCAGGGCTGGGAGGAGCGCTCGATCCGCGCCGCCGACCGGCTGCTGTGCGTCAGCGGGATGTGGTGCGACCGGCTGTACGCCGACTACGGCCTCGCCGCGGAGCGCGTCGCCAACGGCGTCGACCGCGCGCGCTTCGACCCGGTGGCGCGCCCGCACGACGCCGACGTGGCGGCGCGGCTCGGCCTGCGCCCGGCGGGCGAGGGCGCTGGCGCTGGCGATGGCGCTGGCGCTGGCGCTGGAGATGTCGAGGGCGGACCGCGCGTGCTGGCGGTCGGCGGCATCGAGCGGCGCAAGAACACGCGCCGGCTGCTGCAGGCCTTCATCCTCCTGCGCGCGGCGCATCCGCGGGCCCGGCTCGTGATCGCCGGCGGCGCCAGCCTGCTCGACCATGCGCCCGAGGCGCGCGCCTTCGTCGACGAGGCGGCGGCCGCAGGGCTGGCGATCGCGCGCCGCGGCGATGCCGGTGCCGCGGCGGCGCCGATCCTCGTCACCGGCACGGTGGCGGACGCCGACACTCGAAGGCTTCGGCCTGACCGCGCTGGAGGCGCTGGCCTGCAGCACGCCGACGGTGGTCTCGCGCATCCCACCGTTCACCGAGCACTTCGCCGACGGCGAGGTCCAGTGGGCCGACCCGCTGGACCCGGCGTCGATCGCCGCCGCGCTGCAGCGCGCGATCGACGGCGGCCGGCAGGCGCCGCCGCCGGTGGTCGGCCGTTTCGACTGGGCAGCCAGCGCGGCGCGCCACGAACAGCTTTACCGGCAATTCCTGAGGAGCTTCTGAATGCCCGCGATGCACTACCGCCTGCGCTGGCCCGACCGCAGCGAGTCCACCTGCTACTCGCCGTCGCTGGTCATCCGCGACTACTTCCAGCCCGGCGCGGCCTACCCGCTGCCGGATTTCCTCCAGCGCATCCGCGAGGCGACGCGCATCGCCTCCGACCGCGTCGAGGCGAAGTACGGCTTCGCCTGCTCGCGCGCGGCCGACCAGCTCGCGCAGATCGAGGCGATCGCGGCGCGCCACGCCGGCGACGCCGCGGCGCGGGTCGAGATGCTGGCCTTCGACGACGCCTGACCCGGAGCCCGACCATGACTTCCACCCCCTCCGGCGCCGCGGCGCCGCACCACAGCGTCGCCATCGTCGGCGGCGGTCAGGCCGGGCTGTCGCTCAGCCACTACCTGCAGCAGCGCGGCATCGACCACGTGGTGTTCGAGCGCCAGCAGGCGATGCACGCCTGGCGCACCCAGCGCTGGGACAACTTCTGCCTCGTCACGCCGAACTGGCAGTGCCGGCTGCCCGGCCACGAATACCCGGGCGACGACCCGCACGGCTTCATGCGCAAGGACGAGATCCTGCGCTACCTCGACGGCTTCAAGGCCGCGGTGCACGCGCCGCTGCGCGAGGGCGTGGCGGTGCAGCGCATGGCGCCGCGCGCGTCGGGCGGGTTCGAGCTGCGCACCTCGGCCGGCGACTGCACGGCCGACCAGGTCGTCGTTGCCTCCGGCGGCTACCACACGCCGATCGTGCCGCGCATGGCCGAGCGGCTGCCGCGTTCGCTGCTGCAGATCCATTCGGCGCAGTACCGCAACGCCGATGCGCTGCCGCCCGGCGCGGTGCTGGTGGTCGGCTCCGGCCAGTCCGGCGCGCAGATCGCCGAAGACCTGCACCTGGCCGGCCGGCGCGTGGTGCTGGCGGTGGGCGCCGCGCCGCGCTGCGCACGTTTCCACCGCGGGCGCGACGTGGTCGACTGGCTGGCCGACATGGGCTACTACGACATGCCGGTGCACGAGCACCCGCTGCGCGAAGGCGTGCGCGACAACACCAACCACTACGTGACCGGCCGCGACGGCGGGCGCGACATCGACCTGCGCCGCTTCGCCGCCGAAGGCATGGAGCTGTACGGCCCGTTGACCGACGTGACCGACGGCGCGCTGCGCTTCGAGCCGCGGCTGGCCGAGGTGCTGGACCAGGCCGACCGCGTCTACAACGGCATCAACGCCAGCATCGACCAGTACATCGCCCGCGCCGGCATCGACGCGCCGCCGGGCCGGCCGTACGAACCGGTGTGGGTGCCGCCGGCCGAGCGCGACGCGCTGGACCTGGCGGCGTCTGGCATCGCGGCGGTGGTCTGGTGCATCGGCTACGCGCCGGAGTTCCGCTGGCTGGACGCGCCGGTCTTCAATGGCCGCGGCCAGCCGCAGCACCGCCGCGGCGTGACCGCGCTGCCGGGGCTCTATTTCCTCGGCCTGCCGTGGCTGCACACCTGGGGCTCGGGCCGCTTCTCCGGCGTGGCGCGCGACGCGCTGTACCTGGCCGAACGCATCGAGGCGCTGCGCGAGGCCGGGCCGGGGCGTTCCGAGACGCGGGCGCAGGAGGCGGACCTGCTGTCGTGAGCCCCACCGCTTTCAAGGACTCCCATTCGCACTGAAATTGGCTTTCCGCTCGTGGCGTGTTGCATCGACATTCTCTGATTCGCAGAAGGGCGCTTGCCGGCGGTTGCGGTCGGTCAATTTCCGCCACCCTTCGCGGCGATGTCGGAACTTCGCGATCGAAAAGAACGAGCCTGCCGCGCCACCCGAACCCCACGTGAAGAAGCCCTTCGCGGACGACTGCGATGGACAGCGAACACACCCGCGCAACTCAAGGATCACCAGGGTTCTCTCGAAGTCGGCCGCGCAAGACGTCGAGCGGCATGGCCCAGAGTCCGCTGCGTCAACCTGAGAGCGGCGGCATCGTGCCGCGGGTTCGACCGCGCGCCGGCGGGAGATCCGATGACGACGGGGCTCGTGCAGGCGCGTCACGCGTGGCGCTCGTTGAACACGCACGCGCAGTTCACCGGGCTGCCGCCGGCCGGCGCGACGTAGGTCGGCACGTTCTGGCCGCGGGGCGCGGGCGTGCGGGGCGCTGCGGCGCGGGCGGGCGACACGCGCTCCGCGTGGCGGGCCGGGGTCGCGTCGGCGCCGGTGGCGGGCGTGGCTGAAAGCTGCGCCGTGCCCGGCCGGGCGACTTCCGCCGCGGCGGCATCGTCGGCCCAGGCGATGCTGGCCACCGAGGCCAGCACGGCGATCAAGAACGCGATCAGGGTCTTCATGGCGGTTCCTTCCAGTGCGGTCGTTCTGTCCGCCGGGCGGCCCGGCGGGTGCCGGGCCGGTCGACGGGTTTGTTGGATGAGATGGACTGTAGGAATCGCGCCGCCCCCGATAAAGCGGCCGGGATGCAACATTCCGTTGCGTGGCGGGGTTCAATGGGGCGCGCGGCGGCACGTGACGCACAATCCGCAGCCCCCAAGGCCCCGGCCTGCTTCGAGACGTCCCGACGATGTGGTTTCCTTTCCCGTCGCGCCGGTGGGCACCCTGCCTGCTGTCGCTCACCGTGGCCGCGCTGGCGCTGCCCGGCCCCGCCCGCGCCGCGCTGCCGCCCGCGGCCAGCCTCGAGATCGAGGCGATGACCTCGCCCGAACTGCGTGACCGCATCGCCGCCGGCAGCACGACCATCCTGGTGCCGATCGGCGGCACCGAGCAGAACGGCCCGCACATGGTGCTGGGCAAGCACAACGTGCGTGCCCGCGTGCTGGCCGAGCGCATCGCGCAGGGCCTGGGCAACGCGGTGGTCGCGCCGGTGATCGCCTACGTGCCCGAGGGCGCGGTGCAGCCGCCGCAGGCGCACATGCGCTTCACCGGCACGATCTCGATCCCCGAGGCGGCGTTCGAATCGATGCTCGAGGGCACCGCGCGCAGCTTCCGCCAGCACGGGATGCGCGACGTGGTCTTCCTCGGCGACCACGGCGGCTACCAGAAGAACCTGGAACACGTGGCCGCCAAGCTGAACCGCGAATGGGCCGCCGACCCGCGCTGCCGCGTGCACGCGCTGGTCGACTACTACCGCGTGACGCAGACCGCCTACGTGGCCGCGCTGAAGGCCCGCGGCCACGCCGACGCCGAGATCGGCACCCATGCGGGCCTGGCCGACACCGCGCTGGCGCTGGCGATCGACCGCTCGCTGGTGCGCGCCGAGCAGCAGGCGAACCGCGCGCCCGGCGGCGATCGCGACGGCGTCTACGGCGACCCGCGTCGCGCCACCGTTGAGCTGGGGCAGATCGGCGTGCAGCAGATCGTCGACACTTCGGTGGCCGCGATCCGGACGCTGACGCACGCCGCCCGCTGAGCGGCGGTTGCCTTTCGTCGGCCCGCCTCGGCCCGAACCGCTGGCTCGACCACTGAATCGACCGCTGAATCGACCACCGAATCGTCCACCGAATCGTCCACCGATCGGGGCGCCCCGGCGCCGCTCGCGCCGCGCCGGACCCGCCCCGAACCCCGAATTCCCATCCTTCCGACAACCGAATCCCGAACGAGTTCATGGAGCCAAACATCCGATTCCACCCCCCGCGGGGCACCGCTGGGCGCTCCCGCCGGGGCGTCCTGCTGGCCTGGGCCGGCGCCGCCTTGGTCGTGGCCGCCGGCGTCGCCGGCGTGGCGCGCGGCGTGTCCGCCGCCGCACCGGCCGCGCCCGCGGCGTCTGCCGCCCCTGTCGCCACCGTCCCTGGCATGCCGCCGGTGGCCGACCCGCGCAACCTCTACAGCGAGACCGGCGCCGGCCGTCTGTCGGCTGCCGTCGCCGGGCACCTGGAGCGCGTCTACGTGCCCAACCTGCGCTCGAACGACGTCTACGTGATCGACCCGGCGACGCTGAAGGTGGTCGACCGATTCAAGGTCGGCATCGGCCCGCAGCACGTGGTGCCGTCCTGGGACCTGCGCACGCTGTGGGTCGCCAACAACGCCGAGCGCCGGACCGACGGCAGCCTGACGCCGATCGACCCGCGCACCGGCAAGCCCGGCGCGTCGGTGCCGGTCGACGATCCGTACAACATGTACTTCACGCCCGACGGCAAGTCGGCGATCGTCGTCGCCGAGGCGCGCAAGCGGCTCGACTTCCGCGACCCGCAGACGATGGCGATGCAGTACTCGATCGACACGCCGCAGTGCGGCGGCATCAACCACGCCGATTTCTCGATCGACGGCCGCTACGCCGTCTTCACCTGCGAGTTCGACGGCTCGGTCGTCAAGATCGACCTGCCGGGCCGCAAGGTGCTGGGCTACCTGAAGCTGTCGATGCCGAACACGCGCTACAAGGAGCCGCCGTCGCGCTCCAAGGGTTCGGCGCCGGCCTTCGAGCCGGGCGCGAGCGAGATCTGCACGTCCACCAAGGGCATGCCGCAGGACATCCGCATCTCGCCCGACGGCCGGCGCTTCTACGTCGCCGACATGGAGGCCGACGGCGTGCACATCGTCGATGCCGAGGCGATGAAGGAGGTCGGCTTCGTCTCGACCGGGCTGGGCGCGCACGGCCTGTACCCGAGCCGCGACGGAAAACGCCTGTATGTCGCACACCGCGGCACGCACAAGATCCACGGCGGCCGGCTCGGGCCGGGCGGCGTGACGGTGATCGACTTCGCGACCGAAAAGATCGTCGCGCGCTGGCCGATCCCCGGCGGCGGCAGCCCGGACATGGGCAACGTCAGCGCCGACGGCAAGTGGCTGTGGCTGTCCGGCCGCTACGACGACGTCGTCTACCGCATCGACACCACGAACGGCGCCGTCGACCAGGTCAAGGTCGGCCAGGAGCCGCACGGGCTGACCGTGTGGCCGCAGCCGGGGCGGTACTCGCTGGGGCACACGGGCAACCTGCGCTGATCCGCCGCTGACCGCGCCGGGGCGCGCCCGGCCACGCCGACCGGCGTGCGGATACCCCCGGCGCTCAAGCGCCCGCCGGCGGTCCGCACAGCGTCTCGACCAGATCGCCGAGGAACGGATTCGCCTCCTCCGGCTGGCGGCGCACGCACACGCGCAGGCGGCGCAGCGCCCAGGCTTCGTCCAGTTCGACGCAGCGCAGGTGCTCGTGGTCGGCCGGCTCCAGCGCCGAGTGCGGCACGACGCCGATGCCCGCGCCCGAAGCCACCAGCCGCGCGATCGCCCGGTAGCCCGAGACCTGCACCCGCACGTCGAGCCGCCCGCCCAGCGCCGCCGCGTGGTTGACGAGGTAGGTGTGCAGCGCGCTGCCGTGCTGCAGGCTGATGAACGGCCGCGCGAGGCACTCCGCGAAGCGCACCGGCGTGCCGCGGTCGAGCGTGCTGCCGCACGGCACCAGCAGCATCAGCCGGTCCTCGCGGTAGGGGCGGTAGTCCAGCCCCGGGTGGTCGGTGTCGCTGGCGACGACGCCGATGTCGGCGCGGCCGGCCGCCACCGCGCCGGCGATCTCCAGGCTGGGCCGCTCCTCCAGCGTCACGCGCACGCCCGGGTGGGCGGCGAAGAAGCGCGCCAGGTCGTCCGGCAGGTGCGAGCTGATCGCGTTGTTGTTCGCGAACATCGTGAGCTGGCCGGACAGCCCCTGCGCGTAGGGCTGCAGGTCGGCATGCATCTGTTCGAGTTGCGCGAGGCAGCGCCGGACGTGCTCGAGCATCACGCTGCCGGCGCGCGTGAGCGCCACGCCGCGCGCCTGGCGCAGCAGCAGCGGCGCGCCGATCGCGTCTTCCAGCCCCTTGAGCCGCAGGCTGACCGACGACGGCGCGAGGTGGCAGCGCTGCGCGCCGCGCGACAGGTTGCCTTCCTCGGCGACCGCCAGGAAGACCTTCAGATCGGTCAGGTCGTAGTGCACGAGCGTGAGACGTTGGCGAACGAGGCCGCATCTTAGGCACGACGTTCCCCGGCGCGCATCCGGGAGCATTCGTCCGCGTCGAACGCTGCCTTTGGGAATGACCACTTTTCGCGGCCACGTGCGCTGCGGATACTGCGGGCAGAACCACCGGAGACCCCGCATGAGCACCGTCGACATCGATCACCTGAGGCAATGGATCGGCCGCGAGACGCTGGCCGAGGACACGCTGAGCGTCCGCCACGCGCACCTGATGGCCGCCACGCTCGGCCTGCCTCAGGGCGACTTCCAACCCGGCACGCCGCTGCCGCCGCTGTGGCACTGGATCTACTTTCTCGAAGGGCTGCCGCCATCCGAACTGGGGCGCGACGGCCACCCGGCGCGCGGCGGATTCCTGCCGCCGGTGCCGCTGTCGAACCGCATGTGGGCGGGCGGGCAGGTGACGTTCCACGCGCCGCTGCCGCTGGGCGCGGCGGTGCGCAAGCGCTCGCGCATCCAGTCGGTCGAGCACAAGCAGGGGCGCAGCGGCGAGCTGGTGTTCGTCAGCGTGCTGCACGAGGTGCTGCACGACGGCGTGGTGGCCGTCTCCGAGCTGCACGACATCGTCTACAAGGAGCCGTCGAAGCCGGGCGCCGCCGGCGCGCCGCCCGAGATGCCGGCGGCCGCGCATACGCGCGCCTTCGTGCCGAATTCGACCACGCTGTTCCGCTATTCGGCGCTGACCTTCAACGGCCACCGCATCCACTACGACGTCGACTACTGCCGCGAAGTCGAGGGCTACGACAACCTGGTCGTGCACGGCCCGCTGAACGCGACGATGCTCGCCAACTACGCCCAGGAACTGGCCGGCCGCCCGCTGCGCGAGTTCCGCTACCGCGGCCTGCAGCCCAGCCTCGTCGGCCGCGACCTCAGCATCCACGCCGCGCCGGCGGACGACGGCTTCACCGTCTGGATCGGCCTGCCGGGCGGTGCGGTGTCGATGCGCGCCGACGCACGGTTCTGAGCTGCCACCACGGGAGCCCCCGATGACGATCGCGCGTTCATTGCTGTTCGTGCCCGGTGACCGGCCGGAGCGTTTCGCGAAGGCCGCCGCCAGCGGCGCCCACGCGGTGATCCTGGACCTGGAGGACGCGGTCGCCGCCGCCGCCAAGCCGGCGGCGCGCGAGGCCTGCCGCGCCTGGCTGGACGCCGGCGGCCGGGCGCTGCTGCGCGTCAACGCGCTCGACACCGCCTGGGCCGAGGCCGACCTGGCGCTGGCCCGGCACCCGGGCGTCGCCGGCGTCGTGCTGCCGAAGGCCGAGCAGGGCGCGGACATCGATGCCGTGCTGGCGGCGGTCGGTCCGCAGGCGCCGGTGCTGCCGCTGATCGAAAGCGCCGCCGGGATGCTGCGCGTGCAGGACATCGCCGCCCGGCCGGGCGTGCAGCGCCTGCTGTTCGGCACCGTCGACTTCGGGCTCGACCTCGGCATCGAGGGCGACGGCGACGAGCTGGCCGCCTACCGCGCGCAACTCGTGCTGGTGTCGCGCGCGGCCGGGCTGCAGCCGCCGGTCGACGGTGTCACCGTGGCGCTGAACGACGAGGCGGCCCTCGCCGCCGCGGTGCAGGCGGCCCGCCGCGTCGGCTTCGGCGGCAAGCTGTGCATCCACCCGCGGCAGGTGGCGGCGGTGCACGCCGGTTTCGCGCCGACGCCGGCGCAGGTGGAATGGGCCACGCAGGTGCTGGCGCGCGCGGAAGGCGCCGCTGGCGCGTTCGAGTTCGAAGGCCGCATGGTGGATGCGCCGGTGCTGGCGCGGGCGCGGCGGATCCTGGGCTGAGAGGGCGGACTTCGGTCGGCCGAGGGTCGCGATCGTTCGCGTCGATCTGAGTGGCAAAGGCGCGTGGGGACAGGCCGCGGCGCTTCACTGAGGCGGTCTCCGCTGCGCTGCGCTGCGACTGCCCTGCGATGCGCATGCCTTCGCAGAGACCGCCCCAGCATGAGCCCCCAGCGGATGCCGCCTGCCGCGCCTGCCACGCCTGCCGCGCCGCGCCCCGCCGCGCCTCGCAACGGTACTGGCGCGATCCGTCCGGCCCGATCCATGCCGACCGGCCGGCGAAGGCGGATTCGTTTGCGCACGCCAAGCCCGCGGGTTCAGTCGAAACCCATCTCCGGGTAGCTCGCGGCCAGCGCGTCGATCAGCCCGCGGACGGCCGGCGCCATGCCGCGCCGCGACGGGAAGACGAGGTGCGCGATCGCGTCCGGCGGCGCGAGCGCCGGCAGCACCGGCTTCAGGCGGCCGGCGTCCACGTCCGCCTGCACCAGCGCGCGCGGCAGGAAGACGATGCCGATGCCGTCCAGCGCCGCCTGGCGCAGCGCGCCCAGGTCGTCGGTGGCCAGGCGCGGCTGGTGCTGGATGACCAGCGGCTCGCCCGGCGGCTCGGCATTCGCATCGCTGTCGACGCCGCTGCCGCCTGGCCGGTCGTGGCTGTCGCCGCGGCCATTGCCATTGCCGCTCGCCGCGCCGCCGAAGCGCCAGGCGTAGCGTTCGCCCGGCCGCGTCAGGCTCAGCGTCGGCAGGCCGCGCAGGTCTTCCGGCTTGCGCGGCACCCGGTGCTGGGCAAACAGCCAGGGGCTGCCGACCAGCACCATCTTCATGCCGCCGAGCACGCGGATCGCCAGGTCCGAATCCTCCAGCGGCGGCATGCGCACCCGCACCGCGATGTCGAATCCCTCGTCGACCACGTCGATGCGGCGGTTGGTCGATTCGAGGTGGATGCGCACGCCCGGGTGGTCGCGCAGGTAGCGCGACAGCAGCAAAGACACGCCGCTGTGCAGCAGGCCGGGCGGGCAACTGATGCGCACCAGGCCTTGCGGCGTCGAGCGCGTCTGGTCGACGGATTCCTGCGCCGCCTGCGCCTCGCCGACGATCGTGACGCAGTGCTGGTAGAAGGTCTGGCCGACCTCGGTCAGCGCGATGCGCCGCGTGGTGCGCTGCAGCAGGCGCACGCCCAGGTGCGCCTCCAGGCCGGAAACGCAGCGGCTCAGCCGCGAGGTCTGCAGGCCGAGTGCGCGCGCCGCGGCCGAATAGCCGCCGTGGTCGACGACCTTGGCGAACAGGTGCATGTCGTTCAGGTCGGGGATCGGTTCCAACGCGGTCTCCTCGACTGCCCTCAGACCGGCACCGCCGTCGTGTTCTTGACCCGGTCGAGCACGAAGCTCGAGCGGCAGTCCTGCACGCTCGGGTGCTTCAGCAGCGTGTCGGAGATGAAGCGCGAGTAGTGCGCCATGTCGGCCACCAGCACGCGCAGCAGGTAGTCCATGTCGCCGGTCAGCGATGCGCATTCGACCACCTCCGGCCAGGTCTGCACCGCGCTGCGGAACAGGTCCATCGGGCTGCGCTTGCTGCTCTCGCTGTGCTTCTCGAGCCGCACGTTGAGGTAGGCCGTGAGGCTCAGGCCGACGCGTTCCGCGCTGACCAGCGCGACATAGCCGGCGATCACGCCCGACTCCTCCAGCCGCTTGACGCGCCGCAGCGTGGCCGACGGCGACAGGCTGACCTGTGCCGCCAGCTCGTCGTAGGTGATGCGGCCGTTGGCCTGGAGCGCGCGGAGGATGCGCCGGTCGATCGCATCGAGGCTGATGTCTGTTTCCATCGACAGAATTTTGCAGGATTCCTGCGGGAATCGGGCGAATCGAGCTTCAACTTGCAGAAAAACTGCGGCGGCGCGACCCTACAGTGACGCATCGTTCGAAACCCTGCACACGACGGAGACGCACCATGCAATTCACCCCCTGGGACAACCCGATGGGCACCGACGGCTTCGAGTTCATCGAGTACGCCGCCCCCGATCCTGCGGCCATGGGCGCCGTCTTCGAGCGCATGGGCTTCAAGCCGATCGCGCGCCACCGCCACAAGGCCGTCACGCTGTACCGCCAGGGCGGCATCAACTTCATCCTGAACGCCGAGCCGGATTCGTTCGCCCAGCGCTTCGCCCGCCTGCACGGCCCGAGCGTGTGCGCGATCGCCTTCCGCGTGCAGGACGCCAAGGCCGCCTACGAGCGCGCCATCTCCCTCGGCGCCTGGGGCTACGCAGGCCAGGCCGGCCCCGGTGAACTGAACATCCCGGCGATCAAGGGCATCGGCGACTCCGTGATCTACCTGGTCGACCGCTGGCGCGGCAAGAACGGCGCCAAGGAAGGCGACATCGGCAACATCGGCTTCTTCGACGTCGATTTCGAGCCGCTGCCCGGCGCCGAGTTGAACCCGGTCGGCCACGGCCTGACCTACATCGACCACCTGACGCACAACGTGCACCGCGGCCGCATGGACGAGTGGGCGGACTTCTACGAGCGCCTGTTCAACTTCCGCGAGATCCGCTACTTCGACATCGAGGGCCAGGTCACCGGCGTCAAGAGCAAGGCGCTGACCAGCCCCTGCGGCAAGATCCGCATCCCGATCAATGAAGAGGGCAACGAGAAGGCCGGCCAGATCCAGGAGTACCTGGACCGCTACCACGGCGAGGGCATCCAGCACATCGCGATGGGCTCGGGCGACCTGTTCAAGACCGTCGACGGGCTGCGCGCCAGCGGCGTCAAGCTGCTCGACACGATCGACACCTACTACGAGCTGATCGACAAGCGCATCCCGGGCCACGGCGAGAACGTCGCCGAACTGCACAAGCGCAAGATCCTGCTCGACGGCAAGCCGGGCGAACTGCTGCTGCAGATCTTCAGCGAGAACCAGCTCGGGCCGATCTTCTTCGAGTTCATCCAGCGCAAGGGTGACCAGGGCTTCGGCGAAGGCAACTTCAAGGCGCTGTTCGAGAGCATCGAGCTCGACCAGATGCGCCGCGGCGTGCTGAAGGTGGATTGACGGCGATGGAAGCGCCTGCCTACCAATCGGGTTTCGGCAACACCTTCGCCAGCGAGGCGCTGCCCGGCGCGCTGCCGGTGGGGCGCAACTCGCCGCAGCGCTGCGCCTACGGGCTGTACGCGGAGCAACTGTCCGGCTCGGCGTTCACCGCGCCGCGCGCGGAGAACCGCCATTCGTGGCTGTACCGCATCCGCCCGGCGGCGATGCACGCGCCCTTCGAACTGCTCGCCGCCTCGCGCTGGACCAGCAGCTTCGGCGACGTGCCCGCCCCGCCGGACCCGCTGCGCTGGGACCCGCTGCCGCTGCCGGCCGATTCGGCGGCGGTCGACCTCATCGACGGCATGGTCACGATCGCCGGCAACGGCAGCCCGCAGGCGATGAGCGGCGCGGGCATCCAGCTGTACGCGGCCAACCGCTCGATGACCCGGCGCGTGTTCTACGACGCCGACGGCGAACTGCTGTTCGTGCCCCAGCACGGCCGGCTGCGCTTCGTCACCGAGTTCGGCGTGCTCGACGCCGAACCGCAGGAGATCGTGCTGATCCCGCGCGGCGTGCGCTTTCGCGTCGAACTGCCCGACGGCGTGGCGCGCGGCTACGTCTGCGAGAACTTCGGCGCCGCCTTCCGCCTGCCCGACCTCGGCCCGATCGGCTCCAACGGCCTGGCCGCCGCGCGCGACTTCCAGGTGCCCGTGGCGGCGTACGAAGACGTGGACGCGCCGCACCAGCTCGTCGCGAAGTTCCAGGGCCGGCTGTGGACCGCCGCGATCGACCACTCGCCGCTGGACGTGGTGGCCTGGCACGGCAACCTCGCGCCCTGCAAGTACGACCTGCGGCGCTTCAACACCATCGGCTCGATCAGCTTCGACCACCCCGATCCGTCGATCTTCCTGGTGCTGCACAGCGTCTCCGACACCCCCGGCGTGAGCAACATCGACTTCGTGATCTTCCCGCCGCGCATCCTGGCGATGGCCGACACCTTCCGCCCGCCCTGGTTCCACCGCAACGTGGCCAGCGAGTTCATGGGCCTGGTGCACGGCGCCTACGACGCCAAGGCCGAGGGCTTCGTGCCCGGCGGCGCCAGCCTGCACAACAGCATGACCGGCCACGGCCCGGACGCCGACACCTTCGACAAGGCGAGCCACGCCGACCTGAGCCGCCCGGACGTGATCCGCGACACGATGGCCTTCATGTTCGAGACCCGCTGCGTGCTGCAGCCCACGCGCGCGGCGCTCGAGTCGCCGCAGCGCCAGCGCGGCTACGCCGACTGCTGGCAGGGCCTGCGCCGCCAATTCGACCCGACCCGTGCCTGAGGCCGCGACGATGAGCACCACCGAGACAACGTACGCTCCGGACCTGGACGCCACGCACGACCCCGCGCTCGCGAGCTGGGTCGAATCCGCCCAGGACCCGGCGAGTGACTTCCCGATCCAGAACCTGCCGTTCGGGCGCTTCCGCGAGGCCGCCGGCGGCCGCTGGCGCCTGGGCGTGGCGATCGGCGACCGGGTGCTGGACCTGCGCGCCGCCGGGCTGCTGGACGACGCCGGCGACGGCGCCGACATGGACCGCCTGATGGCCCTGGCCGCCGCGCCGCGGCGCGCGCTGCGCCGCGCGATCAGCGACGGCCTGCGCGCCGGCAGCGACCACCAGTCTCGCTGGCAAGCGGCGCTGCGCCGGCAGTCCGAGGTCGAGCTCGGCCTGCCCTGCGAGATCGGCGACTACACCGACTTCTACACGAGCATCCACCACGCCACCACGGTGGGCCGGCAGTTCCGCCCGGACAACCCGCTGCTGCCGAACTACCAGTGGGTGCCGATCGGCTACCACGGCCGGGCGTCGACGATCGCCGCCAGCGCGCCGGGCGAGGGCCACCGTTTCCGCCGCCCGAACGGGCAGACGCGCGCGGCCGACGCGACGGTGCCGCGCTTCGGGCCGTGCCAGCGGCTGGACTACGAGCTGGAGATCGCCGCGGTGATCGGTAAAGCGAACCCGACCGGCGAGCCGATCGGCATGGCGCAGGCCGAGGAGCACGTGTTCGGGCTGGCGCTGTTCAACGACTGGAGCGCGCGCGACATCCAGGCCTGGGAGTACCAGCCGCTGGGGCCGTTCCTGTCGAAGAACTTCGCCAGCACGCTGAGCCCCTGGGTGGTGACGCTGGACGCGCTGGCGCCGTTCCGCCGGCCGTTCGTGCGGCCCGAGGCGGATCCGCAGCCGCTGGCCTACCTGGACTCGGCGGCGAACCGGGCGCACGGGGCGATCGACATCGCGCTGGAGGTCTGGCTGCAGACGCCGGCGATGCGCGCGGCGGGTCATGCGGGGGACCGCTTGTCGCAATCGAACTATGCGGACGCGTACTGGACGCTGGCGCAGCTGGTGGCGCACCACACCGTCAACGGCTGCGGGCTGCGCGCGGGCGACCTGTTCGGCTCGGGCACGCTGTCCGGGCCGGCGCCCGAGCAAGGCGGCTCGCTGCTGGAGCTGACCACCGGGGGCAAGCAGCCGATCGTGCTGTCCAACGGCGAGCGCCGCGCCTGGCTGGAGGACGGCGACACGGTGATCCTGCGCGGCGCCTGCGAGCGCCCGGGCTTCCGGCGCATCGGCTTCGGCGAGTGCCGCGGGACGGTGTTGGCGGCGCTCAGCTGAAACGCGCCCCCAGGTCCGGGCTGCGCCCAGCCCACCCCCCCGTGGGGGTCGAGGAAACTTGGGGCGGCCCGGCGTTTCCTCGAGAACGAACGGAGATTCCGATGGTCGAACGCATTCCCGACACCCGCCTGCCCGAGATGCTGGCCTCGCTGCCGCACTGGCGCCACGACACCGTGCGCGGCGGCACGCTGACGCGCGAGTTCCTCTTCGAGGATTTCGGACAGGCCTTCGGCTTCATGACCCGCCTCGCGCTGGCGGCCGAACGGCTCGACCACCACCCCGAGTGGTCGAACGTCTACAACCGCGTGACGATCCTGCTGACCACGCACGATGCCGACGGGCTGTCGATGCGCGACATCGAGTTCGCCCGCCTCGCCGACGCGGCCTTCGGCGAGCGCCCGGCCGGACCTTCTGGAGACTGAACCATGCTGCGGCAACTGAACGAAGTCAGCAAACACGGCCTCGCCTCCGGCGGCGACGTGCGACCCGAGCGGCCCGACTGGACCATCGACCAGGGCTGGGACGCCTACACCGCCGAGGAGCACGGCGTCTGGCGCACGCTGTTCGAGCGCCAGACCCAGCTGCTGCCGGGCCGCGCCTGCGACGAATTCGTGCAGGGCATGCTCGACCTGCCGATCGGCGCCGACCAGATCCCCGATTTCCGCCGGCTGTCCGACGTGCTGATGAAGCGCACCGGCTGGCAGGTGGTCGCGGTGCCCGGGCTGGTGCCCGACGACGTGTTCTTCGAGCACCTCGCGAACCGCCGCTTCCCGGCCGGCCACTTCATCCGCAAGCCGCACGAGCTCGACTACCTGGAAGAGCCCGATGTCTTCCACGACGTGTTCGGCCACGTGCCGATGCTGATGAACCCGGTGATAGCCGACTACATCCAGGCCTACGGCGTCGGCGGGCTGCGCGCGCAGCGGCTCGGCGTGCTGGAGCAGCTCGCGCGGGTCTACTGGTACACGGTCGAGTTCGGCCTGGTGCAGCAGCGCGACGGGCTGCGCATCTACGGCGCCGGCATCGCGTCGTCGTTCACCGAGACGGTGTTCTCGCTCGACGACCCGTCGCCCAACCGCATCCGCTTCGAGCTGGAGCGCGTGATGCGCACGCACTACCGCATCGACGACTTCCAGGAGAGCTACTTCGTGCTCGGCCACCTCGACGAATTGCTGTCGCTCGCGCGCATCGATTTCGCGCCGATCTACGAGCGCGTGCGCGGCCAGGCGGAGTACGAGCCGGGCACGGTGCTGCCCTCCGACACGCTGGTGTCGCGCGGCAGCGGCCGCTACCACGACGCGAAGCGGCGCGCCGCCGCGGCCTGAGCGCACCCGGCGGCCGGTTCGACGCGCCGTTGCGCCTGCCAGGCGGACGCCTGGAGCCGGACTCCGGGTCTGCTCGGCGTCCTGGTCCCGGCACCTCGCCGGCGCCCGCGTCACCCCGACGCCGGCGCGGGCTTCTCCGTTCCGTCGTTCAATACGCGGGCCCGCACTGGGCAGCCCCCGGAGGTACGCATGGCCGACGAGATCCCGAGCGAATACGCCTCACGCCGCCACCAGATGTTTCCGGTGCTGACCGATGCCGAGATCGCGCGCATCCGCCGCTTCGGCAGCGAGCGCCGCTACGCCGATGGCGAGCGCCTGTTCGCCGCCGGCGAGCCCGGGCCGGGCATGTTCGTGGTGCTGGAAGGCGAGGTGGTGATCACCCAGCGCGACGGCCTGGGCCACGTGGCGCCGATCCTCACGCAGGGGCCGGGCCAGTTTCTCGCCGAGGTCGGGCAGTTGTCGGGCCGGCCGGCGCTGGTCGACGGCCATGCCGTCGGCGCCGTGCGCACGCTGCTGGTGCCGCCGACGGCGCTGCGCGCACTGATCATCGCCGAGGCCGACCTGGGCGAGCGCATGGTGCGCGCGCTGATCCTGCGCCGCGTGGCGCTGATCGAGCGCGCCGCCACCGGCCCGGTGATCATCGGCCGGCCGAACTCGCCCGAGGTGCTGCGGCTCCAGGGCTTCCTGCGGCGCAACGGCCAGCCGCACCACGTCGTCGATGCCGGCAGCGATGCCGACGCCGCCGCGCTGATGGAGCAGTACGGCGCCGCGCCCGGCGAGGCGCTGGTCGTCTGCGCGAACGGCTCGGTGCTGCACGGCCCGAGCGAAGACGCGCTCGCCCGCTGCATCGGCATGCTCGACAGCGCCGAGCACGACGAGCTGTACGACGTGGCGGTGGTCGGCGCCGGGCCGGCCGGGCTGGCCACCGCGGTGTATGCCGCGTCCGAGGGGCTGCGCGTGCTCGTGCTCGACTGCCGCGCGTACGGCGGCCAGGCCGGCGCCAGCGCGCGCATCGAGAACTACCTCGGCTTCCCGACCGGCATCTCCGGCCAGGCGCTGGCCGGCCGCGCCTTCGTGCAGGCGCAGAAGTTCGGCGCCGAGGTGATGATCCCGGCGCAGGCCGCCGCGCTCGACTGCGCCCGCACCGATGCCGACCGCGCGCTCGTCCTGCGGCTGGCCGACGGGCGCCGGCTGCGCGCCCGCACGGTGGTGGTGGCCAGCGGGGCGCGCTACCGCCGGCCCGAGGTGCCGCGGCTGGCCGAGTTCGAGGGCCGCGGCGTCTGGTACTGGGCGTCGGCGCTGGAGGCGCGCATGTGCGCGCAGGCCGAGGTGGCGCTGGTCGGCGGCGGCAACTCGGCCGGGCAGGCGGCGGTGTTCCTGTCGCAGCACGCGGCCAAGGTGTCCATCCTGGTGCGCGGCCCGGGGCTCGCGGCGAGCATGTCGCGCTACCTGATCGACCGCATCGAGGCGTCGCCGAACATCGAGCTGCGGCCGCACACCGAGCTGGTTGCGCTGCACGGCGACCGCGACAACGGCCTGGACGGCGTGACATGGCGCAACCGCCGCGACGGCGCCGAGCGGCGCTGCGACGCGCGCCACGTGTTCCTGTTCGTCGGGGCCGACCCGGAAACCGGTTGGCTCGCCGGCTGCGGCGTCGCCGTCGACGGCCACGGCTTCGTGCACACCGGCGCGCCCGGCGCCGCGCCGCTGGAAACCAGCGTGCCGGGTGTCTACGCGGTGGGCGACGTGCGCTCCGGCTCGGTCAAGCGCGTCGGCGGCGCGATCGGCGAAGGCGCCGCGGTGGTGGCGGCGATCCACCAGCACCTGGCGGCGCGGGCGGTGGAAGCCGTCGGGTAGTGCGGGTGATGGCGCGCCGCCGGAATCAGCGCGGATCGGCGGCCGACGCCAGTGATTGCGCGAGGTTGTTGAGCTTTTCGAAAAACGCGATCGACGTCCTGTCGCCGGGCAGAAAGAGCTTGGTGGAATCGAGCGAGGTTTGCAGCTCCGCGAGTAAATTCCGTTTCTGGTCGGGGTTGACGATGCTGCGCATGTGGCTATCCAGCTGATCGACATACGGCGCCGTCAGGTCGAGCCTTTGTTCACCGGTGATGACGCCGGCGTCGTAGAGCTTGTCGGTGAGCGCCTTGAGCTCGTTTCTGGAGATGTTGCGCAAATCCACTCCCGCCATGATGCTCGCGGCTCGTTCGGCGCGTTCGCCGGAATAGGTGTCCTCGAAGGACTTCAGTGGCAACGCTGGGCCCGACCGCCTGGAGGCGGCCGTGCCGATCGAGTGCGCGGACGCACTGTTCGTGGATTGAATGGACTGGACATTCATGAGCGGCTCCCCAGGAGAGTGGTGGCCTTCCGGGCACCCGGGGTCAGGACTTCGACGGTCTGGTGCTGTCGCCGCGGTGGGCCATTGGCAGATTGCCGATTCCGTTCGTCGGTCAAGAAAATAAAGCGTTGACGGAAACCGGCTGTCGACGGACTGTTGCGCAGCGTTCAATCTGCGCTTCGAATGCGGCCTGGATTCGCGAGAAAAGCGATTCTGATGCCGTGTATTTCGGCCGATTGCGAACGGCTCGTCGAACTAATTTGGCACAACTCGGCCGGATCGCGGCCGCGGAAGCTGATGCCGGAACCCGATCGTCGCAACGCGCCTCAGCCGCGCGTCGTGGCATTCGCCTGCACGTCGGGGTCCGTGTCGTGCGTCGACTTGCGCGACAGGTAGGCTTCGAGTTGCGCGGTCAGGCCCATGGCCTTCGACAGGCGGCGAAGGCGTGGCTTGTGCAGGCGGTCGAGATCGATGTCCAGCGGCGGGCCGGACAAGCGAGTGCGCGGGGATGCCCCGAGGTAGATCCAGTCGAGCAGGGCCTTCTCCGGTGTCGCGCGGGCGTAGCTCACGTCGAGGTCGAAGCGATCCTCCAGCGAGCCGGCGCGCTCGTCCAGCAAGCGCGCCGGCATGGCATGAAAGCGAAACTCGATGCGTTCGGTCTTC
Organism: Piscinibacter sp.; assembly: GCA_044223035.1. Lineage (GTDB taxonomy): Bacteria > Pseudomonadota > Gammaproteobacteria > Burkholderiales > Burkholderiaceae_C > JBGAMJ01. The sequence goes on from JBGAMJ010000003.1 coordinate 25,414, forward strand.
ACGGGCCGGCTCGACGGTGCGACACCGTCGCGAATCGGAACCACGCAGGTCACGATGTCCGCGTAGTTGTTCGTGACCGCGGCATCGCCCAGCACGGTCTGCAGGCTGACCACGGCCCCGGTGCGCACATAGGCCGCGGCTTCGGCCGCCTCGGGGCGCGGCTGCGCCAACTGGTTGAGGTACAGCCCACGGGTGACCGGGCGCAGCACGCCGTTCTCTCGCTGTTCGCGCAGCCAGTGGAACAGGGTTCCGCGCGCCGGCAAGGAACGCCCGTTGGCCCACGCCGCGGCCAGCATCGGCACCGTCACGACACGCGGTGCTTCAGCGCCCAGCAAGATCGGCATCGGACTGTGGGTCATGTCCCATCTCCTCGGCGCTGCGCGCCTGGTTGAGGGCACTGTCGAGCCAACGGTCGACTTGCGCCGCCACCTCGGCGCGCATGCCATCCCAACGGGATTCGTCCACCATGTCTCTCAGCCCGGGTGGCAGATAGGGCAGCAGTTCGTCGTAGGCCTGTTCGAACCGGATGCCGTCGACCTTGGCCCAGACTGCATCGCGCTTGCGCTGCAATACCTCGCGCGGCACCTGCGCGATCCACAGCGGCGACGGGTCCACGCCTCGCCGCACCAGATCGTGCAGGTCGTATACATCGCGCGGCACGTTTCGGTTGTCGCTCAGCAAGGCGTTGACCTTGGCAGCAGCCATCGCCACCTCGGAGTAGACGCGAACGACGAACGCCGAGATTCGGTACTCGTACGGCGGCTGCACCGACCGGGTGGTGACGTAGGCGTCGTCGGGGATGCCCCGCCTGGAGACTTCGACGTCGAAACTCATCGAGCGGCCGCCCGGGATCGCCGCGTCGAGGCGCCACTTGCTCTCAAGGTCGCCCGCCTTGGTCTGGGTGACGCGGGTGTTCACCAGGCCAGCGGTGCGCGCCGCCTGCTCCAGGGCCCGCGGCATCTGTGACTTCATCGACTGCGGCGACACGCTGTCTTCGCAGTCGAAGTCGATGTCTTTGGTCAGGCGTGCGCTGCCGTACAGCGCACGCATCGCCATGCCGCCCTTCAGGATGAAACGCGAGGCGCCCTGGCGCATCAACTGCGCCAGGAACTGCATCTGGCAGCGATCCCGCGCGCCGGCTTCATCGGAGAAGCCAAGGGATGCGGCTGAGTCGATCATGGATGATTCAGTACATAGATATCAGGCTTTTGGCACTATTGTACTGATTGGTCGAGTGCATGCCGACCACCGGCCGCCGCGCTCGCCGGCGAGTGCGGCGGGGTCTTGGGTTGAATCTACGCCGCCCGCGGGCCGACGCTGAACTCGAACGACGCCACGCCGTCCACGCCGCCGCTCACGCGCTGGCCGGGCAGCAGGGGGCCGACGCCGGCGGGCGTGCCGGTGAAGATCAGGTCGCCCGGGGCGAGCGCGATCGAGCGCGAGATCGCGGCGATCACCTCGGGAATCGACCAGATCAGGTCGCGCAGGTCGCCCTGCTGGCGCGTCTCGCCGTCGACCTCGAGGTGGATGCGGCCCTGCGCCGGGTGGCCGATGGCCGATGCCGGCCGCAGCGGCGTGCACGGGCCGGAGGCGTCGAAGGCCTTGCCCCACTCCCAGGGGCGGGCGGTCTTCTTGGCGGCGGCCTGCAGGTCGCGCCGGGTCAGGTCGACGCCAACGCCGTAGCCCCAGACGCACGCCAGCGCGTCGGCGGGATCGATGTCTCGCCCGCCGGTGCCGATCGCGACGACGAGCTCGATCTCGTGGTGCAGGTCGGCGGTGTCGGGCGGGTAGGGCAGGGTGCCGGCGGCGTCGACCACCGCGTCGGCCGGCTTCATGAAGAAGAACGGCGGCTCGCGCGTCGGGTCGCCGCCCATCTCGCGGGCGTGCTGGGCGTAGTTGCGGCCGACGCAGAACACGCGTCGGATCGGGAAGCGGGCGGCGGTGCCGTCGACGGGCAGCGAGGCGGTCGGCGGCGGGGTGATCACGTAGTCGGTCATCGGGACTCCAGGCAAGGCGCGGTGGCAGCGCGGCATTTTCGATCGATTCCGCGGACTGGGTTCGCCGGCGGCTCCGCCAGGCCGTGGCCCCCGGCGCTGCGCTCGGGCTGCCCTGGCGCGACAGAGCCGCGTCGGCGTGTCGCTCGGTGCGCGGTACTGCGCGTCGCTCGAAGGGCACGTCCACGGGCGAGTCGGCCCGCGGGCCGGCCGATACTCGCGCGATGGACACACCGATCTGGCTCCAGCAGTTCGAACGCATCGCCGACCGACCGCCCATCGCGCCACGCGAGCCGCTGTGGCTCGCGGCGTCGGGCGGGCTCGCCGACGGATTGGGCACGGTCGCTCCGAAGTCGCCGCTAGCTGTGCCCGCCGATCCCCCCGTCGGCACGAAGACGGAGATTGGCCCGAACGCTCCAACCGTCCCGATCGGCCCGATCGGGCCGATCGGCTCGATCGAGCCCCCACTCGCCCGCCGCCTGCGCGACGCCGGCCTGCCGCTCGACGCGCATGCCGATGGCTGGCGCATCGATGGCGAACCGAACGCGTCGCTCGCTCGCATCGCCCGCTGGCTGGCCGATCACGGCCTCGCCGCCCGCTGGCGCGGCGAACTGCTCGCGGTCGCCGACGAGGCCGGCACGCCGCACGCGGTGATCGAGCGCGCCGCGGTGCGTCCGCTGGGGATCGCGACCTGGGCGGTGCACCTCGTCGGCCACACCGCCGACGGCGCGGTCTGGGTGCAGCAGCGCGCGCTCGACAAGGCCACCGACCCCGGCCGCTGGGACACGCTGATGGGCGGGCAGGTCGCCGCTGGCGAGACGATCGAGCTGGCGCTGGAACGCGAGACCTGGGAGGAGGCCGGGCTGCGGCTCGCCGACCTGGACGCCGTGCAGCGCTACGGGCGGCTGCTCTTTCGGCGGCCGCTGCCGGAGGGCTACATGGTCGAGCGGATCGAGATGGTCGAGGCCGTCGTGCGTGACGGCCACGTGCCGGTGAACCAGGACGGCGAGGTGCACCGCTTCGAGCACCTGGCGCCGGCCGCGTTGCGCGAACGGCTGGCGTCCGGCGCGTTCACGCTCGAAGCCTCGCTGGTGCTGGCGCGCTGGCTGCAGCGCCACAGCAGGCTCTGACGCGCCGGGTGCAGATGCCGATTCGACTGCGCGCCGAATCGGTCGCACGACGACCCGGCTGCCGCCCGTGGCAGCCTCAACCCGCCAGCCGCAGCGCAATCACCCCGCCGACGATCAGCGCGGTGCCGGTGGCGCGGGCGGCGCCGAATCCCTCCTTCAGCAGCCGCGTGCCGATCCACGCGGCGAACAGCACCGAGGTCTCGCGCAGCGCGGCGACCAGCGCCACCGGCGCCTGCGTCATCGCCCACAGCACGATGCCGTAGGCGCCGAGCGAGGCGGCGGCGCCGGCGAGCGCGAGCGGCCAGCGCCGGCGCACCAGCGCCCAGGCCGCCGGCCGTGCGGCGCCGCGCCGCCACATCACGAAGGCGAACCAGGGCAGGCCGTCGAGCAGGAACAGCGTGGCGACGTAGGGCAGCGCCGCCCCGGCGGCGCGCACGCCGGTCGCGTCGACCACGGTGTAGGCGGCGATGATCGCGGCCGGCGCGACAGCCCGACCAGCAGCACCCCGGCACTGATGCCGCCGATGCCGAGCCAGCCCGTCGCCGACAGGGACTCGCCGGCGCCGGCGCGGGTCAGGCCGGCCGCACCGGCCACGGTCATCGCCAGCGCCACCAGCATCGGTGCCAGCCCGCGCATCACCGGGTAGGTCAGCGCGAGATCGCCGTGGCGGTACGCGCCGGCGAGCGTCGCGTAGTAGCCGAGGTGGATTGCCGCCGACGCCGCCAGCCACGGCCAGGCGGCCGGCGCCGGCAGGCCGGACGCGAGCACCAACGGCAACGCGAGCAGGCTGCCCAGGCCGTGGATCAGCGCGGTGTCCAGCGCCTGGTCGCGGCCCGACTGGATCAGCGCGTTCCATGCCGCGTGCAGCAGCGCGGCGCCCAGCACCGCGGCGAAGACGAAGCCGCTCATCCGCGCCGCCCGCCGCGGCGCGCCGCCCCACCCCGCGTCACGACTCGTCCGACCCCAGCTCCGCCAGTTGGGAATGCCGGAGCCGGGTGTCGCTCAGCGCGCCGGCCGATTCGAGGATCGGATAGGCGATCGAGCAGATATTGGAGTTGATGCGCTTGAGCTCGCTGATGAGATCCAGGTGCAGCGAGCTGGTCTCGATGCTCTGCGCGGTGTTGTCCTGCAGCCGCGCGATGTGCTTGGCGGCGTATTCGCGCTCCAGGTCGCGAAAGCGCGCCTTTTCTTGCAGCAGCGTCCGGGCGTCGCGCACGTGGCCGTCGAGGAACACGCTCATGCCCAGGCGCAGGTTGGCCATCAGGCGCTCGTGCAGGTAGAAGATCTCGTTCATGCCCGCGTCGGAGAAATTGCGGTTCTTGCGGATCTTCTTGTCCTCGATGTCCTGCAGCACGCGCTCGATCATGTCGCCGATCTGCTCCATGTTGATCGTGAACGAGACGATGTCGGTCCAGCGGCGGCTTTCGCGTTCGGACAGCGCCTCGCGCGAGATCTCCGTCAGGTAGAACTTGATCGCGGTGTACAGCTCGTCGACGGTGTCGTCCATCTGGCGCAACTGCTCGGCCAGCGCCAGGTCGTTGCGCTGGATCACCGGCAGGATGCCGCGCAGCATCGTCTCCACCACGTCGGCCTGGTGCAGCGCCTCGCGCGCGGCGCAACTGATCGCGAGCGACGGTGTCTGCAGCGCCACCGGCTCGAGGTGGCGCGGGCGGGTCGACCCCGGCGCCGGCGGCGGCGCCTTCAGCAGGCGTTCGAGCAGCCGCGACATCGGGCCGGTGAGGCCGATGAACAGCACCGCGCGGGCGATGTTGAACAGCAGGTGGAATCCGACCACCTGCGCGTGCACGGCGGGCAGCGCGTTCTGCAGCAGCACGTGGATCTGCGGCAGCAGCGGCAGCGCGATCACGCAGCCGGCCGCCTTGAACAGCAGGCTTCCCATCGGCAGCCGCCGCCGCACCACCGACGGCCCGGCAGTCGACAGCAGCGCGAGGAAGCCGCTGCCCAGGTTGGCGCCGAGCACCATGCCGAGGGCGGCCGGCGCCGGCAGCATGCCGGCGGCGGCGAGCGTCGCGGTCAGCAGCACCACCGCGAGGCTCGAGTAGCACAGCACCGCCAGCATCGCGCCGATGACGAGGTCCAGCATCAGGTCGCCGGGCATTGCCACCAGCAGCCCGCGCACCGCCGTCGACGCGATCAGCGGCTGGGTGGCGGCGACGATGAGCTGCAGCGCCAGCGTGATCAGCCCGAAGCCGATCGCGACCCGGCCGAGCTGGCCGGCGGTCGATTTCTCGCGCGAGATGAACATCACCACGCCGACGAAGATCAGCAGCGGCGACAACCAGGACAGGTCGAACGAGAAAACCACCGCCATCAGGCTGCTGCCGACCTCCGCGCCCAGCATCACCGACAGCCCCGCGGCGGTGCTGACGAAGCCGCGGCCGACGAAGGACGACACGATCAGCGCGGTGGCGGTGCTCGACTGCACCAAGGTGGTCACCGCCATGCCCGTGAGCAGCGCCTTGAAGCGGTTGTCCAGGCTGCGCGACAGCAGCTCGCGCAGATCGGCACCGAAGATGCGCAGGATGCCGGTGCGCACGATGTGGGTGCCCCACACCAGCAGCGCGATGGCCGCCAGCAGGTTCAGCAGCGCCGTCATGCGGCCGGGGTTCCGGGGTGCGGGATGCCGATCATCACGTCAGTAGATGCAGCGAATGGCCGGCTTGTCAACAATCGGCGTCCTTTCGAGGTGATGCCACGGCGCCGCACAGGACGTGCCAACGCGCCTACAGTCGATGCCCCGGCCTGCCGCGGGCGGCCGGAACGCTGGCTGCATGCGCTCGTGCACGAACACCCTGACGAGGAGACCCATTCGATGGCGGCCGATCCCCCGCTGCGCCGAAAGCCGCTGCTGATCGGCCTGTCCGCGCGCATCTACCACCCGGCCCGGCCCATCCTGGACCTGGGTGGCGTGTTCACGAAGACGCTGCACTACCTGGAACAGTCGGTCGCGCACTGGGTGATGTCGAAGGACGTGCTGGCGGTGATGATCCCGGCGATCGAGAGCGAGGGCATGATCGCGCGCAGCGACATGAGCCTGCACGCCTACGCCGAGAACCTCGACGGGCTGGTGCTGCAGGGCGGCCACGACATCGCGCCCGAGACCTACGGCCAGACGCCGCTGCACCCCGAATGGGCCGGCGACCGCGTGCGCGACCGCTACGAGATCGAGCTGTTCAATGCCTTCGTGTCGGCCGGCAAGCCGATTCTCGGCATCTGCCGCGGCTGCCAGCTCATCAACGTGGCGCTCGGCGGCACGCTGTACCAGGACATCCCGAGCCAGGTGCCCGAGGCGCTGGAACACCGTGACGGGATGAAGTACGAGCACCAGTTCCACGAGATGACGATCGTGCGCGGCACACGGCTGTCGCAGCTCTACCCGGAAACGCCGAGCGCCACGGTGAACTCGATCCACCACCAGGCGGTGTGCGAGCTCGGCCGCGACCTGGCCGTGGAGGCGCTGGCGGTGCCCGACGGCGTGATCGAGGCGATCCGCTGGCGCGGGCCGAGCTACGTGTTCGGCATGCAGTGGCACCCGGAGTTCATGGCGCAGCGCACGCTGCACCACGCGCAGCTCGACGACGGGCCGATCCTGCGCGACTTCCTGGCCGAGGCGCGGGCGCGCAAGAAGCCTTGACGCGGCGGCGGCCGGACGCGGCGTGGCCCGCATGCCGCGTCAGGACTTCATCTGCAGCATGCGCGAGATCTCGGCCGCGGCGGCCGTCAGCTTGGGCAGGAACTCGCCCAGCATCACGTCCGGCCCGGTGCGGTTGGCCTGGCCGCTGATGTTCATCGCGGCGATGGCGCGGCCGGCGCGGTCGCGGATCGGCGCGGACAGCGACACCAGCCCTTCCTCCAGCTCCTGGTCGACCAGGCACCAGCCCTGTTCGCGCACCGCCCGCAGCTCGGCCTTCAGCGCCGCCGGGTCGGTGAGGGTGCGTTCGGTGTACGCGATCGGCGGGTGTTCGCGCAGCAGCGTGTCGATCGCCGGATCGTCGAGTTCGGCCAGCAGCGTGCGGCCCATCGAGGTGATGGTCGCCGGCAGCCGGCTGCCGATGCCCAGGTTGATGCTCATGATCTTGTGCGTCGGGATGCGCAGCACGTAGACGATCTCCGCGCCGTCAAGCACCGCGGCCGAGCAGGATTCCTTGACGTCCTCGACCAGCCGCTCCATCACCGGCTCGGCCAGGTTCCACAGCGGCAGCGACGACAGGTAGGCAAAGCCGAGGTCGAGGATGCGCGGCGTCAGGCTGAACTGCCGGCCCTGCGACTGCACGTAGCCCAGGCCTTCCAGCGTCAGCAGGATGCGGCGCGCGCCGGCGCGGGTCAGGCCGGTGCGCTGGGCGACTTCGGAGAGCGTCTGCTGCGGCGCCGTTGCGCTGAACGAGCGGATCACCTGCAGGCCGCGCGCGAAGGACTGGACGAAGGTGTCGCCGGGGCGCGGAGCCGGCGCGTCGGCGGCGATGTCCGCGGGGCCGGTGGCCGCCGGAGCGCCGGCGGCGGGCGTGGGGATGACGTCGGAAGCAGCACCAGCGGCGGGCGTGGCAGGGGCGGGCGAGGGAGCGGCGGGCGGGAAGACGTCGGACATCCGGTCAGTCTAGCCCGATGCGTCACGCCTCCCGTGGCGACCGGCCGGTCACGCTTGCGGCCCCGGCCCCGGCCCCGGCCCCGGCCCCGGCTCTGGCCCCCGCCCCGGCCCCGGGGTACCGTGGCGGGTCAGGCCTGCGGCAGGCCGAGCGACCGGCTCTCGCCGAACACCGGCCGCGATTCGTCGCCGCTGGCCGACACCGCACGGCTGCGGCCCTGGCGCTTCGCCTCGTACAGCGCCTGGTCGGCGCGGCGCAGCGCGTCGGCAAGGGTCTCTTCGGGCTGCATCTGCACCACGCCGAAGCTCAGCCGCAGCGGTGCCAGCCGCGGCGCCACCTGGCGGTGCTCCAGCCGCTCGACGATGCGCGACGCCACCGACATCGCATCCGCCATCGAGGTGCCGGGCAGCAGGACGCCGAATTCGTCGCCGCCGAGCCGCCCGGCGACGTCCGGGCCGCGCAGCGTCTCGCGCGTGCACAGCGCCACCTGGCGCAGCGCCTCGTCGCCCACGGCGTGGCCGAGCAGGTCGTTGATGCGCTTGAAATGGTCGATGTCGAACATCAGCACGGTGACGCGCGCCGGCTCGCCGGCGGCCAGCAGCCGTTCCGCCAGTTCGTGGAAGTGGCGGCGGTTGGGCACGCCGGTCAGCGTGTCGATGTCGGCCAGCACGCGCAGGCGGCGCTGCTGTTCGCGCAGCCGCGCCTCGGTGCGTTCGCTGCCGAGCAGCAGCGCGAGGCCGGCCATCGCCAGTGCGGCCGGCGTGGCGGCATGCACGCCGGCGATCAGCAGGTCCGGGTCGGCCGGCAGCCAGCCGCCGCGCACCGCGAGCACCTGCCCCACGCGCAGCACCTGCCAGGCCGCGCCACCGGCGAGCAGCCAGCCCACGGCCTTCAGCGCGCCGCCGGAGCGGGCGTCGGCGAGGCGCGACACGAGCCAGGCGGCATACGCGTGCAGCAGGCCGGAGGCGAGGGCGAACACCGCCACCCGCGTCGCCAGCGACACATGCCCGGCCCAGCCGGCAAGCCAGGCGGTGTAGGCGGTGGCGAGCAGCAGGCCGTCGACCAGCGGGCCGACGCGCCAGGCGCTGCGCGCGCAGAAGCGGCGCATGCCGCCCAGCACGGTGATCGGCCACTGCAGCACCAGCAGGTGCGCCAGCGGCGTGAGTTGCGGCTGCGTCTCGCGCAGCGCGAGCAGCGCCATCCCGGTGGCCAGCAGTGCGTGCGCCGCCAGCCACCAGGCGAAACCGCGGTAGGCGCGTGCCACCCGGCCGTGGCCGGCCAGCGCGAGCGCCGACAGCACGAGCAGGAGGATCGAGGCGGCGTTCAGCGTGGGCAGGTGCAGCGTCATGGAGTCCTTGTCAGCGGTCGTGCAGCCGTAGTTGGTGCGGTGCACAACAAGTGGAATTGTCCGTGCGCAACCCGCGGTGTCCTGGAACCAGGCGCTTCGATGTGCAACGAGTTGCGACGATCGTCGCGCGCCGGTCACGCCGCGGACACCGCTTCGGCCGGCCGAAGCGCGACCCGAATCGTCGGAATCGCCGAGCTACCATCCGCGCTTCGCACGCGACACGGGAGCGACCGCATGGCAATGGACGTGGTGGATTACGAGATCAAGGGCAGCGAGATGCAGTTCGTCGAGGTCGAGCTCGACCCGGGCGAATCGGCCGTCGGCGAGGCCGGCAGCATGATGTTCATGGATGCCGGCATCCAGATGGACACGGTGTTCGGCGACGGCTCCGCGTCGCAGGGCGGCGGCTTCTTCGGCAAGCTGCTCGGTGCCGGCAAGCGCCTGGTGACCGGTGAATCGCTGTTCACGACCGTTTACACCAACCAGGGCCCGGGCAAGCAGCGTGTCGCGTTCGCGGCGCCGTACCCCGGCAAGATCCTGCCGATGGACTTGCGCCAGCTCGGCGGCACGCTGATCTGCCAGAAGGATGCCTTCCTGTGCGCCGCCCGCGGCGTGGCGCTGGGCATCTACTTCCAGCAGAAGCTGTCGGTCGGCTTCTTCGGCGGCGAAGGATTCATCATGCAGCGGCTGGACGGCGACGGCCTCGCCTTCGTGCACGCCGGCGGCACCGTGGTGCGGCGCGAGCTGCGCAGCGGGCAGACGCTGCTGGTCGACACCGGCTGCCTGGTGGCGATGACGCCCACCGTCAACTTCGAGATCCAGTACGTCGGCAAGATCAAGACCGCGCTGTTCGGCGGCGAGGGGCTGTTCCTCGCCAAGGTCAGCGGGCCGGGCCAGGTGTGGCTGCAGAGCCTGCCGTTCTCGCGCCTTGCGTCGCGCGTGTTCGCCGCAGCGCCGCAGCGCGGCGGCTCGCGCGAGGAGGGCTCGGTGCTCGGCGGCTTCGGTGCCGGCGGGCTGCTCGGCGGCGTCTTCGGCGGCGACGACGAATAGACGCCGACCTTCCCGCCCGCGCCGTCCTGCTTCCGCCCCTCACCCGCGCCCGCGGCACGCCTCGAAAAGCACCGGGCCGGCGCCTCCGGGGCGACCGGCTATCCTCGTCTCCGCATGAAATCTCTCTTCGACGCGTTCTGGCGCGCGGCCGCGTACTGTCTCCACCCGCGCGTGATCGCGCTGTCGGTGCTGCCGCTGCTGCTGATGGCGGGGCTGTCGCTGGCCCTCGGTTACTTCTACTGGGAGGCCGCGGTCGCCGCGGTGCGGGCCACCCTCGAATCGTGGGCGCTGGTGAAGACGCTGTTCCTGTGGCTGGAGAGCGTCGGCCTGGCCGGGCTGAAGGCGGTGCTGGCGCCGCTGGTCGTCGTCTTCCTCAGCACGCCGGTGATCGTGGTGCTGGCGCTGCTGGCGGTGGCGGTGATGATGACGCCGGCGATCATCGGCCTGGTCGGCGACCGGCGCTTCCAGCAGCTCGAGAAGAAGCGCGGCGGCTCGCTGATCGGCGGCGCCTTCGGTGCGCTCGGCGCCACGCTGGTGGCGATGGTGGCGATGGTGCTGTCGGTGCCGCTGTGGCTGGTGCCGCCGCTCGTGCTGGTGCTGCCGCCGCTGATCTGGGGCTGGCTGACCTACCGCGTGATGAGCTACGACGTGCTGGCCGACCACGCCAGCCGCGAGGAGCGCCAGGAGCTGATGCGCCGCCACCGCGGCTCGCTGCTGGCGATGGGCGTGGTCACCGGCTACCTGGGCGCCGCGCCGTCGCTGATCTGGGCCTCGGGTGCGTTCGCGCTGGTGTTTGCGCCGGTGCTGGTGCCGCTGGCGGTCTGGATCTACACGCTGGTGTTCGCGTTCTCGTCGCTGTGGTTCGCCCACTACGCGCTGGCCGCGCTGCAGGCGTTGCGTCTGGAGCGCGGCGGCGCGACGCCGCCCTCGGCCGGCGTGCGCGGCGCCGGGGCCGGCGGGCCGGTGGTGGATGTGCTGCCGATCGCACATTCGTCCGGCGCCACGCCGGGAGCCACGCCCGGCACGGCCTCCGGCGCGCCGCCCCGGCTGCCGCCTTCGTCCTGAGACCGCGCCACCGCCACCGCCACCGCGCAGGAAGGAACCCCGCATGAAGTTCGGCCTCCTCATCGTCGGCGACGAGATCCTCTCGGGCAAGCGCCGGGACGCCCACCTGCCCAAGGTGATCGAACTGCTCGCCGCGCGCGGCCTGGCGCTCGACTGGGCGCGCTACGTCGGCGACGACCCGGACCGCATCACCGCCGACCTGGTCGACGCGTTCGCCAGCGGCGACGTGGTGTTCTCCTGCGGCGGCATCGGCGCCACGCCCGACGACCACACGCGGCAGTGCGCCGCACGCGCGCTCGGCCGGCCGCTCGCGCTGCATCCGCAGGCGCGCGACCTGATCCTCGAACGTGCGCGTGATGTGGCCGCCGAACAGGGCCGGCCGTACGAGCCCGAGCGCGAGGACAACCGGCACCGCCTGAACATGGGCGTGTTCCCGGAAGGCGCGAACATCATCCCGAACCCGTACAACAAGATCGCGGGCTTCTCGGTGCAGCGCAGCGAGGAGCCCGGCGCGCCCGGCGTGTTCTTCGTGCCCGGGTTCCCGGTGATGGCCTGGCCGATGATCGAATGGGTGCTCGACACCCATTTCGCGCACCTGCACGTGGCGCCGGTGGCGCGCGAGCGCTCGGTGATCGTCTACGGTTCGATGGAGGCGGCGCTGACGCCGCTGATGGAAGACATCGAGGCGCGCTTCGGCGGCATCAAGGTGTTCAGCCTGCCCAGCGTCGACCACCCGGAGCACGGCCGCCATATCGAACTGGGCGTGAAGGGGGCTCCCGACGCGATGGACGCGGCCTATCCGGCGCTGTTGCAGGGCCTGCGTGCGCTGGGTGCCAAGCTGGGCCCCGAGATGGTGCGCTGATCGACGCGGCAGGCGGCAGACACGCTTCCGGCGCCCCCTGGCGCAATGCACCGATGCGGTGCGTATTGGGCGCGTTTGCGCCGGTTTGGCGATCGAACGGGTGACGGCACCGAACTCCAAAGCGCCTTGGTCGGCCGCGCGGCGGCTCTGGGCATGCTTTCTGCTACATTCCCGTGCGCATTTTTGAGGCAGCCGAGGGGTGCCTCCGCGATGCCACCGCACACCAGTATCCCAATCACCCGCAAGCATCCCCCCAGGAGATTTTTGATGGCAAAGACCGTTGCCGACGTGATGAAGCTCGTGAAGGAAAACGAAATCAAGTTCGTCGACTTCCGGTTCACCGACACCCGCGGCAAGGAGCAGCACGTCTCCGTTCCGTTGTCTCACTTCGACGAGGACAAGTTCGTGTCGGGTCACGCCTTCGACGGTTCGTCGATCGCCGGCTGGAAGGGCATCGAAGCCTCCGACATGCTGCTGATGCCGGACCCGAACACCGCCAACGTCGACCCGTTCTTCGAAGAGCCGACGCTGATCCTGACCTGCGACGTGCTCGAGCCGGCCGACGGCAAGCCCTACGAGCGCGATCCGCGCGGCCTGGCCAAGCGGGCGGAGGCGTACCTGAAGGCGTCGGGCCTGGGCGACACCGCGTTTTTCGGTCCGGAACCCGAATTCTTCGTGTTCGACAGCGTGCGCTGGCAGGTCGACATGTCGGGCTGCTTCGTCAAGATCGAGTCCGAGGAAGCCGCCTGGAACACCGGCAAGGAATACGAGCACGGCAACTCCGGCTACCGCCCGAGCATCAAGGGCGGCTACTTCCCGACCCCGCCTGTCGATTCGGGCCAGGATCTGCGCTCGGAGATGAGCCTGATCCTCGAATCCCTGGGCATCCCGGTCGAAGTGCACCACCACGAGGTGGCCACCGCCGGCCAGATGGAACTGGGCACCAAGTTCAGCACCCTGCTGCAGCGCGCCGACTGGTCGCAGCTCCAGAAGTACGTGATGCAGAACGTCTGCCACAGCTACGGCAAGACGATCACCTTCATGCCCAAGCCGATCGTCGGCGACAACGGCTCGGGCATGCACGTGCACCAGTCGGTCTGGAAGGACGGCAAGAACCTTTTCGCCGGTGACGGCTATGCCGGCCTGAGCGATTTCGCGCTGTATTACATCGGCGGCATCATCAAGCACGGCCGCGCGCTGAACGCGATCACCAACCCGACCACCAACAGCTACAAGCGCCTGGTGCCGGGCTACGAAGCACCGGTGAAGCTGGCCTATTCGGCGAAGAACCGCTCGGCGTCGGTGCGCATCCCGTTCGTCGCGAACCCGAAGGCCCGCCGCGTCGAGACGCGCTTCCCGGACCCGATGATGAACCCGTACCTCGGCTTCTCGGCGCTGCTGATGGCCGGCCTGGACGGCGTGGAGAACAAGATCCATCCGGGCGAAGCCGCCTCGAAGGACCTGTACCACCTGCCGCCGGAAGAGGACAAGCTGATCCCGACCGTCTGCCACAGCCTGGACCAGGCGCTCGAGTACCTGGACAAGGACCGCGAGTTCCTGACCAAGGGCGGCGTGTTCACCAACTCCTACATCGATGCCTACATCGAACTGAAGATGCAGGAAGTGCAGCGCTTCCGCATGACGACGCACCCGGTCGAGTTCGACATGTACTACGCGCTGTGACCGGTCGGCCCGCGGGCCGACGGGTTCAGCAAGGGACGGCCTCGGCCGTCCCTTTTTCGTTTCCGAGCCGCGATTCCGGGCGATGTCGCAGTGCAACACGGCCTGCGCCACAATGCGCCGGAGACTGCACCGCCACGACGGGTGCGGCGCAAGGAGTCGTTCGGGATGAAGCTTCGGTGGGCCACAGGGGTGGCGAGTTCGGTGAAGGTGCGCGATGCCGGCACGGCCCGGCCGGCGGCGTGGCGCCCTGACGCGCGGCGGGCCGGACAGGTGGCCGTGCTCGTCGCCTTTGTCGCGGCCGCGGCCGGCGCCCGGGCCCAGCAGGGCGACGAGCGCCCCGTCTACCGCTGCCCGGGCAACCCGACCTTCTATACCAACGCGTACTCGCCGCAGGAAGCGCGCGACAAGGGCTGCCGCACGATCGAGGGCACGCCGATCACGGTGATCCAGTCGCCGCGGACGCGTGCGCCGGCCTCCGGCGCGTCCGGCAGCGCGGCCTCGCGGCCGACCGACAGCCGCGTCGACCCCGGCGACCAGCGCCGGCGCGACAGCGACGCGCGCCGCATCATCGAGGCCGAGCTGCGCAAGGAAGAAGAGCGCCTGGCCGCGCTGCGCAAGGAATTCAACGGCGGCGAGCCCGAACGCCAGGGCGACGAGCGCAACTATCAGAAGTACCTCGACCGCGTGGCCGAGATGAAGGCGAGCATCGCCCGCAGCGAGAGCTACATCGCCGACATCAAGCGCGAACTGGCGCGCCTGCCGCCTCCATGAACACCACCCCTCCGTGAAATACCGTCCCTTGTCCGAAGACGCCGCCTCCCGCCTCGGTGCCGCCGCTCAGGCGGCCGGCCTGGGCGCGTTCGACCACCTGGCGACGATGGTCGCGATCGTGCGCGCCGACGGGCGCTGCGTGTTCGCGAACGCCGCCTTCGAGCACGTGCTCGGCATGTCGCGCCGCAGCGTGCTGCGCGGTTCGCTGTTCGACTGGTTCGTCGACTCGCAGGCGCTGCGCGACACCGTCGCCGCCGTGCTGCGCAACGAGTTCGCGACCAGCCGGCTGGAGGCGAAGTTGCGCCGACCCGGCGCGGTGCACGGCGAGGTGCTGCCGGTGCACGTCATCGTCAACCAGATGGACGGCAGCCACGACGTGATCGTCGAACTGGTCGAGATCGAGCAGCAGGCGCGGCAGGACCGCGAGGAGCGTGCGCTCGGCCAGGCGCGCGCCACGAAGGAGCTGATCCGCAACCTCGCCCACGAGATCAAGAATCCGCTGGGCGGCATCCGCGGCGCGGCGCAGTTGCTCGAGATGGAGGTCGACTCCAAGGTGCTGACCGAGTACACGCAGGTCATCATCCAGGAGGCCGACCGGCTGCAGGGCCTGGTCGACCGGCTGCTCGCACCGCACCGCAAGCCGCACGTGGTGTCGGACCTGAACATCCACGAAGTCTGCGAGCGGGTGCGCTCGCTGATCCTGGCGGAGTTCCCGCGCGGGCTGCAGGTCGAGCGCGACTACGACATCTCGATCCCGGATTTCCGCGGCGACCGCGAGCAGCTCATCCAGGCGGTGCTGAACATTGCGCACAACGCCGCGCAGGCGCTCGACGAGCGCATCCTGATCGGCGACGCCCGCATCACGCTGCACACGCGCATCGCCCGGCAGGTCACGCTGGGCAAGCGTCGCTACCGTCTGGCACTGGAATTGCATATCGAAGACAACGGCCCGGGTATCCCCGAGTCCATCCGGGATCGCATCTTCTACCCGCTGGTTTCGGGGCGAGACGGCGGTTCGGGCTTGGGGCTGACATTGGCGCAGACCTTCGTGCAGCAACACCAGGGCACGATCGAATGCGACAGCGAGCCCGGCAGGACGAACTTCAAGATCGTGATTCCGTTGCCTTGAGGGTCACGCTTGGGGCGCGGCCCGCGGTCCGCCCGCGGGTTGAGGCGGAACCGAAACCACAGGCAGGGCATGAAACCCATCTGGATCGTTGACGACGACCAATCCATCCGCTTCGTGCTGGAAAAGGCACTGGCGCGCGAAGACCTCGCGGTCCGCAGCTTCACCAACCCGCGCGACGTGCTCGCCGCGCTTGACGACGAGACGCCGCAGGTGCTGGTGTCTGACATCCGCATGCCCGGCGGCTCCGGCATCGAACTGCTCGGCAAGGTCAAGGAGAAGCACCCCGGCCTGCCGGTGATCATCATGACCGCCTACTCCGACCTGGACAGCGCGGTCAGCGCCTTCCAGGGCGGTGCCTTCGAATACCTGCCCAAGCCCTTCGACGTGCCCAAGGCAGTGGAGCTGATCCGCCGCGCGCTCGACGAGAGCGTGCGCGAGGAAGTCACCGACGACCGTGCCGCGCAGATGCCCGAGATGCTCGGCCAGGCGCCGGCGATGCAGGACGTGTTCCGCGCCATCGGCCGGCTGTCGCAGAGCGTCGTCACGGTGCTGATCACCGGCGAATCCGGCTCGGGCAAGGAACTGGTCGCCCGCGCACTGCACAAGCACAGCCCGCGGTCGAACGGCCCGTTCGTCGCGATCAACACCGCCGCGATCCCGAAAGACCTGCTCGAGAGCGAACTGTTCGGCCACGAGCGCGGCGCCTTCACCGGCGCGCAGACCACCCGGCGCGGGCGCTTCGAGCAGGCCGACGGCGGCACGCTCTTCCTCGACGAGATCGGCGACATGCCGTTCGACCTGCAGACGCGCCTGCTGCGCGTGCTCAGCGACGGCCAGTTCTACCGCGTCGGCGGCCACAACCCGATGCGCAGCAACGTGCGTGTGATCGCCGCCACCCACCAGAATCTCGAGGACCGCGTCAAGCAGGGCGTGTTCCGCGAAGACCTGTTCCATCGCCTGAACGTGATCCGGCTGCGGCTGCCGGCGCTGCGCGAGCGGCGCGAGGACGTGCCCTCGCTGGCACGCTTCTTCCTGCAGAAGAGCGCGAAGGAGCTGGGCGTCGAGGCCAAGCGCATCACCGATGCCGCGCTGGCGCGGCTGATGCAGTTCGACTTCCCCGGCAACGTGCGCCAGCTCGAGAACATCTGCCACTGGTTGACCGTGATGGCGCCGGCGCAGGTGGTCGAGTCCAAGGACCTGCCGCCGGAGCTGCTGGGCGAGGTGCCGGCGATGCCGCCGGCGCCGGCCGGGCCGGCTTCCGTGCTGCCCGGCGGCGAGGCGGCCGACCCGCTGGCGCCTGCGTCGGCGGTCGGCGTGCCCGCCACCGCACCGTTCGTGCCCGCGCCGACACAGCCCATCGGCCACCTGGAACCACCGCCGCCCGCGCTGGCGCCGAACTGGCTGGTCGACCTGGAACGCGAATCGCGCCAGATGCTGCAGGCCGGCACGCCCGAGGTCTGGGACACGCTGACGCGCAAGTTCGAGGCGCAGTTGATCCATACCGCGCTCGAGATCACCCGCGGCCGCCGCATCGAGGCGGCGCAGAAGCTCGGCATCGGGCGCAACACGATCACGCGCAAGATCCAGGAGTTGGGGCTGGACGACTGACGACGGCCGGCTTGCCGCACCTGGGCCCGGCCCGGCGCCGGTCGGGAAGCGCCCGCGCGCGGCGAGCGCGCGGGACGCGCGTCGGGCTCAACCCGCCGCGGCGATCTCCACCACCACCGGAGCGTGGTCGCTCGGGCGCTCGTTCTTGCGCGGCAGCTTGTCGATCGTGCAGCTCGTGACCTGCGCGCGCAGCGCGTCGCTCACGAGGATGTGGTCGATGCGCAGCCCCTGGTTCTTGCGGAACGCGAGGTTGCGGTAATCCCACCAGCTCCAGCTCTTGGGCGGCTGCTCGAACAGCCGGAAGGCGTCGACCAGGCCCAGTTCGAGCAGGCGGCGGAAGTGCTCGCGCTCCTGCGGCGTGCAGTGGATCTGGCCCGCCCAGGCGACGGGGTCGTACACGTCGCGATCCTCCGGCGCGATGTTGAAGTCACCCAGCAGTACCAGCCGCGGATGGCGCGCCAGCTCGCCGCGCACCCACTCGCGCAGCGCATCCAGCCAGCCCATCTTGTAGACGAACTTGTCGCTTTCCGGCGCCTGCCCGTTGGGGAAGTAGGCGCCGATCACCCGCACGCCCGACACGGTGCCGGCGATCAGCCGTGCCTGCTCGTCGGCATGGCCGACGATGTTGCGCACGACCTCGTCGGCCGGCTCGCGCGACAGCAGCGCGACGCCGTTGTAGGTCTTCTGCCCGAACCACTGCGGCCGGTAGCCGGCCGCGACCAGTTCGGCGTGGGGAAACTTGTCGTCGGTGAGCTTGGTTTCCTGCAGGCACAGCACGTCCGGCTGGTGGGCGGCCAGCCAGTCCAGCACCTGCGGCAGCCGCACCGACAGGGAGTTCACGTTCCAGGTGGCGAGTTTCAAGGTATTCCTAAACTATTGTTTCTATTGATTTTATTCTGCACATTCGTGAGCGACACCCTCACGCATACCCCCGAGGTATTCGACTGTGAAGCGGATGCAACCCGCTGGGTGAGCTGACTCGCGGCCCGTGCTTGCGAGGTCCTGCGGAAGGCCGCGATCCATGGCGGCTCGCCGGCATCGCACGTCCCGGGGTTCTCCCCTGGCGCGCGGCGACACCGATGAAAGAATGGGCCGATGCGGCGGCGCGTGCTGCGCGGCTGCAGGCGTCCGCGCGAGAGGGGGGTCGAGATGGCCAGCGAGAACCCGACACCGCTTCACCTGCACGTGCCCGAGCCGACCGGCCGGCCGGGGCAGGCGACCGATTTCTCCTACCTGCGCGTTTCGGCCGCGGGCGAGGTGCCGCGGCCGGCCGTCGACATCAAGGCGGCCCATACCGGCACCATGGCGTGGAAGCTGATCCGCGTGCTCGACGACCAGGGCCGCGCCACAGGGCCCTGGGCCCCCAAGGTCGAAGCTGATGACTTGCGGCGCGGCCTTCGCGCGATGCTGCGCACGCGCGCCTTCGACGCGCGGATGATGATCGCGCAGCGGCAGAAGAAGATCTCGTTCTACATGCAGGCGCTCGGCGAAGAGGCGATCGCGGTGGCCCATGCGCAGGCGCTGCAGCCGGGGGACATGAACTTCCCCAGCTATCGCCAGCAGGGCCTGCTGCTGTGCCGAGACGACATCGACGTCGTCGAGCTGATGTGCCAGCTGCTGAGCAACAAGCGTGACCCGCTGCGCGGCCGCCAGCTCCCGGTGATGTACTCGTACCGGCGGGCCGGCTTCTTTTCGATTTCGGGCAACCTGGCGACTCAGTTCGTGCAGGCGGTCGGCTGGGCGATGGCCTCCGCCATCCGGGGCGACACCAAGATCGCATCGGGCTGGATCGGAGACGGCTCCACCGCCGAGGCCGACTTCCACAACGCGCTGACCTTCGCGCATGTCTATCGCGCGCCGGTGATCCTCAACGTGGTCAACAACCAGTGGGCGATCTCCACCTTCCAGGCCATCGCCGGCGGAGAGGGCACCACCTTCGCGGCGCGCGGCGTGGGGGCGGGCATCGCGTCGCTGCGCGTGGACGGCAACGATTTCCTGGCCGTGCTGTCGGCCTCGCGCTGGGCGGCCGAACGCGCGCGGCGCAACCTGGGGCCGACGCTGATCGAGTGGGTCACCTACCGCGCCGGCGCCCACTCGACATCGGACGACCCCACGCGCTACCGGCCCGCCGACGACTGGACGCGGTTTCCGCTCGGCGACCCGGTCGCGCGGCTGAAGCAGCACCTGATCGCGCTCGGTGCCTGGTCGGACGAAGAGCACGAGCGGGCCCGGAAAGAGCTCGACGACGAGATGGCCGCCGCACTGAAGGAAGCCTCGAAGTCTGGCTCGCTGCAGGACGGCCACATCCCGCCGCTGGCAACGATGTTCGAGGACGTGTTCGAGGTCATGCCGCCGCATCTGCACGAGCAGATGCGCGCGGCCGCAAAGCAAAGGGAGCACTGACCATGGCCACGATGACCATGATCCAGGCCCTGCGCTCGGGGATGGACGTGATGCTCGGCCGCGACGACAACGTCGTGGTGTTCGGCGAGGACGTCGGCTACTTCGGCGGTGTGTTCCGCTGCACCGAGGGCCTGCAGGCCAAGTACGGCAGGCAGCGCGTGTTCGACGCGCCGATCGCCGAGGGCGGCATCGTCGGCACCGCGGTCGGGATGGCGGCCTACGGACTGAAGCCGATCGTCGAGATCCAGTTCGCCGACTACTTCTATCCCGCGTCGGACCAGATCGTCTCCGAGGCCGCGCGCCTGCGCTACCGCTCGGCCGGCGACTTCACCGCGCCGGTGGTCATCCGCATGCCGTGCGGCGGCGGTATTTATGGCGGGCAGACCCACAGCCAGAGCCCCGAGGCGCTGTTCACGCATGTCTGCGGGCTGCGCACGGTGATGCCGAGCAACCCGTACGACGCCAAGGGGCTGCTGATCGCGGCCGTCGAGAGCGGCGACCCCGTCATCTTTCTCGAGCCCAAGCGCATCTACAACGGGCCCTTCGATGGCCAGCACGACCAGCCGGTGGTGCCGTGGTCGCAGCACCCGAAGAGCGAGGTGCCCGACGGCTATTACACGGTGCCGCTCGAATCGGCGGCCGTGGTGCGGCCCGGCGAGGATCTGACCGTGCTGACCTACGGCACGATGGTGTACGTGGCCGAGACCGCGGCGCGCGAGACCGGCATCGACGCCGAGGTGATCGACCTGCGCAGCCTGTGGCCGCTCGACCTGGACACGATGGTGGCGTCGGTGAAGAAGACCGGCCGCTGCGTGGTGCTGCACGAGGCCACGCGCACCAGCGGCTTCGGCGCCGAGCTGACGGCGCTGATGCAGGAGCATTGCTTCTTCCACCTCGAAGCACCGATCGAGCGCGTGACCGGTTGGGACACGCCGTATCCGCATGCGCTGGAGTGGGCGTATTTTCCGGGGCCCCGGCGGGTGGGCGAGGCGTACCGGAAGGTGATGGGGGGTACGCCATGAGCGTCACCGTCATCAGCATGCCGGACATCGGCGAAGGCATTGCCGAAGTCGAGATCGTCGATTGGCGCGTCAAGGTCGGCGACAGCGTCGCCGAGGACCAGACCCTGTGCGACGTGATGACCGACAAGGCCGCGGTCGAGGTCCCGTCGCCGGTGGCGGGCCGGGTGATCGAGCTGGGCGGCGAGGTCGGTCAGGTGATGGCGGTGGGGTCGGTGCTGATCCGCATCGAGAGCAGCGACGGCGGCAGCGCCGGGCACGCTCGGGATGAAGCGCCTGCGCAGGCGGCTGTCGCGGCGCCTTCGGCTGCGGTATCCAAGCCACTGCCGTCGCCCGCCGCGGCGCCGCCGCCCTCGCCCGATGTGCCCACACCGCCGCCGCCGACCGCGGCGCGCATTCCCGCTGCGCGGCCGCCGACCCCGTCGCGCGCGCTCGCGGCGCCGGCAGTGCGGCAGCGCGCCCGCACGCTCGGCATCGATCTCTCGCGCCTGACGGGCAGCGGACCCGACGGCCGCATCGTGCATGCCGACCTCGACATGGCGACGGTACGTTCCACCCCCGCCGCCCGTTCGCCGGCACCGACGCCTGCTTCGGCGCCCAGCAGCGGCACGCGCGAGGTCAAGCTCATCGGCCTGCGGCGCGCGATCGCGCAGAAGATGCTGCAGTCCAAGCGCTCGATCCCGCACTTCACCTACGTCGAGGAAATCGACGTCACCGAGATGGTGGCGCTGCGCGAAGAACTGAACCGCCAGTACGCCGCGTCGCGCGGCGAGCTCTCGCCGCTGGTGCTGGTCATCCGCGCGATCGTCCGCGCGGTGGCCGACTTCCCGCAGGTCAACGGCCGTTACGACGACGAGGCCGGTGTGCTGACGCTGCATGATGCGGTCCACCTCGGCGTGGCCACGCAGACCGACGGCGGCCTGATGGTGCCGGTGCTGCGCCAGGCGCAGGCGCTGAACCTCTGGGACTGCTCCGAGGCCATCGCACAACTGGCCGCCAAGGCGCGCAACGGCAAGGCGACGCGCGACGAGCTGTCGGGCTCCACCCTCACCGTCACCAGCCTGGGCAAGCTCGGGGGCATCGTGTCCACGCCGGTCATCAACCACCCCGAGGTCGCGATCGTCGGCATCAACCGCATCGTCGCGCGGCCCATGGTGCGCGACGGCGCGGTGCAGGTGCGGCAGATGATGAACCTGTCGTCGTCGTTCGATCACCGGGTGGTCGATGGAGCGGTGGCGGCGGGCTACATCCAGCGGGTGAGGCAGTTGCTGGAAACGCCGGCAACGCTGTTCATCGAATAGGTCGAACGGTTCACTCTGCAATCCCTGGCGCCCTGAACGACGACAGCGTGCCGCCCGTCAGTGCAAGTTGAACCTCGGATCCCTTCTTCAGCGGTAGGCCCGGCTCCATGCGGTCCAGCGCTTGCACCTGGCTCGACTCGTCACAGCACAGCACCGGGGCTTGCTCGGGCGGCGACATGGACAGGCGCACGATGTCCTCGGGCTTCTCGATGAGCTTCGGGTCGCGCGATACCTTGAACCCGCGCACCATATACGGCGTCAGACCGTTGGCGTGCCAGTGCGGCATGACGGTGTTCGAGCTGCCCCCCACTCAACAGTCATCTTGCGCGTGCTCCATTTCCGACGGGTTTGCGGGACGCGCGGTCACCATGCAGGTTGGATGGCCCCGCCGCGGACGCACTCCCGCACGTTCCGCCATCTCGCGTCGCTCGTCAAACCGGTGGACATGAATCGCGGCGCCGGTTGACGGTCCGGCCGCGGCCGTCGCGGAGCTTCGGCCGGTTCCGGTCGCCTGCGCCCCGGTGCGGTCCGAACGGGGTCTGGGCTGCGGCGACGAGGTCGTGCGTCGCCTGCCGCTGACCGGTGGCCTGTTTTCGGAGATCCGGCGCATCGACCGAGCGCCAGGCCCGGTAGGCGCCAGGCGGGCGCCGGCCAGGTTGCCACCGCTTGCGAAAGGCCATTCGGCGCGATGGACAAGCCGACGCGCCCACGAGTGGCTCCGTCCTTTCCACGCCCTCTGCTCTCGTGCGTGCGACAGCGCAGCGGACTCGACGGGGGCATTCACGGGGGCCGCGCGACGGGTTATCCCTTAGGTGGGACCACGTGCCGGTCTGCGTAGTGGAGCGCAGGTGCAAGCGGTGGGTCGCCTCCAAAATGGCGCTGAACCGCCGTCCCCCATGACTCGGCGGTTTCGAACCACAAGGAGACATCCCATGCCGAACATTGGTCGCCACCTGATCTGGCTCGCTGTCGCCGTGCTCGGCGCGTTCGGGCTGGCCACGGTGGCATTGAGCCGCGGAGAAGCGGTCAGCGCCCTCTGGGTGGTGATCGCCGCGGTCTGCGTCTACCTGATCGCCTACCGCTACTACAGCCTGTTCATCGCGCAACGCGTGCTGGAGCTGGACGCCACGCGCAAGACACCGGCCTGGCGCCACAACGACGGCCTCGACTACGTGCCGACGAACCAGTACGTGCTGTACGGCCACCACTTCGCGGCGATCGCCGGCGCCGGCCCGCTGGTGGGCCCGGTGCTGGCGGCGCAGATGGGCTACCTGCCCGGGCTGCTGTGGATCCTGGCCGGCGTGGTGTTCGCCGGCGCGGTGCAGGACTTCATCGTGCTGTTCATCTCCACGCGCCGCGACGGCCGCTCGCTCGGCGAGCTGATCAAGCAGGAGATGGGCACGGTGCCGGGGCTGATCGCGCTGTTCGGCACCTTCATGATCATGATCATCATCCTCGCGGTGCTGGCGCTGATCGTCGTGAAGGCACTCGCCCATTCGCCCTGGGGCACGTTCACCGTGGCCGCGACCATTCCCGTCGCGCTGTTCATGGGCGTGTACCTGCGCTACATCCGGCCCGGCCGCATCGGCGAGATCTCGGTGCTCGGCTTCGTGCTGCTGATGCTCGCGATCTTCGGCGGCCAGTGGGTCAGTGAAGATCCGCAGTGGGCCGCGCTGTTCACCTTCGACGGCACCACGCTGACCTGGATGCTGATCGGCTACGGCTTCGTCGCCGCGTCGATCCCGGTCTGGCTGCTGCTCGCGCCGCGCGACTACCTCTCCACCTTCCTGAAGATCGGCACCATCGTCGCGCTGGCGATCGGCATCGTGATCGTCGCGCCGCCGCTGCAGATGCCGGCGCTGACCACGTTCGCGCAGGGCAATGGCCCGGTCTGGTCGGGCAGCCTGTTCCCGTTCCTGTTCATCACCATCGCCTGTGGCGCCGTCTCCGGTTTCCACGCGCTGATTTCCTCGGGCACCACGCCGAAGATGCTCGAGAACGAGACCCAGGCACGCTTCATCGGCTACGGCGGCATGCTGGCGGAATCGTTCGTCGCGGTGATGGCGCTGGTGGCGGCCTCGTGCATCGAGCCGGGCATCTACTTCGCGATGAACAGCCCGGCGGCGCTGGTCGGCAGCACGCCCGAAGCGGTGGCGCAGGCGCTGTCCACCTGGGGCTTCGTGATCACGCCCGAGATGCTGACGCAGACCGCCAAGGACGTCGGCGAAACCACGATCCTGGCGCGTGCCGGCGGTGCGCCCACGCTGGCGGTCGGCATGGCGCACATCCTGCACCAGGTGGTCGGCGGCAAGGCGATGATGGCCTTCTGGTACCACTTCGCGATCCTGTTCGAGGCGCTGTTCATCCTGACCGCGGTGGATGCCGGCACGCGCGCCGGGCGCTTCATGCTGCAGGACCTGCTCGGCAGCTTCGTGCCGGCCTTGAAGCGCACCGATTCCTGGGTGGCCAACCTGGTGGCCACGGCACTCACGGTCGGCGCCTGGGGCTACTTCCTGCACCAGGGCGTGGTCGATCCGCTCGGCGGCATCAACACGCTGTGGCCGCTGTTCGGCATCTCCAACCAGATGCTCGCCGCGGTGGCGCTGATCCTGTGCACGGTGGTGCTGTTCCGCATGAAGAAGGAGCGCTACGCCTGGGTGACCATCGTGCCGGCGGCCTGGCTGGTGATTTGCACGCTGACCGCGGGCTGGCAGAAGATCTTCTCGGCGGACCCGAAGGTCGGCTTCCTCGCCCATGCCTCGAAGTACGCCGACGCGCTGGCCGCAGGCAAGCTGCTTGCGCCGGCCCAGAGCGCCGACGCGATGTCCCGCATCGCCTTCAACGACCGGCTCGACGCGCTGCTGTGCGCACTGTTCATCGCGGTGGTGATCAGCGTGCTGGCCTATGCGCTGCGCGCGGTGCTCGCGGCCCGCGCCGCGAGCCGGCCGACGGCCTCCGAGGTGCCCTTCGAGCCGATGCCGGCGCCGGCAAAGTGAGCCACACGATGGCCCGGCTGACGGCCACGCTCGACGACGCCGGCCGCGAGGTGGCCCGTGTCGGCCGCTACCTCGCGCAGGGCATGCGGCTGATGGTCGGCCTGCCCGACTACGATGCCTACCTGTCGCACATGGAGGCCACGCATCCCGGCGCGCCGGCCATGTCCTATGAGGCGTTCTTCCGCGAGCGGCAAGCGGCGCGCTACGGCACGAAGGGGCGCCTGGGCCGCTGCTGCTGAGCGATCGTCGGCCAAATGGGTGATCATCGCGCCACCATGCGCCTGCGCACGAAGGTCATCCTGCTGGCAGTGCTGCCATTGCTCGCGGCGCTCGCGCTGATCGCGGTGGTGGTCGGCATCCAGGAAGCCGACCTCGCGCGCCGCGAGCAGCAGCTCGTCCAGCGCGCCTACATGGACGCCCGGCGCGCCGAACTTCGCCACTATGTGGACCTGGCCGTCAGCACCGTGCAGCCGCTGTACGACGACACGCTTGCCGCGACGGCCCGGCGCGACGAGGCGCTGCGGCGGCTCGCTGCGCTCGACTACGGCCCCGACGGCTATTTCTTCGTCTATGCCCTCGACGGCACGGTGCTGATGCATTCGCGCCAACCGGAGCTGGTCGGCCGCAACCTCTGGGGCCTGCGTGATTCCGCCGGCGAGCCGACGATCCAGCGCCTGATCGAACGGGCCCGCGCCGGCGGCGGCTACGTCACCTACCAGTGGCGCAAGCCGTCGAACGGGCAGCTCGCCGGCAAGCTCGGCTACGTGATCGCGCTCGAGCGCTGGAACTGGATGGTCGGCACCGGGCTGTACCTGGACGACATCGACGACACGCTGCGCCGCGTCGACGAGGATGCACGCCACAACATCGGGACGACGATCGCCTGGATCGCCGGCATCGCGCTGCTCGGCATCGTGCTGATCAGCGCCGGCGGGCTCACGCTCAATGTCAGCGAACACCGCGTCGCCGACGCGAAGCTGCGCCTGATGGCACGCCAGGTCGTGCAGTCTCAGGAGGACGAGCGGGCCCATCTGGCGCGCGAGCTGCACGACGGCACCAGCCAGACGCTGGTGTCGGCCAAGCTGCTGATCGAGTCGGCGCTCGAGCAAGGGCGCGCCGGGCGCATTCCGGCGCCGCCGCTGGAGGGCGCGCTTGCGCGGCTGAACGACGGCCTCGGCGAGGTGCGTCGCATCTCGCACCGGCTGCGGCCCGCATTGCTGGACACGCTCGGCCTGCCGGCTGCGTTGCAGCACCTGGGAGCCGAGATCGCCGAGGCGAGCGGCATGGCGATTGCCGCGCCGGTGCGGGGGGCGCCGCATCCGCTGCCCGATGTCGTGGTCACCATGCTGTTCCGCATCGCCCAGGAGGCGCTGACCAACATCGTCAAGCACGCCCGCGCCGCGAGGGTCGAGCTCGCGCTCGATTTCGGCGACGATGGCGACGTGAGTCTGGCCGTCACCGACGATGGCGCCGGTTTCGATGTTGCCGCGGTGCAGCGCGACCCGCGCCGCGGCCTCGGCCTGCGCAGCATGCGCGAACGGGTGGCGGCGGTCGGTGGGCGGCTCGAGATCGAGTCGAGCCCGGGCCATGGCGTGCAGTTGCGCGCCTTGCTGCCGGCAGCGGCCCTGGCCGGCATGCAGCAGCTCGGCGAGGCGCCGCCGGAGCCGGATCGCAGCGTCATCCGCGGCGATGTCGTTCCGGCGAACGGTGCTTCGTCATGAATCGGGTGCGCCTGCTGATCGTCGACGACCATCCGATGGTGCGCGATGGCCTGCGTGCCCGCCTCGCCGCGGTGCCGCATGTCGAGGTGGTCGGCGAGGCCGGCAGCGCGGGCGAGACGATCGCTCGTGTCGCCGCCTGTCGGCCGAATCTGGTGCTGATGGATGTCGGCATGAAAGGCGTCACGGGCATCGAGCTCGCCGCGATGCTGCTCGAACGCGATCCGGGGCTGAAGGTGCTGATGTTCAGCATGTACGACAACCCCGAATACGTGCAACGCGCGCTGCAGGCCGGCGCCCAGGGCTATGTGCTGAAGGATGCGCCGGCGGCCGAGGTGCTGGTGGCGATCGATGCCATCGTCCGCGGCGGCACCTACCTCAGCACCGGGGTCTCGAAGCGGCTGTTCCGCGGCCAGGCGCCGCGGCCGATGCTGTCGCCGCGCGAAAGCGAGATCCTGAGCGCGCTCGGCCGCGGGGAGTCGAGCAAGCAGATCGCCAAGACGCTCGGCCTCAGTGTGCGCACGATCGAGACGCACCGGCACAACATCAAGCGCAAGCTCGAGATCGACGGTCAGGCCGAGCTGATCAAGTACGCGGTCGAGCACGCGCGCAGCCACGGATCGGCGGCCTGAACGCACTCCGGGCGAGCTCTCTCGGCATGCTCGCCCGATGCCGCATCGACGGCGGCATACGCCTGATCACGCCACGGTCGCTCACGGCCCGACTGCATCTCGTGAACGGCCGGCTGTCGGCACTGGAGCGGCGGTTTTCGGACCGCCTCGGCGTGGCGGCACGGCTGCATCCGCAACGCAATCGCGTCTGTCTTGCCGTCGGAGGAAGCCGCCCGTGTGGCGGCCGGCGTCGTCTGCTTCGCAGGCGTGGTGGTGGGCATGTCGTTCCGCGCATTTGGAGGGTGAAAGGGTGGGCCCATCGGCAGGGCAAACGCGGCGCCCGTCGCTTCGAAGGGAAGCGGTAAGCGGGGGCCAATGACCCGCCCGCATTCGCGACCGTCGCTCTGGACCACCCTGCTCGACATCCACGGCTCAATCGGGTGGGCATCAGCGCCGCAGCGCCCGGTTTGCGGCAAATTGTTCCCGTCACGCGGCGCGGCTCAGGCCCTTCGGTCAGCACCCTCCGCCGCGTCCATCGTGCGCAGTGGGTGGGGCGGCGGGCGTTCCCGACGGGCCTCCGGGTCGGCTCTGTGCGCGAGGCGAGATGACCATGGCATCCTCCACGCTGCCGCGCACCGCAGCCTCGACGCCGTTGGGCACTGCACGCGGCCGGATCTGTTCCGCTTGCACCTCGATACGGCACCGGCGTGGCCGGTGGTCTACGGCAAGGAGTGACGCATGGACGAGAACCCGACCTACCACGACGGCATGCGCCGGCTGCAGGAACGCTTCGACAGCCGCCGGCTCGCCGACCGGCTCGACGAGCGGCTCGGCCGCAGCGCGTTCAGCGATGAAGACCGCACGTTCATCGCGAGCCGGACGATGTTCTTCCTCGCGACGGCGGACGCGCAAGGCCATCCCGACTGCTCGTACAAGGGCGGCGTCGCCGGCTTCGTGCGGATCACCGGCGCGAGCGAACTCGCGTTCCCCAGCTACGACGGCAACGGCATGTTCCGCAGCCTCGGCAACATCCTCGCCAATCCGGCGGTCGGCCTGCTGTTCATCGATTTCGAGTCGCCGCGGCGGCTGCGCGTGAATGGCCTGGCGTCGATCGCCGACGACGATCCACTGCTCGCCGAACTGCCCGGCGCGCAGCTCGTCATCCGGATTCGCGCGGGGAAGATCTTCCCGAACTGTCCGCGCTACATCCACCCGACGGCCGCCGGCGAGCTGTCGCCTTACGCGCCGCGCGAAGGGCACGTGCCGCCGGAGCCGAAGTGGAAGTCGATGGACTTCGTTGCCGACGTGCTGCCGCGCCCCACTGGCAGCCCATGAGGCCGGGCTACCAGGCCGCCGGGTCCAGCCGGTAGCAGCGCTTGAGCTGCTCGTACAGCGCGGGCCGCTCGGCGGCCAGGTCGTTCGGCCGCTCGAAGAAGAGCTCGCTCGTGACGGCGAAGAACTCGGCCGGATGGGTGGCCGCATAGGGATCGATCAGGCCTGGTTCCGCCAGCGCGAGACGGATGCGCAGCGCATCGAACTCCTGGTTCATCACGCGTGCCCAGGCCTGCTGCGGCGCGCCGCGGCCCACGTAGGGCGCGCCATTGGCGGCACCGGTGTTCTGATCGAGCTGGTGCGCGAACTCGTGGATGACGACATTGGCACCGTCGTGCGGATCGGCCGCCCCGTCTCGCACCGCCTCCCAGGCCAGGATGACCTGGCCGCTCTGGCGGCTCTGGCCGGCCAGCACGTCGCGGCCCTCGTGCACCACGCCGCCACCGCCCGCCTCGCTGTGCGGCACGATGAAGTGTCCCGGATAGACCAGCACCTCGCGCAGGTTGCCGAACGAACCGCCGCGACCCAGCAGAAGAAAGGCGGCGTGCGCGGCGATCGTGACGCGCATCTCGTCGCTGACCTCCAGCCCCGCGCAGCCGATGACCGGCACTTCGGCCAGCAGCACCTGGATGTGCTTTTGCAGCCGCAGCAACTGCGCGGCCGGGAGTTCCCGCGCCAGCGGTACGCGGCGGCGCACGATGTCGCGCCACGCGGCGGGAAAAGGCCGCCGGGCGACACGCTGGCGTCGCCACTGCCGCGCCAGCGTGGGTGCGGCCAGCGCCCCACCGCCCACCCCGGCGACGGCGATCACGATCCACAGGGCGACGAGAACACTCATCGCTTCCATGTGTGCGTGTCCGCGGCCGATTTCAAGCCTGCGGGCCGCCCGGGCCCGTCTCAGGCGAGGTCGAAACGGTCGAGATTCATCACCTTGGTCCAGGCGGCGGCGAAGTCTTCGACGAACTTCTGCTGCGCGTCCGAGCTGGCGTAGACCTCGGCGATGGCGCGCAACTGCGCGTTCGACCCGAAGACCAGGTCGACGCGCGTGGCCGTCCAGCGGGGTTCGCCCGTCCGGCGATCGCGCCCTTCGAACCGGTCCCCGGCGTCCGAGGTGGCTTTCCACTCCGTACCCATGTCGAGCAGGTTCACGAAGAAGTCGTTGCTCAATGCGCCCGCCTTCCGGGTGAACACGCCGTCCGCCGACGGGCCGGCGTTGGCGCCCAGCACACGCAGCCCGCCGACGAGCACGGTCATCTCCGGCGCCGACAGCGTCAGCAGTTGCGCCCGGTCGAGCAGCAGCACTTCGCCCGGCACGCCGTACCGTGCCTTCTGGAAGTTGCGGAAGCCGTCCGCGATCGGCTCGAGTGGAGCGAAGGACGGCACGTCGGTCTGCGCTTGCGAGGCGTCCATGCGGCCCGGTGCGAAAGCCACAGTGACCTCGTGGCCGGCATTCCGGGCGGCCTGCTCCACGCCGGCACCACCCGCCAGCACGATCAGGTCGGCGAGCGAGAGCGCCTTGCCGCCCGTCTGCGCGGCATTGAACTCGCTGCGGATGCACTCCAGAACCTGCAGCACCCTTGCCAGTTGCTCCGGCTGATTGACGGCCCAGTCCTTCTGCGGCGCCAGGCGGATGCGCGCACCGTTCGCGCCACCCCGCTTGTCCGAGCCGCGGAACGTGGACGCAGACGCCCAAGCGGTCGAAACGAGCTGCGCAATGCCCAGGCCCGATGCCAGCACCTTCTTCTTGAGCGACGCGACATCCTGCTCGTCGACCAGCGCGTGGTCGACCGCAGGAATGGGGTCCTGCCAGACGAGCTCCTCGGCCGGCACCTCGGGACCCAGGTAGCGGGCGCGCGGCCCCATGTCGCGATGGGTCAGCTTGAACCAGGCGCGCGCGAACGCATCGGCAAGCTGGTCGGGGTTCGCCAGGAAGCGCCGCGCGATCTTCTCGTAGGCCGGGTCGAAGCGCAGCGAGAGGTCGGTGGTCAGCATCGTCGGCGGGCGGCGCCTGGCCGGGTCGTGCGCGTCCGGGATGGTGCCGGCGCCGGCACCGCCCTGGGCCACCCACTGTTGCGCGCCGGCAGGGCTCTTCGTCAATTCCCATTCGTAGCCGAACAGGTTTTCGAGGAAGTTGTTGCTCCATTGCGTCGGCGTGGTGGTCCAGGTGACCTCGAGGCCGCTGGTGATCGTGTCACCGCCCTTGCCCGTGCCATAACTGTTCTTCCAGCCGAAGCCCTGCGCCTCGATGCCGGCCGCCTCGGGCTCTTCCGCGACGTACGTCGCAGCAGCGGCGCCGTGGGTCTTGCCGAAGGTGTGGCCACCGGCGATCAGCGCGACGGTCTCTTCGTCGTCCATGGCCATGCGGCCGAAGGTGTCGCGGATGTCGCGGGCGGCGGCGATCGGGTCGGGGTTGCCGTCCGGGCCTTCCGGATTGACGTAGATCAGGCCCATCTGGACGGCAGCGAGCGGGTTCTCCAGGTCGCGCGTGTGCCGGTCGCCGTCCGCATCGTCGTCGGTCGCCAGCACCCCGCCGTCCTTTTCGACGCCCTGCGAGCCGTGCGCGTAGCGCAGGTCGCCGCCCAGCCAGCTCGTCTCGCGACCCCAGTACACGTCCTGATCGGGCTCCCAGACGTCCGGGCGGCCGCCGCCGAAGCCGAAGGTCTTGAAGCCCATCGTCTCGAGGGCGACATTGCCCGCGAGGATCATCAGGTCGGCCCACGAAATCTTGTGGCCGTACTTCTGCTTGATCGGCCACAGCAGGCGGCGTGCCTTGTCGAGGCTGACGTTGTCCGGCCAGCTGTTCAGCGGCGCGAAGCGCTGCTGACCGCGGCCCGCGCCGCCGCGGCCGTCGCCGATGCGGTAGGTGCCGGCGCTGTGCCACGCCATGCGGATGAACAGCGGGCCGTAGTGCCCGAAGTCCGCCGGCCACCAATCCTGGGAGTCGGTCATCAGTGCAGCCAGGTCCTGCTTCACCGCGGCCAGGTCGAGGCTCTTGAACGCCGCGGCGTAGTCGAAGTCCCGTCCCATCGGGTCGGAACTGGCGGAATGCTGGTGGAGCAGATCCACGCGCAATTGCCTGGGCCACCAGTCGCGATTGGTCGTGCCAGCGGTCGCGCCTTGGCTGAAAGGGCACTTGGCTTCGGTCGTTTCGCTACCCATCTTGGATACTCCTACGAGATGCAGTGAGAGGGACGCGCACAGGGGACGGCATTTTGGTGCAAAGGCGGCCCTGACGCGGCGGCAGGCCGCCTATCGCCGGTCTGGATTCGGGCTCTTGGGCGACCGGGCGATTGGGCAACCGGGCGATCGGGCGTTCGGAGGTTGCGGCGGGCCGCGCGTCAGCGCGACCGCCGGGAGGTGCCAGAGACTTCGGCCTCATCGGAATCGGAGGCGGCATGACCCAGCGGTGCGAGAAGCGCGTCGAGCACGTCATAGGCTCGCTGCAGCGTCTCGACGCCGACCATCTTCTCGATCTCGGCGTAGCGCGCCTCGATGGCGGGAATCATGCGGCGTCCGAGCTGGCGGCTGCGCGCGGTGGCGCTGACGCTGACGCGGCGCTGATCGCCGGCCATGCGCTCGCGCTCGACCAGGCCCGCTTCCTCCATGCGTTGCAGCACGCCCACGATGCTCGGGCTCGAGATCTGGCACAGCTCGCACAACTGCCGCGGCTCGAGCGGCCCGCGCATCAGCAGCGCGCGCACGATGCGCCATTGCTGCTCGGTCACGCCGTTCTCATTGAGGATCGGCCGGAACTGGGCCATCAGCGCCTCGCGGGCCTGCAACAGCAACTGGGGCAAGTTCCGGTGATGTGGTGAGGTCGACATGCAGCTCCTGCCGGAGGGCCGGCGCAAGCCGGCGAACTTGACTCACATCATAGTGAAACCGTGTCGCAGGACAGGGGATGTCGGCCGGCCGCGACCCCAGGGTAAACACTTAACGCCGATTCGGTGCCGTCGCTTGACACACTGAGATGTTAGTAAAATAATTGCGAACATATTAGTGAATAAGCCGGTGGCTGGTGCATCTCGAAGCCTGAAGGCGGGATCGGAGAACTCCTGATGCTGTTCATGCTGAAGCAATCGATGGCCCAGCTTCAGGGCGAGCCGATGCCCACCGAGGCGCCTGCAGCGCACTGGCAGGCGTTGGCGGCGGCCGGGCGCGGCGGGCCGGCGTTCCTGCCGCCCACCCGCGGCAGCGTCTACGGCACGCTGCTGAACCACCGCGACGCGCTGGCCGCGCTCGGCGATCAGGTCCACGCCGCGCCGTACAAGGCGCCGCCGAAGGCGCCCATCCTCTACATCAAGCCGCGCAACACGGTGGTCGGCCACCGGGTGCCGGTGGTCGTGCCCGGCGACGTGCCCGAACTCGAGATCGGCGCCACGCTCGGCCTCGTGATCGGGCGCACCGCCTCGCGTGTTGCCGAAGCGCAGGCACTGAGCTTCGTGGCCGGATACACCGTCGTCAACGACATCAGCGTGCCGCACGCGTCGGTCTACCGCCCGTCGATGCGATTCAAGTGCCGCGACGGCTTCTGCCCGATGGGGCCCGCGATCGTCGCGCGTGCGCTCGTGCCCGACCCCGACGCACTGGACATCGCCGTCGCGATCGACGGCGAGACGGTGCATCGTTGCCGCACCGCGGGCCTGGTCCGGCCGGCGGCGCGGTTGATCGCCGACGTGACCGAGTTCATGACGCTGTTCCCCGGCGACGTGCTGATGGTCGGCGTGGCCGCCGGCGCGCCGCGCGCGCGTGCCGGCCAGACCGTCGCGATCACGATCGACGGCGTGGGCCGGCTCGAGAACACGCTGGTCGCGGGAGGTGTGGCGTGAAGCGCGCCAGAGTGGCATTCGGCGGCGCGATCCACGACGCCACCGATCATCCGGCCGGGCTGCGCCTGGCAGACGGCCGCGTGCTGGCCGAGGACGCGGTGGTCTGGCTGCCTCCGTTCGAGGTCGGCACCGTGATCGCGCTCGGGCTGAACTACGCCGACCACGTGAAGGAACTGTCGAAGGAGCTTACCGTCTCGTCGAAGGACGAGCCGCTCGCTTTCCTGAAGAGCCCCGGCGCGCTGATCGGCCACCGCGCGCAGACGCGCCGGCCGGCGGACGCGAGCTTCATGCACTACGAGTGCGAGCTGGCGGTGGTGATCGGGCGCAGCGCGAAGAACGTGCGGCGCGAGGAGGCGATGGACCACGTGGCCGGCTACACGGTAGCCAACGACTACGCGATCCGCGACTACCTGGAGAACTACCACCGGCCCAACCTGCGCGTGAAGAACCGCGACACCTGCACCGTGATCGGCCCCTGGCTCGTCGACGCCGCCGACGTGCCCGACCCGCACCGCCTGGCGCTGCGCACGCTCGTCAACGGCCGGGTCACGCAGCAGGGCCACACGAGCGACATGATCTCGGACATCCCGGCGCTGATCGAGTACCTCAGTTCGTTCATGACGCTGGCACCCGGCGACGTGATCCTCACCGGCACGCCCGACGGCGTGGTCAACGTGAACGTCGGCGACGAAGTCGTCACCGAGATCGACGGCATCGGGCGGCTGGTCAACACCATCGTCGGCGACGCGCCGTTTGGCCGGTGACGTTCGGCCGGTGACGTCAGGCCCGTGAATCCCCAGGAGAAGGCAATGCGAGTTCATCACCTCATCGATGGCAAGGCGGTCGAAGGCCGCGCGTATTTCGAGACCGTCGACCCGGCGACGCAGGAGGTGCTGGCCGAGGTCGCCGCGGGCACGGCGGCCGAAGTGAACGCCGCCGTGGCCGCGGCGAAAGCCGCGTTCCCGACGTGGGCCGCGCGCCCGGCGACCGAACGTGCCGCGCTGATGCGAAAGCTCGGCGACCTGATCCAGCAGCACGTGCCCGAACTGTCCGAGACCGAGACGCGCGACTGCGGCCAGGTGATCTCGCAGACGCGCAAGAACCTGGTGCCGCGCGCGGCCGACAACTTCCACTACTTCGCCGAGATGTGCACCCGCGTCGACGGCCACACCTACCCGACGCCCACGCACCTGAACTACACGCTGTTCCACCCGGTCGGCGTGTGCGCGCTGATCAGCCCGTGGAACGTGCCGTTCATGACCGGCACCTGGAAGATCGCGCCCTGCCTCGCGTTCGGCAACACCGCGGTGCTGAAGATGAGCGAGCTGTCGCCGCTGTCGATCTCACGCTTCGGCGAGCTGGCCACCGAGGCCGGCCTGCCGCCGGGTGTGCTCAACATCGTGCACGGTTTCGGCCGGGATGCCGGCGAGCCGCTGTGCGCCCACCCCGACGTGCGGGCGATCTCGTTCACCGGCTCCACGGCCACCGGCAACCGCATCGTGCAGGCAGCGGGGCTGAAGAAGTTCAGCATGGAGCTCGGCGGCAAGAGCCCGTTCGTGATCTTCGCGGATGCGGACCTCGAGCGCGCGCTGGACGCGGCGATCTTCATGATCTTCTCGAACAACGGCGAGCGCTGCACCGCCGGCTCGCGCATCCTGGTGCAGCAATCGATCTACGCCGATTTCGCGCAGAAATTCGCCGAGCGCGCCCGGCGCATCACCGTCGGCGACCCGATGGACGAGAACACCGTGGTCGGCCCGATGATCAGCCCGGCCCACCTGGCCAAGGTGCGCAGCTACATCGAACTCGGGCCGAAGGAGGGTGCGACGCTGCTGTGCGGCGGCCTCGACGCGCCGGACCTGCCGGCCCCGATGCGCCGCGGCAACTTCGTGAAGCCGACCGTGTTCGCCGACGTCGACAACCGCATGCGCATCGCGCAGGAGGAGATCTTCGGCCCGGTGGCCTGCCTGATCCCGTTTCGCGACGAGGCCGACGCGATCGCCAAGAGCAACGACATCGCCTACGGTCTGTCGAGCTACGTGTGGAGCGAGAACATCGGCCGCGCGCACCGCGTGGCCGCCGCGATCGAGGCCGGCATGTGCTTCGTCAACAGCCAGAACGTGCGCGACCTGCGCCAGCCCTTCGGCGGCACCAAGGCGAGCGGCACCGGCCGCGAGGGCGGCACCTGGAGCCACGAGGTGTTCCTCGAGCCGAAGAACGTCGCGGTGTCTCTGGGCTCGCACCACATCCCGCACTGGGGTGCGTGAGCATCACCGTATCGACACGCAAGGAGACACACCATGGGCAAGGTCGCTCTCGCCGCCAAGATCACGCACGTGCCGTCGATGTACCTGAGCGAACTCGACGGCCCGCGCAAGGGCAGCCGCCAGGACGCGATCGACGGCCACGTCGAGATCGGCCGTCGCTGCCGAGAGCTCGGCGTGGACACCATCGTCGTGTTCGACACGCACTGGCTCGTCAATGCCGGCTACCACGTCAACTGCGCGCCGCGGTTCGAAGGCACCTACACCAGCAACGAGCTGCCGCACTTCATCAGCAACCTGCCATTCGGTTTCCCGGGCAACCCGGCACTCGGCGGATTGCTGGCCCAGGCCTGCAACGAGCACGGCGTGGAGACGCTGGCCCACCCGGCGACGACGCTCGGCCCCGAGTACGGCACCCTGGTGCCGATGTGCTACATGAATGCCGACCGGCACTTCAAGGTCGTGTCCGTCTCGGCGCTTTGCATGGCGCACTACCTGGACGACAGCGCGCGCCTGGGCTGGGCGATGCGCCGGGCGGTGGAAGAGCACTACGACGGCACCGTGGCTTTCCTGGCAAGCGGGTCTCTGAGCCACCGCTTCGCGCAGAACGGCCTGGCGCCGGAGTACGCGTTCAAGATCTGGAGCCCGTTCCTCGAGGCGCTGGACCGCACGGTGGTGGAGATCTGGAAGCGAGGCGACTGGAAGACCTTCTGCGGCATGCTGCCCGAGTACGCCAGCAAGGGCCACGGCGAAGGCTTCATGCACGACACCGCGATGCTGCTCGGCGTGCTCGGCTGGTCGGCCTACGAAGGCTGCGCCGAGGTCGTCACGCCGTACTTCGGCGCCTCGGGCACCGGGCAGATCAACGCCGTCTTTCCGCTCACGCCGCAGGACGGCCGGGCGATCCCGAAGGCGGTGGCTTCCAGCGCCATGGGTTACACCCCGGTCTCCGCGCGGCTTTGACAGGAGTCTCCCCATGCCCCATCTCGTGATCCTCTACAGCGGCAATCTCGACGCCCGCACCGACGTGTCGGCGCTGTGCCGCAGCCTCGCCGACACCATGCTCGCCCAGCGCGACGAGTCCGGCCGCGCGGTGTTCCCGCCCGGCGGCACGCGCGTGTTCGCCTACCCCGCGCCGCATCACGCGATCGGCGACGGCGGTGCCGCCGGGCGCGCCGCCGGCGGCAGCGGCGAGTACGGCTTCGCCTACCTGAACCTTCGCATGGCCCGCGGGCGCAGCGCCGCCGTCCAGCAGCAGGTGGGCGAGGCGCTGTCGGCCGTGGCGGGTGCGCATTTCGCGCCGCTGATGGCGTCGATGCACCTCGGCGTGACGCTGCAGATCGACGTCGGCGCGGAGGTCTTCGACGCCAAGCACAACAACCTGCACCCGCTCTTCAGCAAGCCCGCCTGACGCCATGCTGCCCGCCACCACCATCGACCAGCTCGCCCGCGAGCTCCGCGCCGCGCGCACGAGCCGCACCCCGGTGCGGCACTTCTCGCAGCGGTTCCCCGAGATGACGATCGACGACGGCTACGCGGTCCAGCGCGCGTGGGTGCAGCTCGAACTCGCCGACGGCCGGGTCGTCAAGGGCCGCAAGATCGGGCTCACCTCGCGGGCGATGCAGCAGGCCAGCCAGATCACCGAGCCGGATTTCGCGCCGCTGTTGGACGACATGTTCTTCGCCGCCGGCAGCGACATCGAGGCCAGCCGCTTCATCGCGCCGCGCATCGAGGTGGAGCTGGCCTTCATCCTCGGCCGGCCATTGAAGGGGCCGGGCGTCACGCTGTTCGACGTGCTCGCGGCCACCGAGTACGTCAGCCCCGCGATCGAGATCATCGATTCGCGCATCGAGCAGTTCGACCGCGAGACGAAGGCGATGCGCAAGGTCGTCGACACCATCAGCGACTTCGCGGCCAACGCCGGCATCGTGCTCGGCGGGCGGCCGGTGCGGCCGGACGCGGTGGACCTGCGCTGGGTGGGCGCGCTGCTGCACAAGAACGGCGTGATCGAGGAGACGGGCCTGGCCGCCGGGGTGCTGAACCACCCGGCCACGGGTGTCGCCTGGCTCGCCAACAAGATCGCGCCCTACGACGAGCGGCTCAACGCCGGCGACGTGGTGCTGGCCGGTTCGTTCACGCGCCCGACCTCGGCCCGGGCCGGCGATAACTTCCATGTGGACTACGGCCCGCTCGGCTCCGTCGCGTTCCGCCTGGTCTGAGGAAGTTGCCTTGCGGCTGCCGCTCGATCACTACAAGCGCGCGCCGTCCCAGGGCCGCGTCCGGATCGTCCGGTGGGTCGTCCTGACCGACGCCGAGCCGCATCCACAGGAGACTGTTCATGGCTGACTCGATGACCCCGCAGATCCATGTTCCGCGCCCGCCGCGCTTCAGCCGCGAGGAGTGGGAGGCGCGTGTCCAGCTCGCGGCGGCCTACCGCATCGTCGATCACCTGGGGTGGGGCGAGCTGATCTACAACCACATCTCGTTGCGCGTGCCCGGGCCGCTGCCGCACTTCCTGATCAATCCCTTCGGCCTGCACTACAGCGAGGTGCGCGCCTCCAACCTCGTGAAGGTGGACGTCGCGGGCCACATCGTCGGCCACAGCGACTGGCTGATCAACCCGGCAGGCTTCACCTTCCACGGCAAGATCCACGAGATGCTGCCCGAGGCGCACTGCGTGATGCACGTGCACACCACGCCGACGATGGCGGTGTGCTGCCTGGAAGAGGGCTTGAGCTACACCAACTTCTATGCGGCCCAGTTGTTCGGCAAGGTGGCCTACCACGAGTTCGAGGGCATCACCGTGCATGCCGACGAAGGTGCCCGCATCCTGGCGAGCGCCGGCGGCAAGCCGGTGCTGCTGCTGCGCAACCACGGGCCCGTGACCATCGGCCACGCGCTGCCGCAGTGCCTCGGCCTGATGTGGCTGCTCAACCGCGCCTGTGAAGTGCAACTGGCCACGCTCGCCATGGGCCGGCCGCGCATGATCCCGCCGAACGTGCTGGAAGGCTGCGTGCGCGACTCGCTCAACTTCGACCCGAAGTACGGTGCCGGGCAGGATGCGTTCGACGCGCTGCAGCGCGTCGTCGACCGCATCGATCCGACCTACCGGAGCTAGCCCGGGAACGTGACGTCGACCGGGTCACGGCAGAAGCCGCAGCCGGGCGATCACGAACCCCACCGTCGTGCGCAGGGAGGGCGCGAACGCGGCGCGAACCGGGTCGCTGCGCGGTAGCCTCGGGCGATGGATTCCCTGATCGCCGCCGCCGCGCGCGCGCTCGTCGCCGGCGACGCGCTCGGCGCGCTAAAGCGCGTCAGCCTGCGCGACGACCCGCCGGCGCTGGCGCTGCGCGGCATCGCGATGGCGCAACTCGGCGAGCATGCGCGCGCCCGCGAGCTGTTGCGGCTCGCGGCTCGCGGCTTCGGTGCCCACGAGCAGCGGGCGCAAGCGCGCTGCGTCGTCGCCGAGGCCGAGGTGGCGCTCGCGATGCGCGACCTTCGCGGCTCGCCGCGCGCCCTGGCGGCCGCCGCCGCCACGCTCGACAACCATGCCGACCGTGCCAACGCGCTGCACGCCCGTCTGATCGCGGTGCGCCGGCTGCTGCTGCTCGGCCGCCTCGACGAGGCCACGTCCGCCCTGGCCGGCCTGGACGCGCGCGGGCTGCCACCGTCGCTGCGGGCAATTGCCGAGCTGGCCGCTGCCGAGCTGGCGTTGCGCTCGCTGCGCACGGCAGCGGCACAGGCGGCGCTCGCCCGCGCCCACGAGGCGGCCGGACGCGCCGGCGTGCCGGCGCTGCTCGCCGAGGTGGCCGAGGCGCGCGCCATGCTCGATCGCCCCGCTGCCCGGCGCGTGCACTCGCGCCAGGAGCGCCCCCAGGCCGAGGCCTTGGGCCGTCCGTCCCCCGAGGGGGGCGAGGAAACTGCGGGCGGCCGGGCGTTTCCTCTCGAGCAGCCGCTGCGCCTCGACGAGGTTGAAGCGCTGTTCGCCTCCGGCGCACTGGTGGTCGATGCCTGCCGCCGCGGCCTGCGCTCCGGCGACACCTGGCTGCCGCTGGCGCGCCGGCCGGTGTTGTTCGCGCTGGCGCGTGCGCTCG
This sequence comes from Piscinibacter sp., assembly GCA_044223035.1. Taxonomy (GTDB): domain Bacteria; phylum Pseudomonadota; class Gammaproteobacteria; order Burkholderiales; family Burkholderiaceae_C; genus JBGAMJ01. Next base: position 65,225 of record JBGAMJ010000003.1, read on the forward strand.
CCGAGGCCTGGCCCGGCGACGTCGATCGGGATGTGCTGATCGAGCGCGCGTTCCGCACCCGCCGGCCCGACGAGACGCACCGGGCGCGCCTGCGTGTCGAGATCGGCCGCTTGCGCCGTCTCGCCGCGCCGCTGGCGCGCATCGAGGCCAGCGCGCGCGGCTTCGTGTTCATCGCTGCGCCGTCCGCCTCGTGGGCGTCGCCGGAACCGGCGCCGTCGGCCTCGACGGAACCGGCGCCGTCGGCCTCGACGGGTGACCACCGGGCGGGTGCGCCCGCGCCGGCAGGCGCACCCCCCGTCGCCGTGCTGGTGCCGCCGATCGATGGCGATCAGGCCTCGCTGCTGGCGCTGCTGGCCGATGGCACGGCCTGGTCCACCTCGGCCCTCGCGCTGGCGCTCGGCGACAGCCAGCGCACGGTGCAGCGCGCGCTCGCCGACCTGGCGGCCGAGGGGCGGGTGCGCTCGATCGGGCTGCTGGCGGCGCCGCACCGGAGCGCCGAACGGAGCCAGCCCCCATGTCCAACCTCCAAGACGGAACCCGCGCGACGAAGCCGCCCGCGCCGCTGCCCGCACGCCCGGCCGAGATCGTGCGCGAATACGGGCCCTTCGCCGGTGTCGACCGCGTCGGCGGCGTCACCCACGACGGCCAGCGCGTCTGGGCCGCCACCGGCGCCCGCCTGATCGCCTTCGACCCCGCAAGCGGCGAGGTGGCGCGCACGCTGGATTGCGCCGCCGACGCCGGCACCGCCTTCGACGGCACGCACCTCTACCAGATCGCCGAAGCGCGCATCGACAAGATCGACCCGGCCAGCGGCGCCGTCGTCGCGTCGATCCCGGCGCCCGGCCACGGCGGCGACTCGGGCATGGCCTGGGCCGAAGGCAGCCTGTGGGTCGGCCAGTACCGCGACCGCCGGATCTACCAGATCGACCCCGCGACGGGCGCCATTCTGCGCACCATCGAGTCCAACCGCTTCGTCACCGGCGTGACCTGGGTCGACGGCGACCTCTGGCACGGCACCTGGGAAGGCGAGGAAAGCGAACTGCGCCGCATCGACCCGGACAGCGGCCACGTGCTCGAGCGGCTCGAGATGCCGCCCGGCACCGCCGTCAGCGGGCTCGAATCCGACGGGGCCGACCTGCTGTATTGCGGCGGCGGATCGAGCGGAAAGGTCCGCGCCGTGAAGCGGCCGAAGGCCAAGCGGGACTGACCGCCGGACCCCTGTGAACGTACGCGGCGCGCGCCCGCCACCCGGGCGGCCGGGCCGCCGCATGGACCCACCTCGAACGGCTCTCCGAGCCAAGGAGCACTGCATGGACATCGCCACCACCGAATCGAGCATCCAGAACCATGCCGTCGTGCCGCGGGACCGGTGGCTCGCCGAGCGCCGGGCGCTGCTGGCGCGCGAAAAGGAGCTGACGCGCCTGCACGACCAGATCGCCCGCGAGCGCCGCGCGCTGCCGTGGGTGCGCGTCGAGAAGCCGTACGCGTTCGAAACGCCCGACGGCCGGCGCACGCTCGCCGAACTGTTCGATGGCCGGCGCCAGCTCGTGGTGCAGCACTTCATGTTCGCCCCGGGCTGGGAGCAGGGCTGCAAGAGTTGCTCGTTCATGGCCGACCACATCGACGGCATGAACCTGCACCTGGCGCAACGCGACCTGACGCTGCGGGTGGTGTCGCGCGCGCCGCTGGCCGAGATCGAGCGCTTCCGCCGGCGCATGGGCTGGCAGTTCCCGTGGGTGTCGTCGTTCGGCAGCGACTTCAACCACGACTTCGGCGTCAGCTTCACGCCGGAAGAATTGGCCCGGGGCGAGGTCGACTACAACTACGGCATGCGGCCTTTCCCGCTGGAAGAGGCGCCCGGCGTCAGCGTGTTCTTCCGTGACGCCGCGGGCGATGTGTTCCACACCTACTCGACCTACGGGCGCGGCGTGGAAGTGATGATGGGGGCGTACGACATGCTCGATCTCACGCCCCGGGGCCGCGACGAGGACCGGCTCGCCTACACGATGGAGTGGGTGCGCCACCACGACCGCTACGAAGCGGCGCCGCCCGCGGAGGCGGCCCCGGCCGCCGCTTCGTGCTGCTCGGCGCACGCCTGAGCCCGCACCGCCTCGTCGGGATGCCCGTGCGATGGCAACGCTGTGGCCGTGGCTGGCCGTCGCCGGCCTCGGTGCCCTGCATGGCTTGAGCCCGGCGACCGGCTGGATGTTCGCCGCCGCGTGCGGCGTGCGTGCGCGCAACGGGGCGCCGGTGCGGCGCGCACTGCTGCCCATCGCCATCGGGCACGCCGCGTCGGTCGCGGTCGTGGCGGGCGCCGTGGCCCAGGGCGTGTCGATGGACCGCGGGTTGTTCCAGGACCTGGCCGGCGCCCTGCTGGTCGGTGCGGCCTGCTGGCGCGGGTTGCGCGGCGCCGGGCGCTGCACGCCCATCCGCGCGCCCATCTGCTCGCCCACCCGCACGCAGGCCGGGCACGCCGGCATCGCGCTGTGGTCCTTCCTGATGGCCACCGCGCACGGTGCCGGGCTGATGCTGGTGCCGGCGCTGATGCCGCTGTGTCTTAACGGCGATCCGGCGCGCGAGATCACCGCGTCGGGCTCGCTGCTGCTGGCGCTGGCGGCGGTCGGCGTTCACACGGCGGCGATGCTGGTCACCACCGGCGCCGTCGCCGCCGGCGTCGCGCGCGGCGTGCTGCGCGGCATCGCGATGCACCCCCGCGTGTTCAGCGGAACGGTGCGGCGCCGGGGCGGGACCGCGGCGCTGGCCCTCGTCGGCGTGCTGCTGATGACGCTTCGCCCGTGACGGGTGGGCCGGCGTGCCGCGGGAGCGCCGGCGTGCTTCCTGGTGCGTGCTCCCTAAAAATGTTGCACTGCAACAAAAATGGCTTGCTTCCGCCAAAAGTTGCCTTAACATTCATCCCATGCTGCACCGCAACATCAACTGTTCAACGGCGTGCGGCCCAACAACCAGGACTGACCATGACCCAACCCGCTGAACAATTCATCGCCTCCGCCAAGACCGCCGTTTCCGACCTCGCCGAGATGGCTGCCACCAGCCTGGCCGGTGCCGAGAAGCTGGCCGAGCTGAACCTGGCGACCGCCAAGGCCGCCCTGGCCGACTCCGCCGAGCAAGTGCAGGCCGCGTTCTCGGCCAAGGCGCCGCAAGACCTGGCCGCCGTGACCGGCTTGGTGCAGCCGATGGTCGAGAAGGCCGCCGCCTACGGCCGCGCCGTCGCCGGCATCGTGACCGAGACCGGCACCGCGCTGAGCAAGGCCGCCGAAGCCAAGTTCGCCGACGTGCAAGCGCAAGCGCTGGCCAGCATCGACGCCGCCCTGAAGAACGCCCCGGCCGGCAGCGAAGTCGCCGTGTCGGCCTTCAAGAGCGCGCTGGCCGCTGGTCAGCAAGCCCTGGAAACCGCGCAAGCGTCGACCAAGCAAGCCGTTGCCGCCGTCGAGAAGAACTTCGCCGAAGCGACCGAAGTGGCCGTCAAGGCGACCAAGTCCGCGACCAAGGCCAAGTGATCGGCCTGCGTCTGGGCCGATGACGGACCGGGGCCCGAAAGGGCCCGCGATCCGGTCTTCGGCCGGTGACGGAAATGAAAGCGCCCCGCCTGCGGGGCGTTTTCATTTCCGGGAGGCGACGTCGCGTCGCACGCTCGCCGGGATGCTTTCGCCCGTCGGAAACCTCACTGTCCGTCAGTCGTCAGGTGTGCCGGCGGGCCGCAGGCTATAGTGATCGATCGTGTCCACGAACCATGAACGCATGAACAGCAGCCCGCAGCAAGGCGCCCCGGGGCGGGCCAGGAGCCAGCCGCAGCGGATCGTGGACGGCGTGACCGAGCGGATCCAGGGCGGCGCGCTGAAGCCGGGCGACCGCGTGCCCTCCGAACCGGAACTGATGCGCGAATTCGGCGTGAGCCGGACGGTCGTCCGCGAGGCGATGTCGCACCTGCAGGCCAGCGGCCTGGTCGAGACGCGCCAGGGCGTCGGCACCTTCGTGCTGGCGCCGCCGGCCGTCAGCCCGCTGCTGGGCGTGTCGTCGCGCAGCGTCAAGCTGCGCCAGGTGCTCGCGATGCTCGAACTGCGCATCTGCCTGGAGGCCGAGGCGGCGAGCATCGCCGCGTTGCGCCGCAGCGACGAACAGCTCGCGAGGATGCGGGCGGCGCTCCAGTCGTTCGACGAACACCGCCGGGCCGGCAGCAGCACGATCGAGGACGACTTCCGCTTCCATGCCGAGATCGCCGCGGCCACCGGCAACGAGTATTTCGAGGAGGTGCTGGCGAGCCTGGGCAGCGCCACCATCACCGGCCGCGCGTCCAGGCCGGCGGCACCGGCCCCGGCCGGCGCGCCCGGCCCGCGGTTCGCCGAACCGTCTCCTTCGCTGGAGGCCGGCAAGGTGATCACCCAGGGCGAACACGAGGCCATCTTCGAGGCGATCCGCCGGGCGGATCCGGCGGCCGCCCGCGCCGCGATGTTCATGCACCTGAGCAACAGCCGCGAACGCCTGCGGGCGAAGACGGACGGCGAGTGAGTCCGCGTCGGCAAGGCGGCGCGTCGACGTCTCTGACGACTGACGACAGACTGTGAAGTGCATGAACCCGGCCCGCTGCGGACGCCTCGCGCGGCCGAACGCCGGGAGTCGCCCCCTCTAGAATCCCGCGCCTCACGCCGATTCGCATGCCTGCCGCCATCGCCCCGCCGCTCCCCCGCCTGTACGCGCTCGTCCCGTGCGCCGGTGTCGGCGAGCGGGCCGGCGCCGGCGGGCCGAAGCAGTACGCGGCGCTGGCCGGCGGCACGGTGGTCGGCCACACGCTGGCGGCGCTCGGCGCGGTCGGCCGGATCGAGCGGACGCTGGTGGTGCTGAGCCCGGGCGACGACCGGTTCGAGGCGGTGCAGCCGGGCTTCGCCGCGGCGGGCGGCTGGATCGCGCGTTGCGGCGGGGCAACGCGCGCGGCGTCCGTCGCGGCGGGGCTGGACGAACTGCTGCGCCGTGGCGCCGGGCCGGGCGATTTCGTGCTGGTGCATGACGCCGCCCGCTGCCTGCTGCGCCCGGAATGGGTCGACGCACTGATCGACGCCTGCCTCGGCGACCCGGTCGGCGGCCTGCTCGCCGCGCCGGTGGCCGACACGCTGAAGGACGAGCGCGGCGGCCGTGTGGTGGCCACCGTCGAGCGCGCCGGCAAGTGGCAGGCGCAGACGCCGCAGATGTTCCGCATCGGCCTGCTGCGCGACGCGCTGGAGCGCGTCGGCGATGCCGTCACCGACGAATCCGGCGCGGTCGAGGCGCTGGGGCTCGAACCGCGCCTGGTGCGCGGCCCGGTCGAGAACTTCAAGCTGACCTATCCCGGCGACTTCGCGCTCGCCGAACGCCTGCTGCGCACCCGCCCATGATCACGAACCTTCCGCAACTGCGCATCGGCGAAGGCTGGGACATCCACGCGCTGGTGACCGGCCGGCCGCTGGTGCTCGGCGGCGTCGAGATCCCGCACACCCACGGGCTGCTCGGCCATTCCGATGCCGACGCGCTGTGCCACGCGATCACCGATGCGCTGTTCGGCGCCGCCGCGCTGGGCGACATCGGCCGCCACTTCCCGGACACCGACGAGCGCTTCCGCGGCGCCGATTCGATCGCGCTGCTCGGCGAGGCGGCGCGCCGCGTGCGGCAGGCCGGCTGGGAGATCGCCAACGTCGACAGCACCGTGATCGCGCAGGCGCCCAAGCTGGCGCCGCACATCCTGTCGATGCGCCACCGCATCTCCACCGCGCTGACGATCGCGCTGGAGCGCGTCAACGTGAAGGCGAAGACGGCCGAGAAGATGGGCCCGGTCGGGCTCGGCGAGGCGATCGAGGCGCGCGCCGTGTGTCTGCTGCACGGCCACCCGCGGCGCTGAGCGGCGCGAAGTCTCCGCGATCACCCCGGGGGCGGCCGGCGCCTCGCGTCGCGCTGCGGCCCGATCAGGGCGCCCGCTTCAGCCGGATATGCGCCACCAGCCCGCCCTCGGGCGCGTTCGACAGCTCGAAGCTGCCGCCCATGCGCTGCACCGCCTTCTCGACGATCGCCAGGCCGAGGCCGGCGCCGGTGGCCGCGGTGCGCGCGGCGTCTCCGCGGAAGAACGGCGTCTTGAGCTGCGACAGCTTCTTCGGGTCGGCGCCGGGCCCGTGGTCGCGCACCGACAGGATCACCCATGGCCCGGTGCGCGCGTAGTTGACGACGACCCGGGCGATGCCGGTGTCCTCGGAGCGGCCGTAGCGGCGCGAGTTCTCGAACAGGTTCTGCAGCACGCGGCCGAGCTCGGTCTCGTCGGCCATCACCTTGGTGTCGATCGCCACGCGCGACGAGATGCGGATCTGGCTGGTGTCGCGGAAGGCAGCCATCTCGCGGTCGACCAGGCTCGACAGGTGCACCGCGGTCAGCCTGACTTCGCCCGGCCGCGCGTAGTCCATGAACTTGTCGATGATGGCGTCGAGCTGGTCGATGTCGAGCGCCATGTTGCGCTTGGCTTCTTCGTCCTGCACGCTCATCTCGGCTTCCAGCCGCAGCCGGGCGAGCGGGGTGCGCAGGTCGTGCGAGATGCCGGCCAGCATCACCGCGCGGTCCTCCTCGACCTTGGCGAGCTCGCGCGCCATGCGGTTGAAGCCCATGTTGACCTGGCGGATCTCGCTGGTCAGCGTGTTCTCGTCCAGCCGCGAATCGAACTCGCCTTCGCGGATGCGGCTGGCGGCGAACGACAGGTCGCGCAGCGGCTGGTTGATCAGCCGGGCGATCGCCGCCGAGCCGAGCAGCGTGGCGATCAGCGCGATGCCGCCCCAGACGAACAGCGTGCTGACCGACATCGGGCCCAGGCGCGTCGGGTCGGCCTGCAGCCAGTACGGGTCCTTGTCGATCAGGAAGCCGACCCACAGCCCCGGCGAGCGGTTGACGGCGCTGGCCACCAGCGTGTCCGGCCCGAGCGCGCTGCGCAGCGCCTCGCCGATCGCGCGCGAGAAGCGGTCGACCTCGTACGGCTCCCACTGGTCGCCGGGCTCGCGCGGCACCAGCTTGATCGACTCCTGGGCCGAGATGTTCTTGACCAGCGTGACGCGGTTGATGCCGTCGGTGCTGCGCAGCGCGGCACGCGACAGGTTCACCAGGCTCGCGATCTGCTGGGCCGCCTGCACCGCGCGCGGCTCGAACTCGAGCGCGCGGAAGGTCTGTGTCCAGGCCACCACGCCGAAAGTCAGCAGCACCGCGAGCAGGAAGAAGGTGCGCCAGAAGAGGCTGAGGGCGACTTGGTTCTGTGGCATGGAAGCGAAGTGTCGCCGGACTCCGGTGCGCTGAGGCCGGCGCCTTCAGGTCGCCGTTGGGGGTCGCCGTGGGGGTCACCGTCGGGATCGCGCACCGGCCAGGGCGGGGCCGGCCGGCGGCGCGTCGAGACCGGCGGATCAGGTCGTGCCGTCCGGCACGAACACGTAGCCGACGCCCCAGACCGTCTGGATGTAGCGCGGCTGCGCCGGATCGGGCTCGATCATCTTGCGCAGGCGGCTGATCTGTACGTCCAGGCTGCGGTCGAAGGGCTCGAACTCGCGGCCGCGGGCGAGCTGCGCCAGCTTGTCGCGCGACAGCGGCTGACGCGGGTGGCGCACCAGCGCCTTCAGCATCGAGAACTCGCCGGTCGTCAGCGAGATCTGCTCGCCCTCCTTCGACAGCCGGCGCAGCGCCAGGTCGAACTCGAACGGGCCGAAGGTCACGGTCAGTGCCTCCTTCGCGGGCGCACCGGGCGCCTCCAGCGAGGGCCGGCGGCGCAGCACCGCATGGATGCGCGCCAGCAGCTCGCGCGGGTTGAAGGGCTTGGGCAGGTAGTCGTCGGCGCCGACCTCGAGGCCGACGATGCGGTCGACGTCCTCGACCTTGGCCGTCAGCATGATGATCGGCGTGGCGTCGTTGGCGGCGCGCAGGCGGCGGCAGATCGACAGGCCGTCCTCGCCGGGCAGCATCAGGTCGAGCACGATGAGGTCGACCGTCTCGCGCGTCAGCACCCGGTTCAGCGCCTTCGCGTCCTCGGCCAGCAGGACCTCGAAGCCTTCCTGCGTCAGGTAGCGGCGCAGCAGGTCGCGGATGCGGGCATCGTCGTCGACGACGACGACCCGGTCCGCCCGCGTCGTGGTGTTGGTGGTCATGTCACCTCCGAAATTTGTAACCGGCGCGATTGTGAGGACGTTGAGGGGCGAGTTTGGACCGCCTGACCATCTGTTACAAGACTTGCCCGCGTCCGCTTGAATCCCGCACGGTGGGGCGGGTCGAAGCGGTCCGACGCGTTTTCCTGCCCACGCCGCCCATTGCCACGCTCCTTTCCCTCCCTCCTGTCCCACCCTCACTTCCCATCGCACGCCCATCGCATGAACAAGATCCTGATCTCGGTCGCCCTGTCGGGCTGCTCGCTCTTCACCCTCGCCGGCGCACGCGCCGAAGCACCGCCGCCGTCGGGCGTCGTCAGCCTGGCCTCGTCGGCCAGCGTCGAGGTGGCGAAGGACTGGATGTCGGTCACGCTGACCGTCACGCGCGACGGCGCCGATGCCGGCGCGGTGCAGACCGCGCTGAAGCAGGCACTGGACGCCGCGCTGGCCGAGGCGCGCCGCGCGGCCAAGCCGGGCCAGGTCGACGTGCAGACCGGCAACTTCTCGCTCTTCCCGCGCTACAACAAGACGGTGATCACCGGCTGGCAGGGCACGGCCGAACTGGTGGTCGAGGGGCGTGACATGCCGGCCATCGGCCAGCTCGTCGGCCGCATCTCGACGATGACGGTCGGCCGCGTCGGTTACGGCCTGTCGCGCGAGCAGCGCGAGCGCAGCGAGGCCGAGGTCTCGGCCCAGGCGATCGCGCGCTTCCGTGCCAAGGCGGCGGAGGTCGCGCGCGGCTTCGGCTACGCCGGCTACACGCTGCGCGAGGTGAACGTGGGCGCCGACGGCCCGCAGCCGGTGGCCTACGCGCCGATGATGCGCGCCAAGGCGATGGCCGCGCCGATGGCCGACGAGTCGCTGCCGGTCGAGGCCGGCAAGACGGAGGTCACGGTGACGGTCAACGGCAGCGTGCAGCTCACCAAGTGAGCGAACCGGGCGCAGGGACATCGGGTGCGTTGCTAGCATCGGCCATCGACCGGGCACGCCGATCGCCGGCACCGCCCCGAACCCGAACATCACCCCGAGCGCCGCCATGACTGCCACCCCCGCCTCCCCGAGCCCGGCCGCGCCGGCCGCCGCCACGCACCAGCCGCGGCTGAACCACGTGCAGTGCCTGGGCGCGGGCGGGCTGCACCGGATGGCCTACTGGGAGTGGGGCGAGCCCGGCAACCCGAAGGTGCTGGTCTGCGTGCACGGGCTGACGCGCCAGGGCCGCGATTTCGACACGCTGGCGCAGGCGATGTCGGCCAGCTGGCGCGTCGTCTGCCCGGATGTCGTCGGCCGCGGCCAGTCGGACTGGCTGGCCGATCCGTCCGGCTACCAGGTGCCGAACTACATGGCCGACATGGTGACGCTGCTGGCGCGGCTGGACGCGCAGCACGTCAGCTGGGTCGGCACCTCGATGGGCGGCCTGATCGGGCTGGGGCTGGCCGCGCTGCCGCGCTCGCCGATCGAGCGGCTGGTGCTGAACGACGTCGGCCCCGAGATCGAGGCGGCCGGCATCGCGCGCATCGCCGCCTACGTCGGCCAGCCGCTGCGCTGGGACACGCTGGACGAGGCGGCCGACTACCTGTGGTCGATCTCGCAGAGCTTCGGCCCGCACACGCGCGAGCAGTGGCTGGCGCTGTCGCGGCCGATGCTCAAGGCCGACGACGCCTCCGGCAGCGCCGGATTCCGGCTGCACTACGACCCGCGCCTCGCGGTGCCGCTGCGTGCCTTCACGCCCGCGCTCGCCGCCGCCGGCACCGCCATGCTGTGGCGCGGCTACGACGCGATCGCCTGCCCGACGCTGCTGCTGCGCGGCGCCGATTCCGACCTGCTGTCGCCCGCCACCGCGCAGGCGATGACCGAGCGCGGGCCGAAGGCGCGGCTGCATGAGTTCACGGGCGTCGGCCACGCGCCGATGCTGGTCGATCCCGGCCAGGTGGCGGTGGTGCGCGACTTCCTGGAGGGCGCGGTGCCGTGAAGACCGGCGCGCCCGACGTCCACGCCGAGCTGCCGCCGATCGTCCACCTGCTCGAGGTCGACGCGCCGCGCGCCGCCGGCATGCCCGCGGCGGCCGAACCGGCCCGCCGTGGCGACACCGACCCGGGCGACGCGCAGGCCGCGGACCCGGCGGCCGGGCCGGCGGGCGCCGGCGGCTCCGGCCCGATCGAGCGCGCCCGCGCGTTCGCCGAGCCGCTGCTGACGGGCCAGCTGCTGGACACCGGCGAGGACGCGCTGGGCCACGCCGACGGCGTGGCGGCGATCCTGCAGGCGATCGGCGCGCCACCGTCGATGCGTGCCGCCGCCTACCTCGTGTACGCCGGCGACTTCGTGAACAAGCCGGAGGAGGTCGTCGCCAAGGCCTTCGGCGAGTCCTATGCCAGCCTGGTGTCGCACACCCGGCGGCTGGTGCAGATCCAGCGCGCGGCGCGCGCCGCCGTGGTGGGCGAGGAGCAGCGCGCGCAGCAGACCGAACGCGTGCGCAAGATGCTGCTGGCGTTCTCGCGCGACCTGCGCGTGGTGCTGCTGCGCCTGGCCTCGCGGCTGCAGACGCTGCGCTGGTACGCGGCGTTCAAGCGCGCGTGCCCGGCGTCGCTGGCGCAGGAATCGATGCAGGTGTTCGCGCCGCTGGCCAACCGGCTCGGCATCTGGCAGATCAAGTGGGAGCTGGAGGACCTGTCGTTCCGCTTCCTGCGGCCCGACGACTACCGGCACGTGGCGATGCTGCTGGACGAGAAGCGCCTGGAACGCGAGGAGGGCGTCGAGGCGCTGCGCCGCCGCGTGGCCGACGCGCTGCGCGGCCACGGCATCGCCGCCGAGGTGCAGGGCCGGCCGAAGCACCTGTACAGCATCTGGAAGAAGATGCAGGGCAAGGGGCTGGGCATCGAGCGGGTGTTCGACGTGCGCGCGCTGCGCGTGGTGGTGGCCGGCGTGCCCGACTGCTACGCGGCGCTCAGCCGCGTGCACGAGCTGTTCCCGCCGGTGCCGGGCGAGTACGACGACTACATCGCGCGGCCGAAGCCGAACGGCTACCAGTCGCTGCACACCGTGGTGCAGGACGACACCGGCCGGCCGGTCGAGATCCAGATCCGCACGCAGGCGATGCACGAGCATGCCGAGCACGGCGTGGCCGCGCACTGGGCCTACAAGGAGGCCGGCGCCAAGGGCTACGCCGGGCTCAGCGCGGTGGGCGACACCGATGCGCAGGTGGCCGAGGCGCGCAAGGCGGTGCTGCGCCAGTTGCTGGCCTGGGAGCGCGACTTCGTCGAGCAGGGCAACGACGGGGGCGGTGCGGGCGGCGAGACCCGGCGCGAGAGCGATGCCGCCGCCGGGGAGGCCTCGAAACCCGCCGTCTTCGACGACCGGATCTACGTCTTCACGCCGCAGGCCGCGGTGGTGGAATTGCCGGCCGGCGCCACGCCGATCGACTTCGCGTACACCGTGCACACCTCGCTCGGCCACCGCTGCCGCGGCGCCAAGGTCGACGGCGTGATGGTGACGCTGTCCACGCCGCTGCACAGCGGCCAGACGGTCGAGGTGATCGCGGCAAAGGAGGGCGGTCCGTCGATGGACTGGCTGAACCCGGAGCTGGGCTTCCTGCAGAGCTCGCGCTCGCGCACCAAGGTGCGGGCCTGGTTCAACGCGCTCGCCCAGGAGGCGACGATCGCGCGCGGCCGCGAGGCCGTCGAGAAGCTGCTGCAGCGCGAAGGGCGCACCGCCATCCGGCTCGACGACCTGGCGGCGCAGCTCGGCTTCCGCAACGCCGGCGCGCTGTTCGAGGTGGTCGGCAAGGACGAGTTCTCGCTGCGCAACATCGAGAACCTGCTGCGCCCGGCCGAGCCGCCACCGACGGCCGACGAGGTGATCGCCTTCAAGCGCAGCCGCGGCGACGGCGATTCGCCGCAGGGCGGCGTGCTGGTGGTGGGCGTGGAATCGCTGCTGACCAGCCTGGCGCGCTGCTGCCGGCCGGCGCCGCCGGACGCGATCGGCGGCTACGTGACGCGCGGCAAGGGCGTGGCGGTGCACCGGCGTGACTGCAGCAACTTCCGCGAGATGTCGGCGCGCGCGCCGGAGCGCGTGATCCCGGTGGCCTGGGGCGCACCGGGGCGCGCCGGCGGCGCGCTGTACCCGGTCGACGTGATGGTCGAGGCGTCGGACCGCCAGGGCCTGCTGCGCGACATCTCCGAGGTGTTCGCGAAGGAGAAGATGAACGTCAGCGGCGTCAAGACGCAGAGCGTGAAGGACGCCGGCGGCGGCACCGCGTGGATGACCTTCACCGTCGAGGTGGCCGACGCGCAGCGCCTCGCGCAGGCGCTGGCGGTGGTGACGCGCGTGCGCGGCGTGCGCTCGGCGCGGCGGAAGTGACGGGGGTGGGGCGGCCGACGAACGCGGGACCGGGCGCGTTGCCGCTCGAGCTGTCGGGCAGGCCGTGCGCGCCGGCCCTCACTCGCCGGTGATCACGCGGAGGCCATCGCGCGCCAGCCATCGCGCGCCGGCCCTCATGCGGCCGGTGCGGCCGGCTCGGCGGCCGGCGGCGGCAGCGCGACGGCGTGCCGGTAGGCGTGCCAGCTTGCATGCCCGATCACCGGGCCGATGGCCAGCAGGCCTAGGAACCACGGCAGCATGGCCGCGACCACCAGCAGCGTGATCAGCGCGCCCCACCACAGCATCACCGCCGGTTGCGACAGCACCAGCCGCAGACTGGTCAGGCCGGCGGTGATCGCATCGACCGACCTGTCCAGGATCATCGGGATCGACACCACGCTGACCGCGTAGATCAGCCCGGCGAACACCGCACCGACGCCGAGGTAGGCGGCGATGAAGCCGAGGTTCTCCGGGTCGAGCAGCTTCAGCAGCGAGCCCTTGAAGTCGGGCATGCCGCTGAAGCTGACCGCGAAGATCACCAGCGCCGCGCGCCCCCACAGCATCTCCAGCACCAGCAGCACGAAGCCGAAGATCGCGAGCGTGCCGGTGCGTGTGTCCCAGGCCAGCATCGAGTCGCCGAAATCGGGCGCGCGCCCTTGCTCCAGCCGCTGGCTGACGCGGTACAGCCCCATGCACATGAACGGGCCCATCAGCAGGAAGCCGGCCGACAGCGCCAGCACGTAGGCCGGCGCGCTTTCGAACACCTTCAGCAGCAGCCAGCCCATCACGACGAAGCAGGCGCCGTAGAACAGGCCGCAGCGGGATGTCGAACGGGGCGGGTTCCGGCGCCGGGGCGCCCGCATTCGGCGCAGGGGGCAGGCCGGCCGGTGCATCGCCCGACGGCGCGGCGTGGGTAGTCATCGAGGCAGGATCGGGCATGAGCGACACGGTAGCGGGAGGCCGGTTCAGTGTGCGCCTGCGGCCGGCAGGTGTCCAACTCCGTGCTCCGTGCTCCGTGCTCCGTGCTCCGTGCTCCGTGCTCCGTGCTCCGTGCTCCGTGCTCCGTGCTCCGCGTTGCGGGGGTGCCGGCGGTGGGTGCGCGCTTTCGGCGCCGCGCGACGCCCTCGAATCGACATCTGCTATACTGATTGGCTTCGCAGGCGCGTAGCTCAGCTGGTTAGAGCACCACCTTGACATGGTGGGGGTCGTTGGTTCGAGTCCAATCGCGCCTACCAAATTCGGTAGGAAATTCAAGGGCTTGGCGGTTTCGCCAAGCCCTTTGTCTTTGGCGGTACGGAACAAGTACGGAAAGCCCGGGCACCGGATGCGTGGCTGGGCGGGTCCATTGCCATCCGAGCGTGGCGGTCGCGGTGCGGCGTGTGCTCTTGCGACACCTGCGCTCGACATCGCGGCTCGAGTGCTTCACGCCAAGCGGCCGATCACCACGCAGCCGAACTCCAATCCGCGAGGACGGCAGATCGCGCGACCCGGTGCAAGGTTCAGTGGGCGTAGCGCTTCATGACATAGGTGCCGGGTGCGTCGGCGAGCGCGGCGCCGGCGGGAATCTGCGCCGCGCGTACCGGCTCGCCGGATCTCGCGGCGAGCCACGTGTGCCATGCCGGCCACCAGCTTCCATCGTGTTGCTCGGCCTGTTGCTGCCACTGGTCGGCGTGCAGCCAGGGCCCTTGCGCCGGCCGCAGCGCGATGCGGTAGTGGCGCCGCGGACGGCCCGGCTCGGAGATGATGCCGGCGTTGTGGCCGCCGGCGACGAGCACGAACGTCACCTCGGCGTCGCAGAGCCGGTGGAACTGGTAGACCGAATGCCATGGCGACACGTGGTCGCGCTCGGTGCCGACGAGGAACACCGGTGCATGGATGTCGCCGAGCGAGACCGCGTGGCCGTCGACCCGCCAGCGGCCCGCGGCGAGCGCGTTGCGCAAGTACAGCCCGGTCAGGTATTCGTGGTGCATGCGCGCCGGCATGTGCGTCACGTCGGCGTTCCAGGCGGTCAGGTCGGTGCGCTGCTCGCGTTCGCCCAGCAGGTATTCGCGCATGCGCCGGGTCCACACCAGATCGCGTGAATGCAGGAACTGGAACGTGCCGGCCATCTGCTCGCCGCTCAGGTAGCCCTGGCCGCGCATGATCTCGTCGAGCAGGCGCACCTGGCTTTCGTCGATGAAGAGCCCCAGTTCGCCGGGCTCGGAGAAATCGGTCTGCGCCGCGATCAGCGTGAGCGAGCGCAGCGATGGCAGCCCGGTGGTCGACGCGCTGCCGCCCCGGCGGCCGAGAGCGGCGGCGGCGATCGCCATCAGCGTGCCGCCGAGGCAGTAGCCGGCGGCGTGCACCGGCTGGTCGGCGCCGTGCAGTTTGCCCACCGCACGCAGCGGCTCGAAGACGCCCAGGCCGAGGTAGTCGTCCATCGACAGGTTCTGGTCGCTGGCATCCGGGTTCAGCCACGACACCATGTAGACGGTGTGGCCCTCGCCGACCAGGTAGCGCACCAGCGAGTTGTGCGGCGACAGGTCGAGGATGTAGTACTTCATGATCCACGACGGCACGATGAAGACCGGCTCGGGACGCACGGTCTTCGTCTGCGGTGCATAGCGGATCAACTCGACAAGCCGATTGCGGTAGACGACCTTGCCGGGCGTGACCGCGACGTCCTTGCCGACGACGAAGCGCGACGCCTGTTCGAGCACCTTGGGATCCGGCTGGCCGGTGGAGTCGCGCAGCCAGTTCATCGCCCCCTGCAGCAGGTGCGCGCCACCGGATTCGACCGCATCCGCGAGCACGACCGGGTTCGTCGGCAGCCAGTTCGCCGGCGTCAACATGCCGAGCCATTGCCGCGCGAAGAACTGCGTCTCGGCGGCATGGTGCGCCGTCATGCCGGGCATGCTCGCCGCTTCGCGCCAGAACACCTCCTGGTTGCGGAACGCATGCCGCAGTGCGGAGAACGGCCACTGCGCCCATGCATCGTCGCGGAAACGCGGGTCGTCGTCGGCGGCACCGAGGTGTTCGTCACCCGGCGTGCCGCCGGCGGCGACCAGCAGGCTGTCCGAACCGAGCCGAGCCGCCAAGGCTGCGAGTTCCATCTGCCGCCCGGGCGAGAGCATCAGGTGCCAGCCCCAGTCGGCCAGGGCAAGCGATAGCGACACCGGCGACAGCCCACCCGTCAGGTTCCGTGCGGCGGCTGCGTGGACCAGGCGGTCGAGGCGTTGGGTCGGTGTTTCCGGGTTCATGCTGCCCATTGTCGGTGCGTGCGGCGTGCATGCACCTCGATGAAAACCCATCGCGTCGCCCGCAACCCGTCGCGCCCCGCGTGAGCGACACCAACGCCCGTCGCAAAGACGACGCTCCCCGTACGCCGCGGTCAGCCGGGTGTGCCGACGACCACTCGGTTGGCCTCCGAACGACCACGGGAGTCAGGTGCCATTGCCCAAGGCGATCGGGTTCAACCGTCGGCTTTGACCGGCAGATCTTCCGGCGTCTTCCCGGCCGTGATCGCGTCCGCTTACCAATCCCGGCGAGGCCGGGCTCGGTCGCGAAGGTCGGCGCGCCGTGCGAGACGAACAGGCTGGGCAGGCGCGCCATGGTGGCGGTGCTCGGGGCTGTGGACTCGATGATCCGCGCTCGTTCAGCGCGCGGCGGTGCGCGCAGCCAGCTCCGCGTCCACCGACAGCCGGCCGGCGCCGCTGACCAGCAGCGACACGGCGGCGGCGAGCAGCGCCAGGCCGAACTCGTAGCCGTTGTTGGCCATGAACAGGCCGTGGCCGATGTGCACAGAGAGGATGGCCACGATCATCGCGATCGCCAGCGCCGCGGCGGCCGGCCGCACCAGCACGCCAGCCAGCAGCGCCAGGCCGCCGAAGAACTCCGCACTGCCCGCCAGCAGCGCCATCAGGTAGCCCGGCGTGAGGCCCAGCGACGCCATGAACTGGCCGGTGCCTTCCAGGCCGTAGCCGCCGAAGGCGCCGAACAGCTTCTGCGTGCCGTGCGCCACGAAGATGATGCCGATCGGCAGGCGCAGCGCCAGCGGGCCCCAGCCGGCATCGCTGGCCAGCAGGCGTTGAAGGGCGCGGGGGTGGGTGAGGTGGCTCATGGTGGGCTCCGGTCTTTGGATGGTGAATCGATGCGCAGACTTTAGGAGTTGCGACTTCAGAGATAAACACGGTTGAATGAGATCAACTGTTCCGAATATCGGCACAAATGGATCGGTTCGAGGGGCGCGGCCCGACGACTCAGGCGTGATCACCTGGCCCAGGTACGGGCCTTGTCCACCACGAAGTCGATCAACGTCCGCGCGGCGAGCGTCTGGTAGCGGCCGGGCATCCGGAGCAGGAACATGCGTGTACCGAAGACGCTCAGGCGCCAGTCGCCCAGCGAGGTGACGACGCGCCCTTCGGCCACATCCTGCTGGACCACATAGTCGGGTACCAGGCCGACGCCGAGGCCCGCCAGAATCGCCTCGCGCAGGAACTGGAAGTTCTCCGACGCGAGCGTGGGGTGCAAGGTCAGCTCGCGTCGTTCGTCGGCCTGGTAGGCGGAGACGCGCAGGTCACGCCCCGCCACCGCCGAGGTGATCAGGGGCACCTGATCGAGCTCATCCAGGCGGCGCGGCATCGCATGGCTGCGCGCGAACTCGACCGATGCACAGGTGACGTAGCGCACCTGCGCCAGTTCGGTGGCGACCATCTGCTGCGGCGGCTCGGACATCACGCGAACGGCCACGTCCACCTCCTCGCGCAGCAGGTCGTCGACGCGGTTGTCGAACAGCAGGTCGAGCGCGATGTCGGGGTACCGGCGCTTGAACTCGATCAGCCAGCCCGACATGACCAGGTGCCCGAAGCCGGTGGGCAGGCTCAGGCGGACCGACCCGTGCAAGCCCTTGCCCAGCATGTCGATCGATTCACGCGCCGCCAGGACCTCGTCGCGGATCACGCGGCCGTGCTGGTAGAGCCGCTGCCCGACCTCGGTGAGCTCGACGCGCCGCGTCGTCCGGCGCATCAGTTGCAGCCCGATCGACTTTTCCAGTTGCGTGAGGTGGTAGCTGACGTTGGCCCGGCTCATCTTCATGTTCCGCGCGGCCAGGCTGAGGTTTCCGGCCTCCACGATGTCGACGAAGAGGGCGAGTGACTGGGCGTCCAGGGTGCTCATCGTCGAAATTCCTTGACAGATCTTTCAGGTTCTTTGTGATTGTCAAGCCGATTCGATGGTTCAACAATCACCCTGCGCCGCCGGACTGGCGAAGGAGACACCGTGTCGCTGGATCAAGAAACCTTCCAACTCCTCCTGGACAGCGTGCGGCGCTTCGTGCGAGAGCGCCTGATGCCGGCGGAGGATCTGGTGGAGGAGCACGACGAGGTGCCCGCGGACATCGTCGCCGACATGAAGGAACTGGGCCTGTTCGGCATCTCGATCCCCGAGGAGTACGGCGGCATCGGTCTGTCGATGGCGCAGGAGTGCGACGTTGCCTTCGAACTCGGCCAGACAGCGCTGGCGTTCCGCTCCGTCGTGGGCACGAACATCGGGATCGGGTCGCAGGGCATCCTGATGGACGGAACGCCTGAACAGAAGGCCGACTACCTGCCTCGCATCGCCAGCGGCGACCTGATCGTCTCGTTCGCGCTCACCGAGCCCGATGCCGGCTCCGACGCTGCCTCGCTCAAGACCCGAGCGGTGGCCGACGGCAGCGACTACCTGATCAGCGGCAGCAAGCGCTTCATCACCAACGCGCCGCGTGCGGGTGCCTTCACGCTGATGGCGCGCACCGGTGGCCCGGGTGCCGGCGGCATCTCGGCCTTCATCGTGCCAGCCGGCCTGCCTGGGCTGAGGCTGGGCAAGCCCGACAAGAAGATGGGCCAGCGCGGCACCAAGACCTGCGACGTCCACCTCGACGGCGTGCGCGTTCCCGCCGCCCACATCATCGGCGGTGAACCGGGCAAGGGTTTCAAGACGGCGATGAAGGTGCTGGACCGCGGGCGCCTGCACGTCTCGGCGCTGGCCTGCGGCATGGCGCAGCGCATCCTTCACGAAAGCGTGGCCTATGCCCAGCAGCGCAAGCAGTTCGGTGAACCCATCGGCAACTTCCAGCTCGTGCAGGCCATGCTGGCCGACAGCCAGGCCGAACTGCTCGCCGGCTGGTCGATGGTGCGGGCGGCGGCTCGTCGCTTCGACGCCAAGCCTCCCGGCACCAGTGATCCCGCGGTCAGCATGCAGGCGTCGTGCGCCAAGATGTTCACCACCGAAATGGTCGGCCGTGTGGCGGACCGGGGTGTGCAGATCCACGGCGGCTCCGGCTACATCAACGAATACAAGGTCGAGCGCTTCTACCGCGATGTGCGCCTGTTGCGCCTGTACGAAGGCACCACGCAGATCCAGCAGATCGTCATCGGCAAGCACTTGATGCGTGCCGCCTGAACCGCCCCCCCGGAGACACCATGTTGACCATCCAGAACGCCGTCGCCGTCATCACGCTCGACAACCCGCCCGTCAACAGCCTGAGCCATGCGCTGCGCGAACGCATCGTGCGGCAGCTTGAGGCGGCTCAGGCCGATCCTTCGGTGCTCGGAATCGTGCTGACCGGTTCCGACAAGGCCTTCTCCGCCGGCGCGGACATGACCGAGTTCGGTACGCCGCTTCAATTCCAGGAGCCGATCCTGCTCAGCGTGGTGGCCGCGATCGAGGCGAGCCGCAAGCCCGTGGTCGCCGCCCTGAGCGGCGTGGCACTGGGCGGCGGTCTCGAGCTTGCGCTGGCTTGCCATGGCCGCGTGGCGCTGGAGTCCGCCCGGGTCGGGCTGCCCGAGGTCACGCTCGGGCTGATCCCGGGTTCGGGCGGCACGCAGCGCCTGCCTCGGCTGATCGGCCCGGAGGCGGCGCTGTCGCTGATCCTGTCGGGCCAACCGGTCGGCGTGAAGAATCTCGACGCATCCGGCCTGTTCGACGCGGTGCTGGCGGACGAGGTGGTGCCTGCTGCCGTGCGCAGGGCACTGGAACTCGCCGGCGCAGGAGCGCCGTTCCCCCGCGCCCGAGACCATCAACCCGAGGCCGCGCCGGTGCACGGCATCGTCGAGGCGCAACGCGCGAAGCTCCAGGCCCGGCAACGCCTGCAGCCGGCCTACGGTGCCGCGCTGGACGCCGTGGCGGCTTGCGCGCTGCCGTTCGACCAGGGGCTGCAGCGCGAACGCGAGCTGTTCCTCGAACTGGTGCCGTCCACCGCCGCCCAGGCGTTGCGCTACCAGTTCAAGGCCGAGCGCGAGGCCACCCGCCTGCCTCCCGAACGGGATGCTGCGCCTCGCCACGTGCGGCACGTGGCCGTGATCGGTGCCGGCACCATGGGTTCGGGCATCGCGATCGCGGCGCTGGACGCCGGCCTGCATGTGCTGATGCTCGAACAGGACGACGCGGCGCTCGACCGCGGCCGCCAGCGTATCGCTGACCACTACCGTGGCCGTGTCACCGCCGGCAAGCTGGGAGCCGCCGTGGCCGCCGACAACGAAGCGCGGCTGGGCACCACGACCGATTGGGAGCGGCTGTCCGCAGCGGATCTGGTCATCGAGGCCGTCTTCGAGGAACTGGCCGTCAAGCAGCAGGTCTTCCGGAAGATCGATGCCCATGCGCGGCCGGGCGCCGTACTCGCGACGAACACCTCGTACCTCGACATCGACGCCATCGCGATGGCCACGGCGCGGCCGCAGGACGTCCTGGGCCTGCACTTCTTCAGCCCCGCGAACGTGATGAAGCTGCTCGAGGTGGTGCGCGGCACGAACACCGCGCCCGACGTGCTCGCCACGGGCATGGCGCTCGGGGTGAAACTGAAGAAGACGCCGGTGCCATGCGGCAATGCGTTCGGCTTCATCGGCAACCGCATCTACAACGCCTACCGGCGTCAATGCGAGTTCATGCTCGAGGACGGGGCGTGGCCCGAGGACGTCGACAACGCACTGACCGCGATGGGCTTCGCGATGGGCCCGTTTGCGGTGGCCGATCTGTCCGGCCTGGACATCGCCTGGCGCATGCGCCGGGCGCAGGCAGCCACGCGGGATCCGCGTGAACGCTACGTTGCCGTTCTTGAGCAGCTGTGCGAACAGGGCCGGCTGGGCCGCAAGACGGGTGCCGGCTACTACGTCTACACCGACGGCAAGCAGTCCAAGACCACCGATGCGATCACGCGTGGCCTGATCGAGCAGGCCAGCGCGTCCCGTGGCATCGCGCGCCGGGCGATCGCGCCGGCAGAGATCCAGCGTCGGGCCCTGCTGGCGATGGCGAACGAGGCCGCCTTGTTGCTCGCCGAAGGGGTGGCCAGCCGGCCGGCGGACGTGGATGTCGTGCTCGTCCAGGGCTATGGATTTCCGCGCTGGGAAGGCGGCCCGGTGTTCTGGGCGCGCCGCCAGCGCCGCGAACAGCTCGACGCGGACCTGCTGCAGATGGCTCGCGAGGCCGGGCAGGGCTTCGTGCTCGGCAAGCTCGACCTGCTGCGGGCGCCATAGCAGCCGCCACTTCCCGGCGCCCAGGGACGAGTCGGATGTCGGCGACTTCGAGAATCATGATCTGTGGGTGTTGGCGACGACGTAGATCCGCCTCTATTCGCTGGTGAGGCGGCGGTTCTTGCGGGTCAGCTCGGCTTCGCGGAGAGCTGGCTGGCGACGGTCTACCGTTGCGGGACCCGTGTGAGTGCCCTGGGCCGGTAGAGCGGGTAACGCGAGGTCGGTTCGTCGGTGTTCCAGATCTTCGACGGGTCGGGCATGGTGACCGTCGGTGAACGAACGTGGATCGTCGAGCGCGGCGACCTGTTCGTCGTGCCGTCGTGGGTGCCGTTCGCGGCGCAGGCGTCGGGCGCGTCGAGCCTGGATCTGTTCCGCTTCGGCGACGCGCCGATCTTCGAAGCGCTGCGCCGGCGATCATCGAGTGGCTGGAGGAGCGATACCCGAACCCGCCCCTGTTGCCCGCCGACGCAGCGGGACGTTCCCGCGTGCGGGCGCTCGCCGCGATCGTCGGCTGTGACGTGCACCCGGTCGACAACCGGCGGATTCTCGAGGCCTTGCGGCACGGGTTCGGCGCCGAAGTGACAGGGCCATCGGGCCGTTGGTCGTCGGTCGCGCTTGTCCCGTCGCCTGCGTTTCTTTGCGACCTGCCCTGCTGCGAGAATCCCGCCTCCGCGGGCTGCCCGGCGTCAAAAGGAGGAGCCTGTCAGCTTGTCGGCCAACGCGCCGCACCCTGTTCCTCGGCATCGATGCGCCGCCAGCCGGCACAGCCGACCGGGTGCGATGTGGCCAGGCCAGGCCGAACAAGTTGGCGGCGCGGGGCGAATCCCGGGAGACCTGCCACCAGGCTCTGCACGGGTACGAGGCGCCGGGCGCTCCGCTCGTGGCGAGGGCGTTCAACGTGACGAGGCGGAAGTCAGCGAAGGCCGAAGCCTCCCAGCACGACCAGGACAATGACCACGGCTCCGACGAGCCAGATGTCGCGACGCTGCACGGGCGCGCTCCCGGCACGGCGCGCGCCGCCGCCCGCCCGGTCTCGGCTGCGGCGATGTCCGCCGCGATGGGTGTCGGGCCGCAAACAAAACGCCGGCACGGGGCCGGCGTCTTCGATGGGGCAGGCTGGGCCGTCCCCGGTTTGCGCCCGTCGCCGGGCGCGAGCTTGTTACGCCAGCGCGGCGCGCAGGTCGGCGGCGAAGCTCGGCTGCGATTCTTCGTAGCCGGCGGCGCGCTCGCGCAGCTCGTCGGCGAGGTCCGCGTCGCTGGTGTCGGGCAGGTAGCGCAGGTTGGCCAGCAGCTTGTCCAGGAAGCTTTGCGAGGCTTCGTCGGCGGCGTATTCCTGCGCCACGATGGCGCGCATGTCGAGGATGGGTTGGTTCATGATGATTCTTGCGTAGAGGTTGCGGTGTCGGGCGCGGTGTCTGCCGTGGTGGCGATCAGGCCGGCTCGACGGAGGGTTCGATCTGCTGCGCTGCGGCCATCAGGTCGGCAGCGAAGCTGGGATTGGTCTCGAGGTGGGCCTGGGCGCGGGCGCGCAGCTCACGGGCCTCGGCATTCGCGCCGGCGGTGAGCAGTCGGCGCGAGACGGCATCGACGGCGCGGCGCAGCGGCGCGGTCAGCGTGGCGAAAGCGGAAGCCAGCGCGCGCACCGACGAGCCGATGACCGACGGCGAGGCCGGGCGGAACGACTGCGAGGGCAGGGTGAGGCTGGACATGGTGGGTTCTCCTTCGGTGAACATCGAGTGATGTTGCAGCGAAGCATAGGGTAAACCCGGTGTCTGTGCCTAGGGTTAACCCTCTGTGGCGTGCAGCGCCCGTATCGGCCGCGGATTCTGGTTGCGGCGCCCGCCCCTGCCAGGATCACGCGTTGCGCATCTCCGCGGCGACGCGCTCGACTTCCCGTGTCGGGATCAGCGGCATAGACGCGCTGTGCTAGGTCACGTCAGCGAAGCGGTTCTCGTCGATCCGCTTCATCACGTGCGGACGGCTCGGGCACAGCTTCAGCGCGGTGGCCTCGAGCGTCATCAACGTCGCGGCCTCCTCCGGCACGACCGGCCGTGGCTCGTTTGCGTCCGGCTCGCCGCCCACGATGAAGCCCGCGAGCGCGTCCCTCGCGTCGACCCAGACGAATCGCTCGGATTGCGCCGGCGTCAGCGCCGCAGTGCCGTCCATCCGCATCGCCTTCAGGCGCGAATGGTGCCGGCGGGCGGCGACCACGATCGCGCCGCCTCCGGCCTGGACTCCCGGTACGAGGAACTCGAGCACCTTCCGCAGCAGGAAGGCATCGTCGTCGTAGAACTGAAGTCAGTGGTGCGCGGTTTCCGGCGTGACCGGGTCCGGATCCGGCACGTCGGCGCGCACGGCCGGCGCCTGGAACCGGCGGCCGATCAGCGCCCGCGCGTACAGGTAGTCGATGCGCTCGGCGTCGCTGAGGGCGTCGATGTCGACGCGGCCGGCGTGGTCGCACGGGAAGCAGTAAGCCGGATCGTGCGCCGACACGCAGTGGAAGCACAGTTCGTAGTGCCGGCCCGCATCGGCCGGGGCCGTCGGGTTCGGGCCGCTTGCGTCTCTCGCCATGGTCGCCTCCGACACCGCGAAACACGGTGAACCATTGTCCGGCGCAGCAACAGGAAGCGCCACGACTTCCGGCCGCGCACGCCGTTCGAGTTGCTGCACAGCAACATAGGGCTGGATGGACCCTGCGGATGAGCGTTGGCGACTGTCGGTGCGGCCGGGCTTGCCGCGCCGGACGGAGCCGTCATTGCCTCTCTAAGAAAAAATATGATGCACGTCATATTGTGTGCTACAGTGAAGGCATGGACACCCCCCTCGGCAAGAAGCAGATCACGCACGATCGCATCGTCGAGACGGCTGCTCGTGCGATCCGTCGCGCCGGTTTCGGTGGCATCGGGGTGGCGGACATCATGAAGGAGGCCGGCCTGACCCACGGCGGCTTCTACGCCCACTTCGCGTCACGCGACGCCTTGCTGTGCGAAGCGATCGAGCGCGCGGGCCGGGACAGCGCCGCCCGCATCGGCGAGGCCTGCGCAACCCGGGGGGCGCAGGGAGTGTCGCCCCTGCGGGCCTTCGTCGAGCACTACCTGTCCGATGCCCACCTGGCGTCGCCGGAACACGGCTGCCCGGTCGCGGCGCTGGTGTCGGACATGCCGCGCCAGTCGCCCGCGGTGTCCGAAGCCGCCGCGCAACGGGTGCGCGGCCTCGTCGCCGCGGTCCGGAGCGTGCTCGCGCCGGGCGCGTCGCCGGACGCCGCCACCGTCATCGCCAGCCAGCTGGTCGGCGCACTGCAACTGGCGCGCGCGCTGGGCGACAACGCCGAAGGCCGAGCCCTGCTGGCCTCGTCGCGCCGGTTGTTGCTGGAGCATCACGACGGCGGCCCACCGCGCTGACCGGCCGGCAGTCGGGCGCCACACCACGACGCCAGGCCCCGGCGGTTTCGTTCGACCAAAAATATGTTGATCGTCACAAAAGACCGATCCTCTCCACCACGACCCGACCCTCGAAAGCGAAACACCATGAAGCTCGACAACGCCACCGTCCTGATCACCGGCGCCAACCGCGGCATCGGCCTCGCCTTCGCGCGCGAAGCGCTGGCGCGCGGCGCCCGCAAGGTCTACGCGGGGGCCCGCGACCCGGCCACCGTCACGCTGGGCGGCGTCGAAGCCGTCCGCCTCGACGTCACGCGGCCCGACGACGTGGCCGACGCGGCCCGGCGCCTGGGCGACGTCACGCTGCTGATCAACAACGCCGGCATCGCGACGATGGGCGGCTTTCTCGCCGAAGGCAGCATCGACTCCGCGCGGCGCAGCTCGAGACCAACTTCTTCGACCGCTGCGCCTGAGCCTGGCGTTCGCTCCGGTGCTGGCGTCGCACGGCGGCGGCGCGATTCTCAACGTGCTGTCGGTCGCGAGCTGGATCAGCTCGCCGTTGCTGGCGGTCTACGGCTCGACCAGGCGGCGGCCTGGTCGCTGACGAACGGCTGCGGCACGAGTTGCGTGCCCAGGGTACGCAGGTGCTGGGCCTGCACATGGGCTTCGTCGACACCGAGCTGACGCGCGGCATCGAGATGGCGAAGTCGAGCCCCCGAGGAGGTCGTGCGATGCGCCTTCGACGCGCTCGAAGCCGGCGCCGACGAGGTGCTGGCCGACGAGCTCACGCGCCAGGTGAAGCAGGGCCTGTCGGCCGAGCCAGGCGTACTTGCGCGACCTCGGCGCTGAGCGCCGCGTTGCCCCGGCCGTCTCTGGACGGCCCGTGGCAGTGGACGGGTGCCGCGGCCGCCTGACGGCCCCGGCTGTGTTCGGGAGGTGCACGCCTGCGGGTCTGCCACGAGGCGGATGTTCCGTGGCGGGGTCGTCAGCCGGTCGCCGACCCCGCGTCCGCCGGGGTCGCCACAGCGGCGACAGCGCCCACAGCCCGAGCAGCGGGCCGAGGCCGAGCCAGGGCAGCACCTCCGCCAGCGGCGCGCGCGCCGTCCAGCGGACGAAGGCCTCGATGCTGGCGATCGAGATCGCGAAACCGAGGTAGTTGGCCAGCGTCAGCACGCTGCCGACGGCATGGGGCGGCGCGTTGCGCGCGGTCAGCGCCGAGAGTTGCGGCGAATCGCCCGCCACCGTGATGCCCCACACAGCCAGCCACAGCGCGAACAGCGCATCCGGCGCGCCGAGCGCCCACGGCGCCAGCGCGCAGCACAGCGCGCTGGCGCCGAGCTGCGCGCCGGCCACGCGCGCGCTGCCCGCACGCTGCGCGATCCAGCCGCCCGCGCCGCAGCCGATCGCACCCAGCCCGACCACCGCGAAGGCCGCCCACGAGACCGACGCGCCGGCCAGCCGTGTGGACAGCACCCGAGGCACCAGGACCCACATCGTGTACAGCTCCACCATGTGCCCGAAATAGCCGAACACCGAGGCGCGCACGCGAGGCTCGGTCCACAGGCTGGCCAGCGCGCGCAGGTGGGACGGGCGGGACGGATCCGGCGGGCGCGACGGCCAGGAGGGGTGCGACGGTCGGGACCGCTGGGACGGACGGGAGGGACGGGCGGACGCCGCGGACGCCGCGGGCGCGGGCGCGGGCGACGCGGGCCGCGGCGGATCCGGCAAGCCGAGGCCGACGAGCAGCCCGCCGCCGGCGGCGAGCAGCGCGACGCCGACCATCACGCTGCCCCACGGAAGCGAGTGATCCGGCACCGACGCCAGCAGCCCCCGCAGCGCATGCGGGCTGGCCGACCCGAGCACCAGTGCGCCGACCAGCCAGCCCAGCGCGCCGCCCAGGCCGCCGCGATACCACTGGGCGGCGATCTTCATGCCCACCGGGTAGATGCCGGCGAGGAAGAAGCCGGTGGCGGCCCGCCACGCGTGCAGTGCGGCCAGGTTGCCGGCGGTCGCGAGCGCGGCCAGCGTGCACGACGCCGCCGCCATCGCGCAGGCCAGGAACACGCGGCGCGCGCTGAACCGGTCGGCCACGCCGCCGAGCGCGAACACCAGCGTGCCGGCGATGAAGCCGGCCTGCACCGCCGAGGTCAGCGACCCGAGCGCGGTGCCGGGCCAGCCGTAGGCCTGCTGCAGGTCTGGCATCACGGCGTTGATCGCGAACCAGGGTGAGGTGCCGGCGAACTGCGCCAGCACCAGCAACGGCAGCACGCGGCGCGGGGCGTCGTCGTCGGTCATCCGCGGGATTGTGCGGTGACAGCCGAACGGGCCACGGCCGTGGCCCGGAGCCGCCGGCGCGTCCGGTACCAGTCCCCGCCGAAGCCGGCGCTCCCGCCGACGCTGCCGGCGTCAGCCTGCCGACGCTGCCGGCGTCAGCCTGCCGCCGCCGGTGCGCCGCGCCGCGGTTCGCCGGCCGGGCCCTCGCCGCGCGCCGCGGCATCGGGCCGTCCGTCCGGGGCCACCAGCAGTTCCCGGATCAGCGGCACCAGTTCCTCCAGCGAGTTCTGCTTGTTCAACAAGCGGCAGACGCCGGCCGACAGCGCCTGCGTGCGCAATTCGGGCGACAGGTAGCCGGAAGTGATCACGATCGGCCGAACCGGCTCGATACGTGCCAGTTCGCGCGCCAGGTCCAGCCCCGACAGCTCGGGCATGTTGAAGTCGCTGACGACGACGTCGAACGCGGTTGGCTGCGCGCGCACCCGCCCGATCGCCTCCCGTGCGCCGGCACAGCCGGTCACGCGGAAGCCGGCGCGGCCGAGCAGCGCTTCGATCATCAGCCGCATGGCCTCGTCGTCGTCGACGTAGAGCACGTGGCGGCGGTTCGCGGCGGCGGCCGATGCGCCGGCACCCGCCCACTCCCCGGTCTCGGCCCCGGTCTCGGCCCCGATGTTGGCCCCGACGTCGGCCGCGCGTCCGGCGCCGAACGGCATCTCGCCGGTTTCAGCTGCCGGCGGCTCGCCGGCCGGCGCCGCCGGAAGGTAGACGTGGAACGTGCTGCCCGCACCGGGCCGGCTGTCGACCGTGATCGCGCCCTGGTGGGCGCTGACGATTCCGTGCACCACCGACAGGCCCAGGCCGGTGCCCAGGCCCGCCGGCTTGGTGGTGAAGAAAGGCTCGAAGATGCGCTCGCGCGTCGCCGCGTCCATGCCGCTGCCGCTGTCGCGCACCCAGACGTGGGCGTAGCGGCCCGGCGCCAGCGCGGCCGGCCAGCCGGGGGTGGCGGCATCGCCGTCGGCGCGTTCGAGGCCGACGCAGATGCTGCCGCTGCGCCCGTCCAGCGCATGCCAGGCGTTGGTGCACAGGTTCATCAGCACCTGCTGGATCTGCGTCGTGTCGGCGCGCACGTCGATCGGCTCGTCGCTCAGCGCCGTCTGCAGCGTCACCATCGCCGGCAATGTCGAGCGCAGCATCGACACCGTCTCGACCAGCAGCGGCCGCAGCGGCCGCAGCACGCGCTCGGACGGCTGGCGGCGGCTGAATGCGAGGATCTGTTGCACCAGGTCGCGCGCGCGCCGCGCCGCGTTGTCGATCTGCCGCAGCCCGGCCCGCGCCGGATGCCCGGGGCCGATGTCCTCGCCGGCCAGCGCGGCATTGCCGAGGATCGAGGCGAGGATGTTGTTGAAGTCGTGCGCGATGCCGCCGGCCAGCGTGCCGATCGACTCCATCTTCTGCGACTCGCGCAGCTGCTGCTCCAGTTCGCGCCGGTCGGTCTCGGCCTGCTTGCGCTCGCCGATGTCGCGTTCCACTGCCACCCAGTGCGTCAGGCGCCCGTCGCCATTGGCGACCGGCACGATGTCGAGCTCCACCCAGTAGGCGTCGCCGTCCTTGGTGTAATTGACCAGCTCGCAGCGCACCGGCTGGCGCTGCGCCAGTGCGGCGCCGATGCGATCGAGCGCCGCCCGCTGGGTGCGCGGCCCCTGCAGCAGGCGCGGGCTGCGGCCCAGCACCTCGTCGCGCCGGTAGCCGGTGCGGCGCTCGAAGGCCTGGTTGACGAACACGATGCGCTGTTCGCGCGACGCCGCGGCCGGGCTGCCTGCCTCCGCGGCCGCCGGGCCGTCGGCCGGGGCGGTAGCGTCGGCGCTGGTGATGATCACCATGTCGTTCAGGTGCTCGACGCAGGTTTCCAGCAGCATGAGCTGCTGCCGGTGGCGGCGCTGCACCGTCACGTCGCGCAGCGTCACCGTGTACAGCGGCTGGCCCTCGACCTCGACGCGTGAGATCGACGCCTCGACCGGGAACTCCTCTCCGTCCGCGCGCAGCGCGCTGACGTGGCCGAAGCGGCCCTTGGTGCGGCTGGACACCCCCTCTTCGCCGAAGCGCCGCACGTGCCCGTGGTGCGACGCCCGCACCCGCATCGGCAGCAGCCGGTCCAGCGGCTTGCCCAGCACGTCCTCGGCGCGGCAGCGGAACATGCGCTCGGCGGCGCTGTTGAACACGACGACGTGCTGCTCGACGTCGACGGTGATCACGCCATCCATCGCCGAATCGACCACCGCCTTGGTGCGCAGCCGCTGCGTCTCCAGCGCCGTCTCGGAGCGCTTGCGTTCGGTGATGTCGCGGCCGACGCCGCGGTAGCCGTCGAAGCGCCCGTCGGCATCGAACACCGGCGTTCCGCTGACAGCGATCCAGCGCGGCATGCCGGCCGCGTCGAGGCGATGGAGTTCCACGTCGCGGAACGCCCGCCGGTCCTCCAGCGCGGCGCGCGCGCCGTGCCAGCCGTCGTCGCGCAGCATCGACAACGGCAGCTCCCAGGGATGGCGGCCGATGAAGACCGGCGCGTCCGCCGACGGTCGCCCGGCCGCCGCGCCGGTCAGCTCGACCACGCGCAGCGAGGCGTCCAGGCGCCAGTAGCAGTCCGAACTCAGCTCGGTGAGGCTGCGAAAGCGCGCCTCGCTCTCGCGCATCGAGCGTTCGGCCGCCTCGCGCCGGTCGACCTCGCGCAGAAGGCCCCCGGTGGCGCCGGCCAGCAGCAGCAGCGCTGTCGCCAAGCCGACCGCATCGCGCCCGCTCTGCTCGCGCCAGCCGGCCAGCGCATCGGTCAGCGACACGCCGAAGGTCGCCACCAGCGGCCGGTCGGCCAGCGCGCGGTAGCTGTAGATGCGCTCGACGCCGTCGGCCGCGACGACCTGCCGCACCGTGCCGGTCTCGGCCTGCGGCAGCAGCGTGCGGAACATCGGCGCCGCGCCCCAGTTGTGAGACTGCATCTCGGCCATCACGGGGCTGCGCACGACGATCCAGCCGTCGCGCAGGAACAGCGTGGCAAAACCGTTGGCGCCGGCATCCAGCGCGTCGTAGAAGCGCTGCCAGGGCCGCAGGTCGACCAGCGCCAGCATCGCCAGTGACGCGTGCGTCCCGGTGCGCGCCAGGCGGATCGCCACGGGCAGCGTGTCGGCCGGGCGCAGCGCCGCGTCCGGGGACGAATGCAGCGGCACGCCGATCAGCGGCTCGCCGGCGGCGGACTGCTGGAGCTGGCGGAAGGCGTCGCCCGCGGCAAACACGGAGGCGGCCGCCGCCGCGTCGTCGGAACTGGCGGCGACGATCGCGCCGTCGCCGCCCAGCAGCACCAGATCGCGCACCGAGCGGTCCGCCGGCACGAGCTGCTGCAGCGCGCGCCGCAGCCCCGCCGGCGCCGGAACGCCCGCCTCCGACGACGGCGCGTTCCACGACGCGATCGTGCCGGCGGCGGCGGCGAGGCTGAGGTCGACACGGTTCAGCTCCTCGCGCACCTGGGCCTCGAGCAGGCGCGCTTGCTGCTCGGTGCGCGTGCCGGCGGCAGCGACCGCCAGTGCGCGCTCGCGCGAGAGCTGGAAGGCGACCAGCGCCACCAGCGCGACCGCGATCACCAGCGCCAGCAGCACGATCGTCTGCCGGGCCCGCACGCGCGGCGGACGCCGCGCCGTCGGGGGTGCGACGCCAGGAGCGGGGACAGGCGCGAAGCGAGGCGGGGACACGTCGAGGCTCATCGCCAGGGCCTGATCGGCGCGCCCGGCCGCGGGGCAGCGGCGTTCCGTCGGGACAGGCATGCGTGCATCACAAGGCTCCGGGCGCGAGGGCGGAAAAGACAGCGAAGGGCAGGGGCACGGGGCCGGCAGGGCCGGGCGGGCGACCGACGTGGACGGGGGCGGACGGACTCCGGGCCGGCGGCGGCGTGAACCCGCCGCGCCGTGGCAGGTGCCACGTCCCTGCGCCCGTTGTCGGCGAGGCGCCGGTCGACTTGAATGCGCGCGGGTGGTGGCCCGATCGCGGCTTGATTCTTGTCAATGTCGACGCCGCTCGGCGTTCGCCGGCAGGACGCCGTGCCCCCCCATCGGTTGGGGTCCAGTTTCAGAACAATCGGTCGAAAGCCGCAGACACCCGCCGAAATCTTCCGTGCATTGGTCGGGTCCGTTCCCGATCCGACACCGACAACGAACCCTGATGACGAAGCGAACAAAGGCCGACGCGATTCGGCCGTGGCGCGTGGTGTGGCTGTTCGCGGCCGTCATCCTGCTGCAGGGCGCTTTGAGCGTGCTGAGCGTCGACCTGCTGTCCGCGATGCGTGCCAGCGTGGCCGCGCAGGCGCTCTGGTCGAATGCCCGCCATGACGCGATGACGCTGCTGCGCCAGTCGGCGCTGTCCGGCCAGGCCGATCCGGCGGCGCTGCGCGACGCCCTGGCGGTGCCGCTCGCGCTGCGTGCGGCGCGCGAGGCGCTCGAAACGCCGCAGCCCGACTTCGACCGGGTGCGTGCGCTGTTCGTGGCGGGTGGGCTGGCGCCCCAGGACGTGCCCGGCGTGATCCGCCTGTACCGCTGGCTCGGCCGGATGCCGAATTTCGCCGACGTGGTAGCCGCCTGGGCAAGCACCGATGCCGGCATCGACGAGTTGCTCGCGCTGTCCGCGACGCCCGGCGCTTCGCCCGACGGGGCGGCGAAGGCGGCGGCGCCGGGCGCGGCCGCGCTTGCGCCGGGCGCGGTGCGCACCCGCGGCGCCATGCAGGCGCGGCTGCAGGCGCTCGACCAGTTGTTCGCGGAGCAGGAATCTGTGTCCGCCCTGCGCCTCGGCGAGGCGGCGCGGGTGGCCCGCCCGCTGCTGATCGGCATCAACGTGACCTTTGCGCTCGGGCTCACGCTGGGCGCGATGGCACTCGCACGGCGCAGCCTGCAGGCCCAGGCGCGGGCGCAGCAGGCGCTGTCGGCGAGCGAGGCCAGGCTGGAATGCATCGTCGCGTCGACGCACGACGCGATGCTGGCGGTCGACGAGGCGCGCCGCATCGTCGTCTTCAATGGCGCTGCCGAGGCGCTGCTCGGCTGCTCGGCCGCGCAGGTGCTGGGGCAGCCGGTGGACCGTTTCCTCGTCGACATGCCGCCGGGGGCGTTGTTCGCGGACGCCGATGCCGGGGCGGGTGCGGGCGCCGCCACGCGCACCGGCGCGCCGGCCGCGCCGGCTGGCACCCTGCCCGGGAACACCCATGCCTGGCGCATCCGCCGCGCCGATGCCACGCCGTTCGACGCCGAGGTGTCGATTTCCGGCCTGCGGGTGCCGGGCGCCCACCGCCTGGTGCTGATGACGCTGCGCGACGTGACCGAGCGCAACCGCGCCCGCGCCGAGCTGGAAGCGCAGGCACTGCAGCACCGCCTGATCTCGGCCTTCGGCCAGAGCGCGCTGACCAGCAGCGACCTCGGCGACCTGATGGTCCAGGCCGCCGAAGCTGCGGCCGAAGGGCTGCGCGCGCCGTTCTGCCGACTGCTGGAGCTGAGCGCGGACGAACAGTCGCTGCACTTCCGCGCCGGCACCGGCTGGGCGCCGGAGTGGACCGGTCACCTTCCGTACAGCCCGGTCGAGGAGACCGAGGACCGCTTCATCCTCGGCGCGCGCGAGGCGATCGTGATCGACCAGTTCCAGCCCGGCTCGCGCCTGGCGCCGTCGCCCAGCCTGCTGGCGCACGGCATCCGCAGCGGCGTCGAGGTGCTGATCTGCGGGGCCGAAGGGCTGTACGGCGTGCTCGGCGCCTATTCCACCGAGCCGGCACGCTTCACCCAGGCGAGCGCGAATTTCCTGCAGGGCCTGACGCACGCGCTCGCTGCGGCGATCGATCGCCAGCACGTCGTGGACCGGCTCGCCTACCTGGCGCAGTTCGATGTGTTGACCGGGCTGCCCAACCGCAGCCTCTACCGCGATCGCCTGTGGCACACGCTGGTGCAGGCCGAGCGCACCCGCGCCACGGTCGGCGTGATGTTCGTCGACCTCGACCGCTTCAAGGTCGTCAACGACACCCTCGGCCACGAGGCCGGCGACCGGCTGCTGGCCGAGGTGGCGAGGCGGCTGAGCGACTGCGTGCGCTCCGGCGACACGGTGGC
Source organism: Piscinibacter sp. (assembly GCA_044223035.1). Taxonomy (GTDB): domain Bacteria; phylum Pseudomonadota; class Gammaproteobacteria; order Burkholderiales; family Burkholderiaceae_C; genus JBGAMJ01. The sequence continues at coordinate 97,984 of JBGAMJ010000003.1, forward strand.
GCGGCTGTCCGGCGACGAGTTCGCGCTCGTGCTGCCCCGGCTCGCACATGCCGACGACGCCGGCTCGGTGGCGCAGAGGATCATCGACACGCTGTCGCGCAGCGTGCGGCTCGACGCCCACGACGTCTACGTGTCGGCGAGCGTGGGCATCAGCATCTACCCGGTCGACGGCACCGATCCGGACGAACTGCTGAAGAACGCCGACACCGCGATGTACCGCGCCAAGGAGCAGGGCCGCAGCGGCTTCGCGCTGTACCGGCGCGAGATGAACGAACTGGCGGTCGAGCGGCTTCAGTTGGAGGCCGATCTTCGCCGCGCGCTGGAGCGCGGCGAGTTCGTGCTGCACTACCAGCCCAAGGTCGACCTGGCCACCGGCGCGATCAGCGGCTTCGAGGCGTTGCTGCGCTGGCTGCATCCGCAGCGTGGCATGGTGCCGCCGCTGGAGTTCATCGGCATCCTGGAGAACCTGGGCCTGATCGTGCCGGTGGGCGCCTGGGTGGTGCGCAGCGTGTGCGAGCAGATCGCGCGCTGGCAGGCCCAGGGCGTGCGGCCGCGGCCGGTGGCGGTGAACCTGTCGGCCCGCCAGTTCCAGGACCAGGCGCTGGACGCGTCGATCGCCGCCATCCTGGCCGAGACCGGCATCGACCCGGCGCTGCTCGAACTCGAGCTGACCGAGTCGATGCTGATGATCGACGCGCAGGGATCGGCGCGCATGCTGCAGGCGATGAAGGCGGCCGGCGTGCGGCTGTCGATCGACGATTTCGGCACCGGCCACTCGAGCCTGGCCTACCTCAAGCGCTTCCCGATCGACGCGCTGAAGATCGACCGCGGCTTCGTGCGCGACATCACCACCGACAGCGACGATGCCGCCATCACGCTGGCGATCATCGGCCTGGCCCACAGCCTGAACCTGACGGTGGTCGCCGAGGGTGTCGAGACCGCCGAGCAACTGCGCTTCCTGCGCGACCACGGTTGCGACGAGATGCAGGGTTTCCACTTCTCGCGCCCGCTGACGACGGTGGACGCGACGCGCCTGCTGGTCGAGGACCGCCGGCTGGTGCTGCCGCCGCCGGCGCGCGGCCGGGTGGAACTGGCGGCGACGGGGACCGGTACCGCAGCGGCAGTGCCGGCGACAGTGCCGATGGCGGATCCCGGCCGCGAGGCCGCGGGCGAAGCCGCGATCGCACGGCGCGCGTGACCCTGACGCGGTGCCGGGCGGCGTCGCGGCTATCCTGCCGCCGGGACGACAGGCCTGCCACGGCCTGACCGGATCCCGCCTCATCCCCCGCCCGCCCGAAGGAGTCCCGACATGCGTCGTCGCACGATCGCCGCCAGCGCACTGGCATCCGCCCTGATCCCCACGCTGTGGCTGCCGACGGCCTCGGCCCAGGTGCCACGCACCCCGTCGGTCGCCGGCGCCGAGGTCTACCTGATCGAACCGAAGAACGGCGCGACCGTGCGCTCGCCGGTGCGCGTGGTGATGGGCCTGCGCAAGATGGGCATCGCGCCGGCCGGCACCGACGTGCCCGACACCGGCCACCACCACCTGCTGATCGACTCCCCGACCCTGCCCGACGAAGACCAGCCGATCCCGATGGACGAGCGCCACCGCCACTTCGGCAAGGGCCAGACCGAGCTGATGCTGGACCTGCCGCCCGGCAAGCACACGCTGCAACTGCTGCTCGGCGACAAGAACCACATCCCGCACCAGCCGCCGGTGGTGGGCAAGGTGGTGACGATCAGGGTGAAGCCGTGAGCTGAGGGGGCGGTCGCGGGCGAGGCCTCGCACCCGGGCGGGCCGTGCCGCCCCGCTCGGCCGGGTGTCGATCGCGGCGCCGGGCTGCAAGACTCGGAGGGTGTAGACGCGATCGAATCGATTGACCGGGAGTGCCAGGCGACAGCGCGCCTACACCTCCACCGTCGCCCCCTGCGCCGGCACGCCGACCTTCCAGCCCAGCGTGTCCTGGATGCGCAGCCGCAGCGCGTCGGCGGCGGCGGGTTCGCCGTGCACGACAAAGCAGCGGTCGGGCGCGCGCTCGGCGCCGCGCAGCCAGTCGACCAGGCCGTCGGCATCCGCATGGCCGGAGAAGCCTTCGAGGTGGCTGACCTGGGCCTTCACCGCCACGTACTCGCCGTGGATCTTGACCTCGGTGGCGCCTTCGATCAGGTGCGCGCCGCGCGTGCCGGCGACCTGGAAGCCGGGGAACACGATGTGGTGGCGCGGGTTCGGCGCCATCGCCTTCAGGTGGAAGAGCACGCGCCCGCCGGTGGCCATGCCGCTGGCCGAGATCACCACCTTCGGCCAGCGCGAGCGGATCAGCCGGGCCGACTCCTGCGGCGTGCCGACCAGCGTGACGCCGTCGGTCAGCGACGCCGCCTCGCGCGCCGGGATGCGCAGCAGACGGCGGTGGCGCTGGTACAGCGTGGTCGCGGTGGTCGCCATCGGGCTGTCGAGGAAGATCGGCAGGTCGGCGCCGACTTCGCCCGCGGCCTTCAGTCGCTGCAGCACCAGCAGCAGCGCCTGCGCGCGGCCGACCGCGAACGAAGGCAGCAGCACGCTGCCGCCGCGCCGCACGGTGCTGCGCACGATCTCGCCGAGGCGGGCCTGCACGTCCTCCGGCGGGTGGCGGCGGTTGCCGTAGGTCGATTCGACCAGCACCACGTCGGCGGCTTCCAGCGCGGTGGGCGGCGGCATCAGCAGGTCGTCGCCGCGGCCGAGGTCTCCGGAGAAGGCCAGCGTGCGATCGCCGTCGCGCACACGCACCGACATCGCGCCGAGCAGGTGGCCGGCCGCTCGCAGGTCGACCCGCAGCGTGCCGATGCGCGCGCTGCGCCCGGCCGGCAGCGCGACGATCTTCGCGATCGCCCGCTGCGCGTCGGCCACGCCGTACAGCGGCACGGCGGGGTGGTGGCGCGTCCAGCCGCCGCGGTTGGCGCGGCGCGCGTCCTCTTCCTGCAGGTGGGCGCTGTCGAGCAGCAGCACCTCGGCCAGGTCGCGCGTGGCCGGCGAGGCGTAGATGGGCCCGCGAAAGCCCTGCGTCACCAGCACCGGCAGCCAGCCGGAGTGGTCCAGGTGGGCGTGGCTCAGCACCACCGCGTCGATGTCGGCCGGCGGTACCGCCAGCGGCGCCCAGTTGCGCTCGCGCAGCGTCTTGAAGCCCTGGAACAGGCCGCAGTCGAACAGCACGCGCGCGCCGCCGGCCTCGACCAGGTGCTTCGATCCGGTGACGGTGTCGGCGGCGCCGAGGAAGGTGATCTTCATGGCGTTGCGGGTCAGCTGCCCAGGTGGATCTCGTCCAGCGACTCGATCGGCCGGGAGCCCTCGGGCGCCCCGCCGGCGGCCGGCCCCGCGCCGCGCCCGCGCGGCGGGCCGCGGCGCGCCGGTGCGCGTTGCAGGGGATCGGCCTTCGCCAGCAGCTCCGGCGAATCGTCGTCAGCGCTGCGGAAGCCGTGCCCGGTCAGGAGTTCGACCTCGGCGATCGCGACGTGGTAGGTCTTGTAGGCGCCGAACGGAACCGGCGGCGCGCC
>JBGAMJ010000131.1:0-15599 GCA_044223035.1 Piscinibacter sp.
CCGCGCCGCTGCTCTTGTGCGGCGGGCTGAAGATCGGCTACGACCTGGCGCTGTGGCGCGCTTTCCGCCACGTGCGGGTGGAGTGAACGGGCCAGACGAGCGGCCTCGTCGGCCGGCCCGTCCTCCGCCGCGGTGTGGGTTTCGGTGCCGGTCGCCGAGCCGGCTTGCCGGTCAAATCCTCAGGCGCGCCACGGCGCCTCGGCTTCGGCCGCCAGCCCGTAGCGCGCGATGGCGGCGGCCGGCGCGCCGGGCTCCACCGCATCGGCCCGTACCAGCGCCGCCAGCGCGGCCAGCACCACGTGCTGCCGGTCGACCTCGAAGAAGCGGCGCAGCGCGGCGCGCGTGTCGCTGCGGCCGAAGCCGTCGGTGCCGAGCGCGGTGAACGGCGCGTCGAGGTAGGGCGCGATCGTGTGCGGCCAGGCGCGAACCCAGTCGCTGACCGCCACCACCGGCGCCAGCGCCGCGGCGCCGTCGCCCAGGCACTGCTGCAGGTGGCTGCGGCGCGGCGCCTCTGCCGGGTGCAGCCGGTTCCAGCGCTCCACCTCGCGCGCCTCGCGGGCGAGTTCGCTGTAGCTGGTGGCGCTCCAGACCTCGGCGTCGATGCCCCAGTCGTCGCGCAGCATCGCCTGCGCCGCCAGCGCCTCCACCAGCAGCGTGCCGGAGCCGAGCAGCCGCACCGCCGCCACGCCCACCGCCGCGGCCGCGCGGTGCAGCCCGCGGATCACGCCGTCGGCATGCGCGTCGCCGGGCGGCAGCGGCGGCTGCGGCTGGTTCTCGTTCATCAGCGCGACGTAGTAGAAGACGTCGCGCTGCCGCTCCAGCATCTCGCGCATGCCGTGGTCGACGATCAGCGCCATCTCGCCGGCGGTGGCGGGGTCGTAGACGCGGCAGTTCGGCACCTGCGCGGCGACCAGCAGGCTGCTGCCGTCCTGGTGCTGCAGGCCTTCGCCGCCGAGCGTGGTGCGGCCGGCGGTGGCGCCGAGCAGGAAGCCGCGGGCGCGCTGGTCGGCGGCGGCCCAGATCAGGTCGCCCACGCGCTGGAAGCCGAACATCGAGTAGTAGATGTAGAACGGCAGCATCGCGATGCCGTGCACCGAATGGCTGGTGGCGGCTGCCACCCAGGAGCTGAGCGCGCCGGCCTCGCTGATGCCTTCCTCGAGGATCTGGCCGTCCTTGGCCTCGCGGTAGCTGAGCACCGAGCCGATGTCCTCCGGCTCGTAGTTCTGGCCCACGTTGCTGTAGATGCCGACCTGCTTGAACAGGTTGGCCATGCCGAAGGTGCGCGCCTCGTCGGCGACGATCGGCACCACGCGCGGGCCGAGCACCGGGTCTTTCAGCAGCCCGCCGAGCAGGCGCACGAAGGCCATCGTGGTGCTGGTCTCGCGGCCGTCGGCCTGCAGCACGAAACCGGCGTGGCGTTCCAGCGGCGGCACCGGCAGCGGCGCGGCCTGCGCCTCGCGGCGCGGTATGAAGCCGCCGAGTGCGGCGCGGCGCGCGTGCAGGTAGCGGATCTCCGGCGAATCGTCGGCCGGGCGGAAGAACTCGAGCCGCGTTGCCTGCTCGTCGGTCAGCGGCAGGTGGAAGCGGTTGCGGAAGGCGATCAGGTCGTCGTCGCCCAGCTTCTTCTGCTGGTGCGTGGTCATCCGGCCCTGGCCGGCCTCGCCCATGCCGTAGCCCTTCTTGGTCTGCGCCAGCACCACCGTCGGCCGGCCCTGGGTGCGCAGCGCCTCGGCGTAGGCGGCGTGGATCTTCACGATGTCGTGGCCGCCGCGCTTGAGGCGGTCGATCTGCTCGTCGGTCAGCCCCTGGGCCAGCGCGGCGAGTTCGGCGTTCTGGCCGAAGAAGTGGTCGCGGTTGTAGCGGCCGTCCTTGGCGGCGAAGGTCTGGAACTGGCCGTCGACGGTCTGCGCGAAGGCGCGGCGCAGCGCGCCGCCGGTGTCGCGGGCGAACAGGCCGTCCCAGTCGGAGCCCCAGACCAGCTTGATCACCTGCCAGCCGGCGCCGGAGAACAGCGCCTCCAGCTCGTCGATGATGCGGCCGTTGCCGCGCACCGGGCCGTCCAGCCGCTGCAGATTGCAGTTGACGACCCACACCAGGTTGTCCAGCCCCTCGCGGGCGGCCAGCGTCAGCGCGCTCATGCTCTCGGGCTCGTCCATCTCGCCGTCGCCGAACACGCCCCAGACGGTGCGGCCGGCGGTGTCCTGCAGGCCGCGGTGCTGCAGGTAGCGCATGAAGCGGGCGTGGTAGATCGAGCTGATCGGGCCGATGCCCATCGAGCCGGTCGGGAACTGCCAGAAGTCCGGCATCAGCCAGGGGTGCGGGTAGCTCGACAGCCCGCGCGCCCCGGCGGCGCGGGCGCCCAGTTCCTGCCGGTAGTGCGCCAGGTCGCCGGCGCCGAGCCGGCCTTCGAGGAAGGCGCGGGCGTAGACGCCGGGCGCCGAATGCGGCTGGTAGAACACCAGGTCGCCGCCGCCGCTTTCGGTGCGGGCGCGGAAGAAGTGGTTGAAGCCGACCTCGAACAGGTCGGCCGCGCTGGCGTAGCTCGCGATGTGCCCGCCGAGTTCGCCGTAGGCCTGGTTGGCGCGCACGACCATCGCCAGCGCGTTCCAGCGCATGATCGACGCGAGCCGCTCCTCGATCGCCAGGTCTCCCGGAAATCGCCCCTGCTGCTCGACCGGGATGCTGTTGACGTAGGGCGTGCCGCGCGGCGGCTCCCAGCCGATCGCCGGCTCGCAGGCGCGTTCGGCCAGCCGGTCGAGCAGGAAGCGCAGCCGCGCCGGGCCCGACGCGGCGAGCACCGAGTCGAAGGCGGCCAGCCATTCGGCGGTTTCGTGCGGGTCGGCGTCGGCAGGGGCCTCGACCTGGCTGGCGGCGGGATCGTGGGGCGTGGTCATGGCGGTGGCGCGCGGGGCGTTCCGGCGAACGGGGCGCGTAGTCTTCCACAGCGCCTGCCGCGGGCGCAGCGCGGGCGGACCCGGGGAGACATTCGCCGCCGCGGTGCCGCCGTGGTGCGGTTCGTCGGCCCGTCGATCCGTCAGGGCGTCACGATCCCGTCCATGCGCACCACCTCGAAGTTGCTGCCCTTGACCGAGCCGAGTTCGGAGATCAGCCGCGCGTTGTCCCAGCGCTCGTCGGGCGCGCCGCTGACGTACCAGTTGCTGCCGTTGTCGGCGAGCATCAGGCCGTAGGTCTTCATCGCGGTCAGCAATGCGCGCGCGGCGGTGCTGAAGCTCGCCGGGATCACGTAGGAGGCCTTCAGCCGCACGCGCATGCCCATCGGCGGCAGGTCGGGGTTGGTGTCCGACGAGGCCCAGTGCGTGGCCGGTGGCACGTAGGCGCGGCGCGTGCGCGTCGCGGTGAAGCGCAGCGCGTGGCGGATGCCGCCCGGGCCACGCGCCGCCTCCTCGTAACGCGCAAGGCCGGGGAAGACCGGCAGCCCGGCGGCATCGGTGCTGGTCCAGCCGGGCTGGCCGCCGGGGCGGACGACGTTGCTGTCGAGGTGGAACACCGCCCCGCCGCTGGCCTGCCAGGCGCCGCCGCCCAGCGGGTAGGCATTGCCCATCTCGTACAGCCGGGCGTGGTCGCGGTCGATCACGAGCACGTGGCGGTCGCCGCTGCTGGCCGGGCCGCCCTCGATCGGCGCATCCGCCGGCACCGGGTAGGGGCCGGGGTCGCTCTGGTAGCCGTAGTCGGTGAACACGATCGGCACCGGCGGCTGCGTGCCGGGCACGACGACGTACGGTATGCCGATCGGCGAGCCGTTCCAGGTGCCGGAGCCGAAGTCGTTGCGCAGCCCGATGTCGAGGCCGATGCTGGCGATGATCGCGTCGGAGTTGGGGTCGCGCGGCGCCGCGGAGATGTCGGTGTTCCAGGCGTTGTCGGCCGGGAAGGGCATCGCGCCGTTCAGGTCGGCCCCGGCGCCGAGATTGGCCTTGCGCAGGTCGCCGTAGACGTATTCGAGCGGCGCCGCCGATTGCGCCACGCTCAGCGTGCGCCCGCCGATCGTCAGCGTGCCGTTGCGCGCGGCGCCGGCGTTGGGTGCCGCGACGACACCCAGCCCGCCGCTGCCGCTGCCGTGCGGCGCGCCGGCGACGCCGAGCCAGGCGGGGGCGTTGCTGGTCGCGCCCCAGGTGCAGCCGGCGCCGGTGCTGACGCCGATGTTGACCAGCGTGGCCGCCGCGCCGGTGACGGCGACCGACGCCGGCGCGATCGCGTAGCTGCATCCGGCGGCCGCCTGCTCGACGCTCACCGTGCGCCCGGCGACGCTCAGGCTGCCGCTGCGGGCCGGGCCGGTGTTCGCGCTGACGGCGTAGGCCACGCTGCCGCTGCCGGAGCCGCTCGCGCCGCCGGTCACCGTCAGCCAGCCGGGCGTGTTGCTCGCGGCGGTCCACGGGCAGCCGCTGCCGGCCTGCACGCCGACGCTGGCGCTGCCGCCCGAGGGCGTCGGCCACGCGCTGGCCGGGTCGACGGTGTAGCTGCAGCCGTTGGCCTGGCTGACGGTGAAGCTGCGGTTGCCGATCGCCAGCCGCGCGCTGCGCGCCACGCCGGTGTTCGCGGCCACCGCATAGCTGACCCGGCCGCTGCCGACGCCGGAGATCGGCAGCGCGAGGCTCAGCCAGGCCGGCTTGCTGGTCGTCGCCAGCCAGGGGCAAGCGGGGCTGGTGCTGATGTCGACGCTGCCGGAGGTGCCGGCGGCCGTCGCGCTGGCGCTGGTCGGCGCGAGTGCATAGCCGCAGGCGCCGGGGCCGAAACTGCACACCCGCACGCTGCCGGTGCCCGAGGCGGCGTCGTTGATGAAGGCACCCCAGTTGTCAAGCCGGCTCACCACAGCCTGCTCGGTGCGGAAGGCCAACTGCGTGCCGATCGTCAGTTCGCTGCCGCCATCGGGCGTCACGTAGGCGGCGTAGCGGTGCGCCGCGACGTCGACCTCGAGCCGGAAGTGGTAGGCGATGCCGGCGGCATAGGGCACGGTGGAGGGCGGGTAGGCGCCGCCGTTGCGTGCCTTGATGCGGCTGTCGGTGTCGAACAGGATCAGCACGGCGAAGCCGGTCAGCGCGGATTGCGGCCCGCTGGACAGCCCGACGATCGCGTTGGTCGGCGCGGCCGACGGCGTGGCGTCGAAGGTCGCGGTAAAGGTGCCGGTCTGCGCGGCGGCCCCGTTGTTGACCCAGCCGCCGCCGGCACTGGCCGCGAGGCAGTTCTGTGCCCGCGCCGGCAGGCCGGCGGCGGCCGCGACCAGCGCGACGACCCACAGGATCTTGAATCGACGGGGCATCGTGGCGTCCCTCCACACTGTGCGAGCGATCGACGGCGGCATCGCCAGCGCGCGGCGCCCGCACTGTAGGCCGCGCGGACGCCGGGTGCAGGATGCCTGCTGTACCGTCAGTGCGGGACGCGGCCTTGTGGCGGCGGCGTTGCGGCCGGATGGCCGGATGGCCGCAGGGCCGCAGGGCCGCATGGCCGCAGTCTGCCACCGGGACCACGGCCGCCACGCGGAACGCGAACCGCGCCTCGACGGGACGGGACGGGCCAGGCGACGCGCGGGAGCCGACCCGAGAGACAGCGCGTCCTGACGCGGACGGGCGGCCGTTCGGCGATCCAGGCGATTCGTCGGGATTCCGCACGCCGCGCGATGCAGTAAACTGAAAATCCCTTTCAATTCAACCACTTGGCGCTGTCGAGGCGACGGATGTCACGTGGCATGGGCCGTGCACTTCCGGGTGTTCCGCTTCACCCCCAGGAGAGATGCCCATGATGAAGACCTTCCGATCCCTGGTCGCCGCGATGGCCGCGCTGGCCTTCGTGTGCGCCGCCCACGCCCAGGCGGCGAAACCGCAGGTCGTGCTGCTCGCCACCGGCGGCACGATCGCCGGCGCCGGCGCCTCGGCCGCCAACAGCGCCACCTACCAGGCCGCCAAGCTGCCGGTCGAGAAGCTGGTTGCCGGCGTGCCGGAACTCGCCCAGGTCGCCAACGTGCGCGGCGAGCAGGCGTTCCAGATCGCGTCCGAGAGCTTCACCAACGACAACCTCCTGACGCTGGCCAAGCGCGTCTCGGCGCTGGTCAAGCAGTCGGACGTCGACGGCATCGTGATCACCCACGGCACCGACACGCTGGAAGAGACCGCCTACTTCCTCAACCTGGTGGTGCACACCGACAAGCCGATCGTCGTGGTCGGCTCGATGCGGCCGAGCACCGCGCTGTCGGCCGACGGCATGCTGAACCTGCTCGACGCGGTGGTCGTCGCCTCCGCCAAGGACAGCCGCGGCAAGGGCGTGCTGGTGGTGATGAACGACGAGATCCACACCAGCCGCGACGTCTCCAAGAGCATCAACATCAAGACCGAGGCGTTCAAGAGCCCGTGGGGCCCGCTCGGCATGGTGGTCGAGGGCAAGACCTTCTGGTTCCGCGCGCCGGTCAAGCGCCACACGAACGGGTCCGAGTTCGACATCGACTCGATCAACGCGCTGCCGCAGGTCGACATCGCCTACGGCTACGGCAACGCGAACGACGTGGCGCAGCGCGCCTTCGTCGCCAAGGGTGCCAAGGCGGTGATCCACGCCGGCACCGGCAACGGCTCGGTCGCGGCGCAGGTGGTGCCGGCGCTGCGCGAGCTGCGCTCGCAGGGCGTGCAGATCATCCGCTCGGCGCGCGTGGTCGGCGGCGGCTTCGTGCTGCGCAATGCCGAGCAGCCCGACGACCAGTACGACTGGGTGGTCTCGCACGACCTGAACCCGCAGAAGGCACGCATCCTGGCGATGGTCGCGATGACGCGAATCAACGATTCGAAGGAGCTGCAGCGGGTGTTCGGCGAGTATTGATCCGGTTCTGGTTCGTTGCGCTGTGGGGGGCCGAGGCTGCCGTGCGGCCCCCGCAGCGAATGTCCCCCGGGGCGGGCTGCGCCCGCCCCTCCTCCTTTATTTCGCTGCGGCGGCCGCCCGGCATCCTCGGCCGGCACCGGCCTGCGCATGCGACGTGTTGCCTGCTGACTCGGGCACTTGATCGTGCGACTCACTGTCGCGGCGCTTGCTGGCCCGATCGCTTGTTGCGCCGACCCCGTTCAGGGCGCAGTCGTAAACACTGCCTCTCGCTTGATCCCCTTGGCCCCGCCATTTATTTGCGCCGCCAGAGCTTCAATCGTAAGCCGATACGAAGTGTTGCGGAGCAACCTCGCGGGAGGCACCACGAGAGAAATAATCGTCGCTATTGAGTTGTTTACGCCCTTCTCGTAGACAGTCTTACCCGAGCTTGCCTCTCGAATAATAACATCATAGCCCGCTGCGCCGATCGCCGACCATTGCAAGGTAGGCGTGGTTGATATGTTTGCGCTTGCATTCGTCGGGAATGTGATGCTCAGACTCGCCGGGTATCCTCCGCTCACATAGTAGCTGCGCGTCGCAGTTCCGCCACCCTGTAGTGTAAAGGTCAGAACATACCGGCCATTGCCGAATTGTGTCTGTCCGACAGCAAGCTCCCCGGAACCGCATTGAAAGATGCTGAATCCGAAATCTGAACCGTCGCTCGTGCAGGCGTATGTTGCTCCCAAGGGAGATGTGAATTTTGCGGACTGAACGCCAATACCGCCCGCGAAAATGGACAGCGCCTCTGACTGTGCCGTCAACTGCGTCCCATACTTTCGCCACAGTTCGATGCGTCCGAAGTACGCATCGTCTGACTTCAGGGTGCCACTCAACTTGTATGCATTCCCGATCGGATCCCACACAAACGTTCCGTATTTGAACCCTTGCCCTGCGACCACCATCTTTCTGATTCGGATGGAAGTATCACTAAGCGGTTCGACGTTCATCTGACCGGTTGCCACGACAGTCTCGCCACGCGCTGGGAGCGCCGACAACGCAGGAAGCGCAAGCAGAGCGACTCGTGTCCAGTCCCGTACGGGTGCAATGATGTAGGTCATGGTCTCCGCCTTCGAATATGGTTGATCTCGGCTTCTCTTGCCGGCGTGCCGCCCGACATTGCGGTATTGCTCGCGATCGACGCGACGGCGCGCAGCGAATCTTACGCGTCTTCCTCGGCGACGGCGCAGGCACTCCCCACGCATGAATTCGGCCGCTTTCCAGGCTGCGCGGCACGCGCTTGCGGCCAAGCTCGGCACAATCTCGTGGTTCCGGCGCACGCGGTCAGACGAATTAAGCTGATCTGCAGACTAAGCATCAGCATGGCCCTGGAAATCGTGGCAACCGGAGGCATTAAACCATTCATCGAGCGCTGCGCCGAACATTGATGCTCGCACGGCGCTGGATGGGAACGGCGCGGGTGATAACAGAAGCCGCGGACCCATGTCGATTGACTCGAATGAGAACCCGACTATGCGCGGGTCATATTCGGGTAATACGGGGAATTTGTCCCGCAAAGCCGCATAGCTGGAAGTGCAGGCTTGTCGATCGCTGGCTGAGAGCAATGGCGGAATCAGAAAGAAGTAAGACGACAGCTTGCTGGAATCAAGCGCCTGTTCAAGCTCCCAGATTGCACCAGGAGTGTTGTCCAGCATCAGAACGACCAGCCCAGCATCAGATACGATCTCTTGGACTCGTTGCTTCCAATCCTCACCGAGTCGGAGCCGAGTGGCGCCGAGCACGGGTTCATCGGCGACCGGCCACGGTGCACCCGCAGCAATGACCGGTCCGAAACGAAAGAGCTCGTCGACGAGACACTCCTCGAAGGTGAGGAGGAAGGAGCGGCTGAAAGTTCCTAGAAGCACGAATGCGATAGCGAGTTCGTATGATCAGTATCGCGGGCATTGCCAAGTAGGACGCGCTCGACAAAAGCATTGCATAGCTTGCGGCGTTCCAGAAGCGAGCCCGCTTTTGCAGTCGATCAGCTGGCGGCGTATCGGGATAGCGCGCGATGAGGCGACGCTGGCCCACGGTCGAGATTGAACGATCGCACCAGTTGCAATAGTCGGCCGTGGTCTGAAACGTTCGACCGCAGGTTGAACACAGCAAACATTCGTAACGATCAGACCGCCAGTCAAATTGTCCGAGGTGGCGCTTCATGTCCAGCACAACGGGTTCTGCTTGGGTAGAAGACGAGTGGCCCGACCCATCCTGAGCCAACCAATGCAACGAGTCTGCCCCGGCCCCGGCGGCTCGTCGATCCACCGCCAACTACTTCAGCAACCCATACCGCCGCACCTTGTCGTGCAGCGTGGTCTTGGCGACCCGCAGCGCCTCGGCCACGCGGGTCAAGTTGCCGCCCTGGCGGCGCATTTCCGTGGCGATCAGGCTGCGCTCGAAGTCGTCGACGGTTTCGGCCAGCGTGCGCGGCGTCAGGGCCGCGGCGGCGTCGTCGTCGGTCAGGCCGTCCTTGGCGACGCCGAGCACCAGGCAGTCGGCCACGTTGCGCAGCTCGCGGATGTTGCCCGGCCAGCCGTGTGCCATCAGCCGCCCCATCTGCGATGAGGCGAGCGTCGGCAGCGGGCGCTGGTAGCGGCTGGCCGCCAGCGCCATGAAATGCTCCAGCAGCAGCGGGATGTCCTCGCGCCGCTCGCGCAGCGGCGGCAGGTCGATCACCACGACGTTGAGGCGGTAGTACAGGTCGGCGCGGAAGGTCTGGCGCTGTGCGCGCTCGAGCAGGTCGTCCTTGGTGGCGGCGACGACGCGGCAGTCCACCGGCAGCGACGCGTTCGAACCGAGCCGCTCGATCACGCGTTCCTGCAGCACCCGCAGCAGCTTGATCTGGATGCTGGTCGGCATGCTCTCGACCTCGTCGAGGAACAGCGTGCCGCCGTTGGCGTGCTCGATCTTGCCGATGCGGCGCTTCTGCGCGCCGGTGAAGGCGCCGGCCTCGTGGCCGAACAGCTCGCTGTCGATCAGGCTCTCCGGCAGGCCGCCGCAGTTCAGCGCGACGAACGGTGCCGACTTGCGCCGCGACAGGTGGTGCAGCGCCTGCGCCACCAGTTCCTTGCCGACGCCGGTCTCGCCGCGGATCAGCACGTCCACCGGCGAATCGGCCACCTCCATCACCAGCCGGCGCACACGCTGCATCTGCGGCGAATCGCCGATCAGCCGGCCCTCGACCGATTCGAGCCGCGCCAGGCGCTCGCGCAGGCTGGAGATCTCCAGCGTCAGCGAGCGCTTTTCCAGCGCGCGCTGCACCACCTCCAGCAGGCGCTCGGGGGCGAAGGGCTTGGTGATGAAGTCGTAGGCGCCGTTGCGCATCGACTCCACCGCCATCGAGATGTCGCCGTGGCCCGTGATCACCAGCACCGGCAGGCCGGGATCGAGTTCGCGGCAGTGCTTGATGACGGCCATGCCGTCCATGCCCGTGAGGCGCATGTCGGTGACGATCACGCCGGGAAAGCCGCGCATCACCAGCCGCAGCGCCTCCTCGGCGCCGGCGAAGCCGCGCACCGCGATGCCGGCGAGCTGCATCACCTGCACGCAGGCCAGGCGCATGTGCGGGTCGTCTTCGATGATGAGGACGCTGAGCTCGGTCGTCATGGGGTCGCGGGCTGGGTGGCGAACGGGGTGGCGGGTGGGGTGGGGGGCGGGCCGGCCGGCGGCGCGGGCGGCGGCGCCGGTCCCGTCGCGTGGCCGGGACTGGGCGCGGAAGCGGAGGCGCCCGGGGTGGCGGCGGCCTCCGCCGCGGCCGCGGGCGCGGGCGCGATTGCCGGGCCGGCCGGCAGCCACAGCGTGAATCGCGCGCCGCCCTCGGCGCGGTTCTCGGCCGCGAGGTCGCCGCCGTAGTCCTGCGCGATGCCGCGCGAGATCGCAAGGCCGAGGCCGAGGCCGCTGCCGGCCGCCTTGGTGGTGAAGAAGGGCGTGAACAACTGGCCCAGCACCTCGTCGGGCATCCCGGCGCCGCTGTCGGCGATCTCGATGCGCACCCGGCTGCCGTCGACCGTCTCGGCGGCGACGAAGAGCTCGCGCCGCGGCGCGTCGTGCATCGCGTCGATCGCGTTGCCGATCACGTTGATGAGCACCTGCTCGAGCCGGTTGCGGTTGCACCAGGCAGTGACCGGCGCGCCGGCCGGCGCGCGGACCACCTCCACGCGCTCGCTGCGCACGCGCTGGTCGAGCAGGAACAGCGCGCTGTCGATCGCCGCGTTCACGTTCGTCGCCTCCGGCGCCACCGGCGACTTGCGCGCGAAGGCCTTCAGCGGATGGATGATCCCGCCCATCCGGTCGACCAGGTCGTCGATGATCGCCAGGTTGCCGTGCGCGGCCTCTTCGTCGGCGCGGCGCAGGAACTCGCGCGCGTTGCCGGCGAGCGCGCGGATCGCGCCCAGCGGCTGCGCCAGCTCGTGCGTGATGCCGGTGGCGAGCTGCCCCAGCACCGCCAGCTTGGCGGCCTGCACCAGGTCGTCCTGGGCGGCGCGCAGCGTGGCCTCGGCCTGGATGCGCTCGCTCATCTCGCGGCGCAGCTCGCGATTGGTGTCGGTCAGCGCCTGGGTGCGCTTCTCGACGGTGCGCTCCAGTTCGGCGTTGACGCGCTCCAGCGCCAGCTTGGCCTCCAGCTTCTGGCGCGCGATGCGCCGGCGCTGCAGCAGGTACAGCAGCGTGACGATCGCGAACGCCGCCGCCAGGCTCGACAGCGCCGCCGCCACCCGCGCCCGGTAGCGCACCGGGGCCAGGTCGGAGAACACGAGCAGCCGCCAGTCCATGCCGTCGAGCGTGCGGCCCTGCACCAGCTGGTCGCGGCGGTGTGCGGGGTCGGCCGGCGAGCCGGCCTCGATCACGCGGTCGAGCGACGGCGTGTCATCGTCCAGCGCCAGGTCGACGCCGAGCGGGAAGTCGCCGATCCGGTGCTCGCCGTACATGCCGGTCAGCTCCAGGTCGACGCGGGAGTCCACCGTCAGCGGCTTCATCGACGTGTAGCGCCATTCCGGCCGCGACGACAGGATCACGATCTGGTTGCGGTCGGCGATCAGCGCCGGCGTGCCCAGCAGCGGGAAGGCCTCGTCGATCGGCGCCAGCGCGATCTTCGTGACCGCGACGCCGACCACGCGCGCACCGTCGCGGATCGGGTGCGAGAAGAAGTAGCCCGGCTCCTCCAGCGCGGTGCCGATCGCGAAATGGCGGCCGACGCGGCCGGACAGCGCATCCACGTAGTACGGCCGGTACGACAGGTCTTCGCCGAGGCGGCTGTCGTCGGGCCGGTCCGGGTTGCTCGATGCGATGACGATGCCGCGCTGGTCGACGACGAACACCGCCTGGCTGCGCTGGTGGGCATTGAGCCGGTACAGGAAGTCGTTGACCTCGGCCACGCGCGCCGGCGACGCCGGCTCGCGGAACAGCGCGACCACCTCGCGGTTGAGCTGGATCGTCGCCGGCACGTGCTCCAGCCGGTTGACCAGCCCGAGCGCGGTGGCGGCGAACAGGTCGAGCCGGTGGTCGATGTCGGAGCGCAGCGCCGCCAGCCCGCTGGCGTAGCCGATGCGGTGCCCGCCGACGCCCGCGCCCGCCAGCAGCGCCGCCGCCAGCAGCACACCCAGCAGCACGCGCCACCGCCGCGGTGCGGCGAACGGGGCGAGGGCGCTGCGCAGGCTCATGCGGCGATTCTGCCGAATGCGAAGAACGCACTCGCGCAGGGCGCACTCCGGTGGTGCGCGGCGGCCCCGGCGGCGGCTGCCGCCGCGGGCCGCCGGCGGTGCGCCGGCGCGGGTCGGCCGGGTGCCGTCAATCCGCCTTCGCGGCGAGCGCGCCGATCAGCGACTCGAGCTGCGCGCTCATCGGCAGGTCCAGGCTGACGCCCGAGGGCAGCTTGCGCAGGAACCACCGGTTGTAGCGGCGCTCGATCTCGCGGTCGCCGGCGAGCTGGCGGAACGCCGTGTCGACCACGCGGGCGAGCTGCTCGTCGCCCTTGCGGAACATGATCCCGTAGGGGTCGTAGCTCAGGTACTCGCCGACGACGGTGTAGTCGGCCTGCAGCTTGTTCTGCGCCACCAGGCCGTACAGCAGCACGTCGTCGGTCGCGAAGGCGTCGGCCTGGCCGGCGGCCAGCAGCGCCAGCGAGGCCGCGTGGTCGGGTGCCACCGCCACCTTCGTGTCGAGCTTGAACTTGCGGACCAGCTCGTTCACCGCCTTTTCGTTGGTGGTGCCGGCGGTGACGACGACGGTGCGGCCGCCGAGGTCGCGGTACGACTTCACCGGCGAGCCGCGCCGCACCAGCAGCTTGGTGCCCGACACGAACAGCGTCGGCGAGAAGGCGACCTGCTTCTGCCGCTCGACGTTGTTGGTGGTGGAACCGCATTCCAGGTCGACCCGGCCGGAGGTCACCGCCTCGACGCGGTTCTCCGGCGTCACGGGCTGCCAGCGGATCTCGACCGCCATGCCGAGCTCGTCGCCGATCGCATCGACCAGCAGGCGGCACAGGTCGATCGTGTAGCCGATCGGCTCGCCGCGCGCCGACAGGTAGGAGAACGGGATCGACGCCGCGCGGTGGCCGATCGTGATCGCGCCGCTTTCCTGCACCTTTCGCAAGGTGCCGGTCAATGCGACCGGCGAGGTCTCGGACTGGGCCGCCGCCGGCAGGCCCGCCGCCAGGCCGAGGGCGAGGCACAGCCCCGCCGCCAGCCGCCGATGCCAGGGGCTGCGCATGGCCGCCTCAGGCACTCGCGGGTTTCGGGAGCGCGGCGTCCAGCGTCGCCGCGTGCGCGGCCGCCTGCGCCTCCGGCAGCAGCTCGCCCTCCCACTTGGCGACCACCGCGGTGGCGATCGAGTTGCCGACCGCGTTGGTGGCCGAGCGGCCCATGTCGAGGAAGGTGTCGACGCCGAGGATCAGCAGCAGCCCCGCCTCGGGGATGTTGAACTGGTTCAGCGTGGCCGCGATCACCACCAGCGACGCGCGCGGCACGCCGGCCATGCCCTTGGAGGTCAGCATCAGGATCAGCAGCATCGTGATCTGCGTGCCGATCGGCAGGTGGATGTTGTAGGCCTGGGCAATGAACAGCACTGCGAAGGTGCAGTACATCATCGAGCCGTCGAGGTTGAACGAGTAGCCCATCGGCATCACGAAGCTCGAGATCTTGCGCTTGACGCCGAAGCGGTCGAGCGCGTCGAGGATCTTCGGGTACGCGGCCTCGGAGCTGGCGGTGGCGAACGACAGCAGGAACGCCTCCTTGATCAGCACCAGCAGCTTGAACACGCGCGGCCCGAGGAAGGTGAAGCCGGCGGCGATCAGCACCGCCCACAGCACGAACAGGCCGAGGTAGAAGTCGCCCATGAAGACGGCGAACTTCAGCAGGATCTCCAGGCCGTTGACCGCCACCGTGGCCGCCATCGCCGCCAGCACCGCCAGCGGCGCGAGCTTCATCACGTAGCCGGTGATCTTCAGCATCGCGTGCGCCAGCTCGTCGATCGCGTTGACCAGCGTGCGCCCCTTCTCGCCGAGGGCGGACAGTGCGACGCCGAAGAACATCGAGAACACGACGATCTGCAGGATCTCGTTGTTCGCCATCGCCTCGGCGAAGGATTTCGGCACCAGGTGGCTGACGAAATCCTTCAGCGTGAACTTGGAGGTCGCGAGGTTGGCCGAGGCGCCGATGTCCGGCAGCGGCAGGCCGAGGTTCAGACCCGGCTGCAGCAGGTTGGCCATCACCAGCCCGAGCACCAGCGAGACCAGCGAGGCGGTGACGAACCAGCCCAGCGCCTTGCCGAACACCCGGCCGACCGACGACGCGTCGCCCATGTGCGCGATGCCGACCACCAGCGTGGAGAACACCAGCGGACCGATCAGCATCTTGATCAGCCGCAGGAACACGTCGGACATGATCGAGATGTAGCCGGCGATCTGCGCGGCGACCTTCTTGTCGGGGAACTCGACGAAGATCGCGTAGCCGATCGCGATGCCGAGCAGCATCGCGATCAGGATCCAGGCTGCCGGCGGCAGCCGTTTCGGGGTGGGTGTAGCCATGTCGTTCTCCGGTTGGGGTCTTGTGTTACTCGGCCGATTCGGGGGTCGGTGTGTTCGTGGGGGCCGCGTCGGGCGTCAGAACGATGTCGCGCTGCCCGGCGGTGAAACCGTCGAGCGCCTGGGCCCAGCAGTTCCCGGGCCAGAGCAGTTCCATCCGCCCGCTGCGCGGCCGGTAGACGGCGCTGTACAGCGTGCCGTAGCCGCGTTGCCAGGCCGTCTGGTAGAGCGGTTCGTGCAGCAGCGCGTCGGCTGCTTCCTGCAGCGAGCCGGGGCCGTCGACCTGCGACTGCAGCCGCGCGCAGCGCGCGACCGCCCGCGTGGCGCGGGCGTGCTCCGGCCACTCGACCTGGTGCTGGTAGTTGGTGACGACGCGCCGGCGCGTCGCCTCGGCCGGGCGGTCGGGCGCGACGAACACGGTCGACCATTCGCCGTGGCGGTCGAGCAGCGTGACGCTGTAGCACATGCTGACGGGCACGCGCTGCAGCAGCGCCACCGCCGCGGCGGTGGTCTGCGCCTGCTCGAGCACGTAGCGCAGCACCAGCGGGATGCCGAAGCCGGTGCCCGACACGGTGCGCCCGCCGAACGACAGCGAGGCGGCCAGGCCGGCCTCGTTCATGCCGTCGAGCGCGCCCCAGGTGCAGTCGCCGACGGCTGCCACGCGCGGGCCGAGCCAGCGGGTGGCGAGCCAGCTTCCTTCGAGCAGCGCCGGGGCGAAATCGTAGTT
>JBGAMJ010000132.1:0-12024 GCA_044223035.1 Piscinibacter sp.
GCGGTGCTGGCCGCGTCGGCCAGTCCGCGCGCCTGCACCGACGCCTCGGCGTTGCCGCGAACCGCGCCGGTCAGGTGCTGCATCGAGGCCGCCGTGCGCTGCAGGCTGCCGGCCTGCGTCTCGGTGCGCCCGCTCAGGTCGCGGTTGCCGGCGGCGATCTCGGCGCTGGCCGCGTCGATGCGGGCGGCGGCCTCGGCCACCTCGCGCACCGCGCCGTCGATGCGCGCGATCGCGCCCTTCATCGAGCAGGCAACCGGCGATGCGACCGCGAGCCCGGACACATCGAGCCGGATCCGGTCGGTTCCCTCGACGTGCTGCGCCAGCATCGCCATTTCCGCGGCCTCGCGCACCGAGCGGCCCAGCGCCACCGCGAAGAACACCTCGGCGCCGGTCTGGATCACGACATACAGCGCATGGCACAGCATGCGCACGAAGCTGGCGTCGGGCGTGCACCAGACGCCGAAGCCGGCCGCCTGCAGCCGGTCGAACGCCAGGTGGTGCACCGCGAGCACCGCCGCGGTGAACACGATCGGGCGCCAGTCGCGGTAGATCAGCAGCACCGCCAGCAGCACGAAGGCGCCGAAGTGCAGTTCCACCGTGCCGCGCGACACCTGGATGTGCAGCGCGACCATCGCCGCGTTGCAGGTGGCCAGCAGCAGCCGGCTCGCGAAGCTGCCGCGCAGCAGCACGAAGGCCAGGCTGCCGAGCAGCACCAGCGCGCCGGCGACGCTCAGCGCGAGCATCAGCTCCTGGTAGTGGCTGCCCAGGCCGACGGCCGCGAGACCGGACACGCAGAGCGCCACCAGCATCACGAGATCGCCGGTGCGGCCGATGTGCTGCCACTCGGAGGACATGGAAAGCCTGCCTGGTACGACGGCGGGGCGGCTCGGTTCGGAAACCTTCTGGATCATGGGGTACCGCCGTGTTGGAGTCAGGGAAACGGAGCCGCGCGAGGTACCGGCCGTGCCGGCGCCGTCGTCGTGGCGGTAGTGACCCAACTTCGGCGCCTCGCCCGGCGATCTGTAGTGCCGGACGCCCACCTCACCCATCTCTCCCCCAAAGGTGGGAGTCGATGGTCCGTTTCGATCGCCCGCGGTGAGACCCGCCGGCGCTAGCGCACCGCCTCGTGGCGGAAGATGCCGACGGCGTGCATGAGCTGGTCGGCCTGGCGCAGCAGGCTTTCCGACGCCGCGGCCGACTCCTCGACCAGCGCCGCGTTGCGCTGCGTCACCTTGTCGAGCTGGGCGACGGCCTCGCTGACCTGCGAGATGCCGGTGGTCTGCTCCTGCGTGGCCGAACTGATCTCGCCGATCAGGCCCGACACGCGCTGCACCTGCGACACGATCTCGCCGACGGTGCGGCTCGCTTCACCGGCACGCTTGCCGCCGACGGCCACGGTGTCGACGCTGGCGCCGATGAGCTGCTTGATCTCCTTGGCGGCCTCGGCGCTGCGCTGGGCCAGGTTGCGCACCTCGCCGGCCACCACCGCGAAGCCGCGGCCCTGCTCGCCGGCCCGGGCGGCCTCGACCGCGGCGTTCAGCGCCAGGATGTTGGTCTGGAATGCGATGCCGTCGATCACCGAGGTGATGTCGGCGATGCGCCGGCTCGACGCAGTGATCTCGTCCATCGTGGCGCTGACCTGGCCGACCGCGGTGCCGCCCGCCGCCGCCGCGTGCGAGGTCTCGCCGGACAGGCGCGCCGCCTCGGCCGCGGAGTCGGCGTTGTTGCGCACGGTGGCGCTCATCTGCTCCATCGACGCCGCGGTCTGCTCCAGGCTGGCCGCCGCTTCCTCGGCGCGCGAGCTCAGTTCGTGGTTGCCCTGGGCGATCTCGGCGGTGGCCGCCTGCACATGAGCCACCTGCTCGGCAACGTCGTCGATGACCCAGCGGAACATCAGCCCGAGCTGGTTCACCGAGCGCATCGCCATGCCGATCTCGTCGACCCGGTCGAGGTTCATGTCGATGCCCTGCTCGCCGTTGGCGATGCGCTGCGCCTGCTCCGCCAGGCGCTGCAGCGGGCGCGTCACCTGCGCCTCGATCCACAGCCCGGCGGCCAGCGCCGCGCCGGCGGCCAGGCCGCCGACGATCGCCACCGCGGGTGCCGGCACACCCGCCGCTGCCGCGCCGCCGGCCACCACGCCGACGACGGCCGCCAGCGCGCCGCGCACGCGCCAGCGCACCGGCAGCGTCTGCAGCACCGAGCGCCAGCGCATTGCGCCGGTTCGCACGATCACCCCCTTGTGGAAGCGGCGGCTGCCGGCGCGGCCGTCGCGGAAGTCGGCATACAGCGCCTCGGCGGCCGCGACCTCGTCCGCGGCCGGGCAGGTGCGTACCGACAGGTAGCCGTGCAGCCGGCCATGGCGCATCACCGGCGTGGCGTTCGCGCGCACCCAGTAATGGTCGCCGTTGCGGCAGCGGTTCTTGACCAGCGCGGTCCACGACTCGCCGCCGCGCAGCGTCTGCCACATGTCGGCGAACGCCGCCGGCGGCATGTCCGGGTGGCGTACCAGGTTGTGGGGCTCGCCGATCAATTCTTCCCGGCTGAAGCCGCTGATCTGCACGAAGGCATCGTTCGCGTAGGTGACCCGGCTGTCGGCATCGGTCGTCGACATCAGCGTCGCGCCTTCGGACAGGGTGTGTGCGCGGCCGGTCACCGGTAGATTGGTTCGCATCTGGCAATTCCTGGAATCAGATTCCGCGTTTTCGGCCGCGCAGGAACAGACGTGAGCGACGAGGAGTGTCGCCGGGTGAATCGAACGTGAATGCCGTGTAACGTTCAGCTTCCGGCCACCCCCACCCCGCCACGCCATGCCGTCCCCCACGCATATCGCGGTCCTCGACGACGAGTCCGACATCACGCAATTGCTGGGGCACTACTTCCGCGCGCAGGGCTTTCGCGTCTCCGAACTGCACGCCGGCGCCGCGCTGATGGCGCTGATGGACGCCGATCCGCCGGATCTGGTGCTGCTCGACCTGGGCCTGCCCGGCGAGGACGGGCTGGCGATCGCGCGCCACCTGCGCGAGCACCACCGCAGCGGGCTGGTGATCGTCACCGGGCGCGGCGAGGCAGTGGACAAGGTGGTCGGCCTGGAAATCGGTGCGGACGACTACGTCACCAAGCCCTTCGACCTGCGCGAGCTGTTGGCGCGCGTGCGCGCGGTGCTGCGCCGGACCGCGACGGTGGAGCCGGCGGACGCGCCGGCCGCCGCGGCATCGGCACCGGCCCGCCGCGGCGCCTCCTACCGTTTCGCCGGCTTCGAGCTCGACACCGCGGCCCGCCGGCTGGTCGGCCCGCAGGGCGAGATCGTGCTGACGACCGGCGAGTTCGACCTGCTGGTCGTGTTCGCCGCCCACGCCGGGCACGTGCTCTCGCGCGACTTCCTGCTCGAGCACACGCGCGGCCGCGAGGCCGGCCCGTTCGACCGCACGATCGACGTGCAGGTCGGCCGGCTGCGCAAGAAGCTGGAAACCGACGTGCAGGCGCCGCAGTTGCTGAAATCGGTGCGCGGCGCCGGCTACGTGCTGGTGCCACCGGTCACCGGCGGCTGAATTCCGGACGCCTGGATGCGGCGTCCAGCCTCGCCCGCCTGGAACCTGGATCGACGCTCAGGATGCGTTGCTGGGACTGCCCAGCACGCGCCACACCACGCCGGCCGCGATGGCACCGACGGCCGGTGCCAGCCAGAACAGCCACAGCTGCTGCAGCGCGATGCCGCCGGCCACCAGTGCGGGGCCGGTGCTGCGCGCCGGATTCACCGAGGTGTTGGTCACCGGGATGCTGATCAGGTGGATCAACGTCAGGCCGAGCCCGATCGCGATCGGCGCGAAGCCGGCGGCGGCCTTCGCGTCGGTGGCGCCGAGGATGATGACGAGGAAGAAGAAGGTCATCACCGCCTCGGTGATGAAGCCGCTGACCAGCGAATAGCCGCCGGGCGACAGCTCGCCGAAGCCGTTGACCGCGAGGCCGTGGCCGGCGTCGAAGCCGGGCTTTCCGCTGGCGATGCACATCAGCACGATCGCCGCGCCGACCGCGCCCAGGCACTGCGCAACCGTGTACGGCAGGAGTTCGGCCGCCTTGAAGCGCCCGCCGACGACCAGGCCGAGCGACACCGCCGGATTCAGGTGGCAGCCGGAGACGGGGCCGATGGCATACGCCATCGTCAGCACCGTCAGCCCGAAGGCCAGCGACACGCCGAGCGCACCGATCGACGCCGGAGCGCCCGCGGCCAGCACCGCGCTGCCGCAGCCGCCTAGCACGAGCCAGAACGTGCCGAGCGATTCGGCAAGAACCATGTTGCAGTGGGCGGCGATGCTGGCGTCGGACGGGGCGTCCGGGAAGCGGGCTGGCGGTACTTCGAGGGATGGGTCGCGCAGGTGGTCGAGATCGATGCGCGATGCCTACACCGGCGTGACTTCCGTCATCGACCGAACCGGGCGCCGGTGGACCGGCGGCCGCTCCGGGCGACCGGCGCTCTGCGCCAGGCCGGCGGCGCAGGGTCAGAGATCGGTGCCGGCGGCGCCGTCGACGACGGCGTCGAACTCGGCTTGTTCGCTGCCGGCCTCGGCGGCCAGCGGCTTGTCCAGCGGGCGACACACGCGCCGGTGCAGGCGGTTCAGGCGATCGGATTCCTCGATGGCCTGCATGACGGCCTCGGGATGGGTCAGCATCGCGAACGGATTGGCTTGAAGCGGCGACGGTTGCATGACGGGCTCCTCGTAGGGACTGTCGATGCCTTGCAATTTAGGCGCCACCGCCGGTGCGTGGCAGTGGGTGCCCCCCCATCCCGCGTGTCGGAAAAAAGCGGACACAGCCGCAGGGTTCCGGTCATCCGCGACGGGCGGTGCCGCTCAGCGCGCTGCGCGTTCGAGCTTGGCGGTCAGCGATTCGCGCCCGCCCTGGCGCGCGAAATCGACCGCATCGAGCCCCAGGTCGTTCTTGCGCCGCGGATCGGCGCCGCGGGCCAGCAGCGCGTCGACGCTGCCCTCGTGGCCGTAGCGCGCGGCCATCATCAGCGGCGTGGTGCGGTTGGGCGATTCGGCCTCGATCTTGGCACCGCGCTCCAGCAGCAGCCGGACGGTGTCGCTGCTCTCCGGGTAGCTGGCCGCGTAATGCAGCGGCGACCAGCCGGGCTTGTCGACCTTGGCGCCGCGCTCGAGCAGCCGCCGGCACAGGCCGACCTCGCCCTTGAGCGCCGCCACCATCAAAGCGGATTCGCCGGCGCCGTTGACGGCGTCGACGTCGAGCGCCGGGCTCGCGATCAGCGCCTCGGCGACGCGCGTCGACTCGATCTTGAGCGCAAGCACCAGCCCGGGCTGGCCGCGCTCGTCGCGCGTGTTCGGGTCGAAGCCACGTTGCAGCAGTTCCTGGACGACGTTGGGGTGGTCGCGCTTGATGCCGGCGATGAAATCGTCATAGGAACCCGCTTGCGCAGTAGAAAATCCAATCGCCGCAATCAGATAGACAATGTTCTTAAAGTGAATTCTTGTTTTCATCGGAGGCTCGGTCGAGTCCGAACAGGCGCTCGAAGTTGGCGGAAGTGGCGGCGGCCACGGCCTCGACCGGCAGCCCCTTGAGCTCGGCGATCTGGCGCGCGACGAAGGGCACGTAGGACGGGTTGTTGGTCTTGCCGCGATACGGCACGGGCGCGAGGTAGGGGCTGTCGGTCTCGATCAGGCAGCGGTCCAGCGGCACGAAGCGGGCGACTTCGCGCAGGTCACCGGCGTTCTTGAAGGTCAGGATGCCGGAGAAGGACACGTGGAAGCCCAGGTCGAGCGCTGCGCGCGCGACCGCCGCCGTCTCGGTGAAGCAGTGGAAGACGCCGCTTGCGCGGCCCGCGCCCTCGTCGCGCAGCACCGCCAGCGTGTCGTCCGACGCACTGCGGGTGTGGATCACGAGCGGCAGCCCGCTCGCCAGCGAGGCGCGGATGTGCACGCGGAAACGCTCGCGCTGCCAGGCCATGTCGTCGATGCTGCGCTCGCCGAGGCGGTAGTAGTCGAGCCCGGTCTCGCCGATCGCGACGACGCGCGGATGCGCGGCGGCCCGCTCGAGCAGGTCGTCGACGCTCGGCTCGCGCACGCCCTCGTTGTCCGGGTGCACGCCGACGCTGGCCCAGAAGTTGTCGTAGCGCTCGGCCAGCGCGACCACGTCGTCGAACTCCTCCAGCGTGGTGCAGATGCACAGTGCGCGGTCGACGCCGGCGGTCTGCATGTCGGCGCGGATCGCGTCGATGCGCTCGGCGAGTTCGGGAAAGCTCAGGTGGCAGTGCGAGTCGATGTACATGGTGGCGTGGAGGCCGCCGGCCGCCACGGGCCTCGCGCCGCGGCGCGGGCCGTGTCCCGGGTTCCGGGGCCGGCGATCAGATGGTCTGGGTCGGCTTGGCCGACGAGATCGAGGTGCCGAGGATCTCTTCGATCTTCAGGCGCAGCACGCGCGTCTTCTCGTCGGTCGGGAAGCGCACGCCGACGCCCTGCGTGCGGCCGCCCGATGCGTTGGCCGGCGTGATCCAGGCGACCTTGGCGGCCACCGGGTAGCGCTGCGGATCGTCGGGGAGCGACAGCAGCAGGTAGATGTCCTCGCCGAGCCGGTAGTCGCGCGTCGTCGGCACGAACAGGCCGCCGTCGCTGAACAAGGGCACGTAGGCGGCGTACAGCGCGCCCTTCTCGCGGAACACCAGCTGGATCACGCTCGGCCGGCCGGCTGCCGCAGGCGGGGCGGCGGGAACCAGTCGCGGAGCGGGATCGTTCATCCGGCGGAGTGTAGCGAATCACCCCGCGAGCGGGCGCGCAGACGCCCGGGCGCTCGCGCAGCCGGCGCCAGCGCTTCGCGTGCGGCGGCGACGAGCGATTCGTTCATCAGCGCCGCGTTCCACGGGTGCTCGGCATGGCGGGCACTGCGTGCCAGCTCGCGCCACCAGGCCGACAGCGCTGCGGCGTCCGCCGCCGGCGGCAGCGACGCGGCCGGGAAGTAGCGCGGCGCCGCGCCCGCGGCGACGCACAACGCGTCGTGGCAGAGCTTCTGCAGCATCTCGATCAGGCGCGGCAGCGGCCAGCCGGACAGCGGCGCCGCATCGCCACGGGCGACGTGCTTCGGCAGCGCGAGCCAGAGCGCGGCGTCGATGCCGTCCTGCGCCCCGGCCAGCGCGTCCAAGGGCTGGCCACCGGCCGCCGCCAGCATCACGCCCGGCTGCGCGACGCCGCGATCGGCCAGCCAGGCTTCGGCGGTGGCAGCGTCCGGCAGGCCGAGCACGACCGACTGGCATCGGCTGCGGATCGTCGGCAGCAGCGCGTGCGGTGCGGCGCAGGCCAGCACCAGCCGGGCTGAACCGGGCGGCTCCTCCAGCGTCTTCAGCAACGCATTGGCCGAAATGCCGTTCATGCGTTCGGCGGGGTGCATCACGACGACCTTGGCACGTCCGCGCGCCGAGGAGGTCTGCGCGAAGGCGATCGCCTGGCGTACCTCGTCGACGCGGATGTCCTTGCTGGGCTTGCGCTTGGTGCTGGAGCCGCCCGACCGCTCGCCGGGCGACTCGGCGCCGGCAGCGTCGTCGGCACTGCCATAGCCCAGCGCATCGCGCAACGATTCGGGCAGCAGCACCAGCAGATCGGGATGCGAATGTGCCTGCACCAGCCGGCAGCCCGCGCAGCGGCCGCAGGCGAGGTGCGAGCTGCCGGTTGGTTCGGCCTCGCACAGCCAGGATTGCGCCAGCATCATGACCAGCTCGAACTGCCCGACACCGGCTGGGCCCTGCACCAGCAGCGCGTGCGCATGCCGGAACGACAGCGCCGCGGCGAGCGGGCCGGCCAGCCAGGGCAAGGGCAGCGCACCGTCGGGGCCGATCAGCGGCGGCGTCGGCGGCACGTTCGCCAGCGCGCCCAACGGCGCGGTGCGCGCCGCCCGCGCGGGTGCGCTCACCATCCGCGGGCCTCCAGCGCCGCCACGACCTGGCGCCAGACGCCGTCGCGATCGGCACTCGCATCGATGCGGGCGAAGCGCTGCGGTGCAGCGTCCATGCGCGCCTGGTAACCGCCGCGCACCCGCTCGAAGAACGCGGCGTCCTGGCGTTCGAAGCGATCGGGCGCACGCACCGCGGCCCGGCGCGCCTCGGCCTGCGCAGCCGGCAGGTCGAACCACAGCGTCAGGTCCGGTTGCAGGCCGTGCTGCACCCACCCCTCGAGTTGCGCCAGCAGCTCGCGATCGAAGCCGCGGCCGGCGCCCTGGTATGCGAAGGTCGCGTCGGTGAAGCGGTCGCAGACCACCGTGTCGCCCCGCGCCAGCGCCGGTTCGATCGCGTGGACGATGTGGTCGTGCCGCGCGGCGAACACCAGCAGCGCCTCGGTCAGCGGGTCCATCGGGGCGTTGAGCACAAGGTCGCGCAGCCGCTCGGCCAGCGGCGTGCCGCCGGGCTCGCGGGTGCTCAGCACCGTCGCGCCTCTGCCGCGCAGGTGCTGCACCAGTGCCTCGATGTGCGAGGACTTGCCGGCACCGTCGATGCCTTCCAACGTGATGAATCGACCGCGCACTGCCGTCCCCTGCCCTGGTGTTCAGCGTCCGCGCTGGAACTGCTGGACGGCGCGATTATGGTCGGCCAGGGATTCGCTGAACTGGCTGCTGCCGTCGCCGCGGGCAACGAAGTACAGCGCCCGTGTCGGATCGGGCCGCACCGCGGCCAGCAGCGCCGCCTTGCCGGGCATCGCGATCGGCGTCGGCGGCAGGCCGGTGCGCACATAGGTGTTGTAGGGCGTGTCGGCGAGCAGGTCGCGCTTGCGCAGGTTGCCGTCGAAGGCATCGCCCAGGCCGTAGATCACCGTCGGATCGGTCTGCAGCGGCATGCCCAGGCGCAGCCGGTTGACGAACACGCCGGCGACCTTGCCGCGGTCGGCCGCGGTGCCGGTTTCCTTCTCGACGATCGACGCGAGCGTCAGCGCATCGTCGACGCCGCGCAGCGGCGTGTCGGGCGCGCGCTCCGCCCAGGCCGCCTCGGCTCGGCGCTGCATCGCGCGCTGCGCGCGGCGCAGCACGGCCAGGTCGTCACTGCCCTTGCTGTAGGCGTAGGTGTCGGGATAGAAGCGGCCCTCGGGGCTGACCCCGGGCAGGCCGAGCGCGGCCATCACCTCGGCATCGCTCATCGAGACGATGGTCGGCTTCAGGCCTTCGGCATGGGCCAGTTCGGCGCGGAACTGGCGGAAGGTCCAGCCCTCGATCAGCCGCACGACGGCGTAGCGCTCGTCGCCGCGCACCATCATCTGCAACAGCGTGACCGGCGTGGCGCCGCGCGCCAGTTCGTAGCTGCCCGCGCGGATGCGGCGCGATTCGCCCGACCAGCGGAACCACTCGTAGAGCAGCCAGGCCGGTGCGCCGACGCCGGCCTGCACCCAGGCCTGGGCGACATCGCGCGGCAGCGTGCCGGGCTCGATGTCGAGTTCGATCGTCGCCGACGCCAAAGGCAACGGGCGCTGCAACCACCAGGCGCCCGCGCCGGCCAGGGCGAGCGACGCGAGGACCAGGATCAGCAACAGACGGCGCAGCGCGCGGCCCACGGTCATCGTCGAAGCATCGCTCCGCCGGCGACGACGACCGTAGCCACCGCGGCCCGGACTGGCGACATCGGGGCTGGCGCATCCGGACGGGCGGGAAACCTTGCGGGGCGAGAGAACATGGGTGCTGATGATAATGACAGCATGACCGACGCCCCGATCGCCCACGAGCCCGTTCACACCGCCCCGGACGACACCGCGCAGGCGCCCGCCCACCCGGCCCACCACGGCATCGTCGCCCTCGATCACCTGGGCCTCATCCGCGCCTGGGCGGCGACGAGGCCGCGCGTTTTCTGCACGGCCAGCTCACCAACGACGTGACCAGTCTCGGCGCCGGCGAGGCAAGACCGGCCGGCTACTGCTCCGCCAAGGCCGGCTGCTCGCCAGCTTCACCGTCTGGAAGGCCAGCGACGGCAGCCTGCTGCTGGCCTGCCACGCGAGCGTGCTGGCGGCCTCGCTGAAGCGGTTGTCGATGTTCGTGCTGCGCGCGCGCTGCAAGCTGAGCGACGCGACCGGCGCGCCGGTGCTGTACGGCGCCGTCGGGCCGACCGCGGAGGCATGGCTGCGGCGGGCGCCTGCGCCCGGCGTCACCGTGCTGCGACGCCGGACGCGGCGGGCTGTGTGCGTGCGCTCGTCGCGATCGAAGCCGAGGCCGAGGCCGGCGTCGCGCCCGGCTTGCCGTCGGTGGGCGACCCGGCGCTGCCGGCCGCGGTCTGGCGCTGGCTCGAAGTCGAGTCCGGCGTGCCGGCGATCGAGGCGGCCACGGCGGAGCACTTCGTGCCGCAGATGGTCAACTTCGAGCAGGTCGGCGGCGTCGACTTCCGCAAGGGCTGCTATCCGGGGCAGGAGGTCGTCGCGCGGTCTCAGTACCGAGGCACGATCAAGCGGGGCATGGTTCCGCTTCGACGTGGACAGCCGGCGGCGCCCGGCGACGAGGTGTTCGCCGGCGACGATCCGTCGCAGCCGGCCGGCGAAGTCGTCAATGCCGCGCCGCGACCGGACGCATCAGGCCGCTACGCCGCGCTGGTCGAACTGCGGATCGCCGCGGCCGGATCGGCGGTCTGCCGCCTGCGCGGCGTCGACGGGCCGGTGCTCGCGCGGCGCGAACTGCCCTACCGCCTGCCGGGGACGGACGACGCGGTGGCGTGAATAGTTTGCTCGGGCGGCGTGCCCGTGCAGTGGTGGCAGGTGGGGGCGCGCAGCAGTTCACGGGGCGGAGGTTCGGTGCGCGAACTGTTCATCTACTATCGAATTTCCCCGTCGCGCACTGCCGAAGCACGGCGGCTGGTGCTTGATTTCCAGGCCCGGCTGCGCGACCGACACCCCGGGTTGCAGGCGCGCCTTCTGCGCCGCCCGGCCGATCCGCTGACCGAGCAGACCTGGATGGAAATCTACTCCCGTGCCGAGCCGGCGCCAGCCGGTGGCATCACGCCCGAACTGGCGGCCGAGATCGCAGTCGAGGCCGCGGTGCTGGCGCCCTGCCTGAATGGCTCCCGGCACGTCGAAGTGTTCGAGCCATGTGCCTGGTAGCCCTCGCGATCGACCAGGATCGCCGATTCCCGCTGGTCGTCGCCGCCAACCGCGACGAGTACTTCAAGCGCCCCGCTGCCCGCATGGCCTGGTGGACTCCCGATTCCGGCGGGCCGGCGATCCTCTCCGGCCGTGACCTCGAATCCGGCGGCACCTGGCTCGGGCTGACCGCCGAGGGCCGGATGGCCTTCCTGACCAACGTGCGCGACCCGGCACGCAACGACCCGCTGGCGCCATCGCGCGGGCGCATCGTCCCCGACTGGCTCAGCGGCCGCGACCCGACCGACCGCTTCTGGATGCGCACCGCGCTGTCGGGCCACAACGGCTTCAACCTCGTGATGGCGGACTTCCGCCTCGGCGAATGCCTGTGGGCATCCAACACCGCGCTGCATCCGGTGCGGCTGGATCGGGGCGTGCACGGTGTGTCGAACGCCGGTCTCGACACGCCCTGGCCGAAAGTGGCGGCACTGAAGGCGCGCCTGGCCGAGGCGATCCCGCAGGCGGTGTCGGTGGACGACCTGGCCGACCGTTTGTTCGCCGCACTCGCCGATCGCACCGAGGCGCCCGATCCGGACTTGCCGTCGACGGGTATTCCGCTCGACTGGGAGCGCACGCTGTCGGCCGCGTTCATCCGCTCGGCCGACCAGAGCTACGGCACGCGCTGCTCGACGCTCGTCATCACCGAACGTGTCAACCGCCACCTGCTGACGCACGTGCTGGAGCGCAGCTTCAACCCCGGCAGCAGCGTGGCACTGCTGCGCCGCGCGACGCTCCGGCACTGGCCGCCGCGCTACAGCACCGCGCTGGTGGCGGCTGCCGAACAGTCGCCGGTGCTGGAATCCGAATCCGAGATGCCGCCGGCGCCCGAACCGGTGCGGCGCGCGCGCAGCCTGCTGGCGCCGCCGGTGCAACGCCGGCGCGGCCGCATCGCGGCCGGCTGAACCGGCTGTCGACGTGGCGG
>JBGAMJ010000132.1:12062-15836 GCA_044223035.1 Piscinibacter sp.
CCTCGAGGGTCCGGCCCGGGCGGTACATCACCACGCCGATAGACGCCGTCACATGGATGACGGCTCCGGGCACTTCCATGCCCGGATTCGCCAGCGACCGCCGCATGGCCTCGGCCTTCTGTTCCACGGCCTCGTGGCTGGCATGCGTCAGCAGGCACAGGAACTCCTCGCCACCCCAGCGTCCGAGGAAGTCGGTCGGACGCAACTGGCTGCGAAGCCGGGTGGCGACGCCCACCAACACCGCGTCGCCGCCCATGTGCCCGTACCGGTCGTTAATCGACTTGAAATGGTCCAGGTCGAGCATGATCAGGCCGAAGCTGGAGTCGTAGCGTTCACAGCGCGCCAGTTCGCGCGCCATCTCCTCCATCAGGGCACGCCGGTTCAGGCACTGGGTCAGCGAGTCCAATGAGGCCAACCGGCGCAGGCGATCCATGACTTCGGTGAGTTCGTCGTGGCTGCGCTGCAGTTCGGCCGTCACCTGTTCGTTCACGATGTTCGTGCCGATGACCTTGAACATCAGCCTGCGCGTCGACCAGCCGTAGATCTGCGTGACGACCACCAGCGCCGCCCCGGCCACCGCCAGGTGCACCGGAAATCGATGCATGAAGGCTGCACCGATGGCGGGCCCCGCCAGGCCGAGGCCGAAGATCAGCAGGCAGCCGGGGTGGTAGCTCAGGTTGTGGATCGACATGATGCCGGCGACGGCCAGGAACATCGATTGCACGGTCAGCACCTGCAGATCACTGCCGACTCCAGGCAGCAGGATCACGGCGCCCCAGCTTCCGCCGCACATCCCGAGCCCCAACTGCAGCATGACCAGCAGCCGGGCGCGCCGTGCCGGGTCGTCGTCGGCGCCGAGCAGCTTGCTCGCCACCACGTTGTTGAAGACTTCGCACAGAGCGACGCTGACCACCCACGCGATCAGCAGGCGCCCAGGCACCCGATCGATCAGCAGCAGGGCCTGCAGGCCGTAGCCCATGAAAGAGGTGGACGTCGACAGCCGCATGCGCCGCGCCACTTGCCGGATCATTTCGCGGGCGACGTCGTGCCGAGATTCCGGTGTTTCGGCCAGTCTCGGACGATCGGGATTGCGGCTGACCATGGGGGAGTCGGGTGTACCGGTTCGCGCGGTCGACGCCGACGCCTCCACGAAAACCGGTGGCGTGACGACGAGATCGGATGTTCATGGCGAGCCGGCCGGAATGTCGGGGCAACTTCGGGCTCGGAAGGGTGCAACGGCCAGAACCTCGCCGGCGCCGACAGATGGTGCCGGCAGCCCCTGTCGATCTTGTCATTGTGATCAAAAAAGCGGCCGCTAGCGTGATATTTCTATCAAATCGTGGCGTCGACTCCGTCTTTCCGTCCGCTGGTCGGAAGGCGGGATCGATAGCCGGCTTGCGGGTCACCGACACATGAGGGAAGCCTCGGCTGCCCGAAGTTGCTTCGGCCCCCAACGGGCGGCGGCTGCCGCGCGGCGGCCGCCCGGAGCGGCTCAGGTCTCGAAGGCCCGGCGCAGGAAATCGCCCGCCGCCTGCTGCGCCGCAGCGGCTTCCGGCAGCACGCGGCCGAGCTTGATGAAGTCGTGCGTGACGCCGCGCACCAGCTCCAGGTCGACCGCCACGCCGGCGGCACGCAGCCGGTCGGCGTAGGCCAGGCCCTCGTCGACCAGCGGATCGCATTCCGCAAGCACCACGCAGGCGGGCGCGACGCCGTCCAGGTCGTCGGCGTTCAGCGGCGCGAAGCGCCAGTCGGCGCGCTGGTCCTCGTCGATGTACTGGCGGAAGAACCAGTCGATGCCGTCGGCTTCCAGCAGGTAGCCGTTGGCGTAGGTCCGGTGCGACAGGCTGTCGGTTTGTGCCGCGGTGCCGGGCGTGATCAGCAGTTGGGCACGCAGCGGCAGGCCGATGTCGCGCGCGTGGATCGCCGCCACGGCGGCGAGTGTGCCGCCTGCGCTGTCGCCGCCGGTGGCGAGCCGGCGGCCGTCGAGCCCGAGCGTGTGTCCGTGCTCGGCCAGCCAGCGCAATGCCGACCAGGCGTCGTCGACCGCGATCGGGAAGCGATGCTCCGGCGCCAGCCGGTAGTCGAGCGCAACGACCGCGGCGCCGCTGCGCAGCGCGAGCTGGCGGCACAGGCTGTCGTGCGTATTCAGACCGCCGATCGTGAAGCCTCCGCCATG
The DNA here is from genome assembly GCA_044223035.1 of Piscinibacter sp. Classification (GTDB taxonomy): domain Bacteria; phylum Pseudomonadota; class Gammaproteobacteria; order Burkholderiales; family Burkholderiaceae_C; genus JBGAMJ01. The sequence goes on from JBGAMJ010000132.1 coordinate 14,239, forward strand.
CAGGTACAGCAGCACCGGCAGGCCGGCATCGGTGCTCGGCGCGTACAGCCGCGCCGCCAGCGGCGTGCCGTCGTCCGACGGGACGGTGAGGGCCTCGACGCGCGGCAGCGGCGCCGTCGGCAATTCCAGCACCTCGGCTGCGGCGCCGTAGGCGATGCGTGCCTCGGCGACGGACAGCGTGTGGAACGGCGGGCGGCCGGCGCGACGGATTCGTTCGAGCACGCCCTCCATGCGGGAGGTGAGCGGCTGGGGCGGCGGGGCGTGCGGCATCGGTCGTGGGGGATGTCGTGGGCAAGCGATCGGGAGGCCGTTGCGGCAGGCTTCCGATGCAACTTCGTCGATCGCATGGAGCATAGCGCCGACCCCGCCGATACACTCCGCGCGACCATTCGGACGGAGATCGCGCGATGAACGCAGACATCACCTCCCCGCCGCCCCGGCCGCGCCAGGTGGCTGCCGTCCCGCTCGACGACGGCTGGCGCCAGTGGATCGCCGAGAACCGGCTGCGTGACTGCACGCCCGAATCGATGCTGCAGACCATGATCGATGCCGGGCTCGATGCCGCTGCCTGCGACGCCGCAATCCGCGGCATGGAGCAGGACCCGGTGTTCGTGGCCGCGCGGCGCCACCAGCAGCTCCTGCGCAAGCTCGAATCCGTGTGCGCCAACACGCAGCGGCTGTGGCAGTGGGTACCTGACTACGCGCGGGTGGAAAAGCGCAGCCACCTGCCCTACGAGGAGTTCATGCGGCACCACGTCTGCGCCTGTCGCCCGCTGGTCATCACCGGCCTCGCCGACGACTGGCCGGCGATGCGCCGCTGGTCGCCGGCCGACCTGCGCGAGCGCTTCGGCCACCTGGAAGTCGAGATCCAGGCCGAGCGCAGCGCCGATCCGCAGTTCGAGCAGAACAAGCTGGCGCATCGGCGCACTGCACGGCTGGCGGACTTCGTCGACCAGGTGCTGGCCGGCGGCGCGACCAACGACTACTACATGACGGCCAACAACGAGGCGCTGCGGCGGCCCGAGTTCGCCCCGCTGCTCGACGACATCGGCTCGTTGCCGCCTTATGTCGACGCGGCCGAGCTGCCGGCTCGCTCGTCGTTCTGGTTCGGCCCGGCGGGCACCGTCACGCCGCTGCACCACGACACGGTGATGCTGTTCCACACGCAGGTGGTCGGGCGCAAGCGCTGGCGGCTGATCTCGCCGCTGGAGACGCCCCGGCTCTATAACCACTACCAGGTGTTCAGCCCGATCGACCTCGACCGGCCCGACTTCACGCGCTACCCGCGCTTTCGCGACGTGACGGTGCTCGACGTGGTGGTGGAGCCCGGCGAGACCATCTTCCTGCCGCTCGGCTGGTGGCACCAGGTGACGGCGCTCGACGTCAGCCTGTCGTTCTCGTATTCCTGCGTGGCGGTGCCGGAGAACGCGTTCGTCTACGCGAACCCGGACATCCACAACTGGTGACGGCCGGCGGCGCGGCCGCCGTCGCCCGGTGGATGCGACACGGTGCGCCGGGGTCTGAACGCAACACGGCCCGCCGGGCCTTGAAGCCGGGCGGGCCGTGGAAGGCGGCCGGCGCGTCGCGCCGGCAGAGCC